>CAMBUJ010000305.1 GCA_945871005.1 Opitutus sp. GAS368 | reverse complement strand
CTCTATCGGTTCCGGCCGGACGAATTGGAGCTGGTGCTTATCGATCCCAAGATCGTCGAGTTCGCCATTTATCGTGATCTGCCGCACCTGATTCATCCGGTGGTCACCGACCCCAAACAAGCCTGCCAAGCGCTCAAGTGGCTGGTCCGCGAGATGGAGCACCGCTACGCAACCCTCGCCGAAAAAAACGTCCGCAACCTTGCCGGTTACAACGCCAAAGCGGCCGTCGAGGGCTTCGCCAAACTCCCGTTCATCGTCCTGATCATCGACGAACTCGCCGACCTCATGATGACGGCCGCTCAAGAAATCGAAACGTCCATTGCCCGTCTTGCCCAGATGGCGCGAGCCGTCGGCATCCACACCATTCTCGCCACCCAACGGCCGTCGGTGAACGTGATCACCGGGGTGATCAAGGCAAACTTCCCCACTCGCGTTGCCTTCCAGGTCGCCTCGCAAATCGACAGCCGCACCATCCTCGACGGGAAAGGGGCCGAAGCGCTCCAGGGGCGCGGTGACATGCTCTACAGCCCGCCTGGCCTGGGACGACTCCAGCGCCTCCAAGCGCCCTTCGTCGATGACACCGAAGTCGAGCAGATCGTCGCCTCCCTGAAAGCCCAGCTACAACCCCGCTACCGGGTCGAACTCCGCCCCGAGGACGCTCCTGACGGCGGGGAAGATATTCTCGGCGATTCCGAGACCAACGCCGGCCTCGATCCCCTGATCAAGGAAGCACTCGAAGTCATCTCCGCTCACGGCCGCGCCAGCACCAGTTACCTGCAGCGTCGTCTACGCATCGGTTACAACCGCGCCGCCTGCCTGATCGAGGAGATGGAAAAACGCCGGTTCATCGGCCCCCAAATCGGCTCAAATCCTCGCGAAATCTACGTCCGGCCCGGTGACCTTCACCTCGATTAAAACCCCGCCCCCACCGGATCTAATTTCCCGCTGCCCTTCCCGTGTCTGCCGCCCAAACTCCTACTATTGACGTCGTGCTCGCCCGTATCCGCCAAGACGGGGTACGCCGCACTGCCCAGGCTCTGCGTAAACCACCGCTGCCGTCCTCGCTGCTCCAGGAACTGGCTGACCTGCCCCCCAACACGGCCCCCGAGGCGCGCGCTTTTGTGGCCGCATACCCGCTGGCCCCCAGCCACCTGCTCGAAAATCTCGCGGCCCAGTCGCCGACCACCGCCGTACTCTCCCTGCTTGCCGCCAATCCGCGCACCCCGCCGCACCTGCTCCTTGAGTTTGCCGCGCATGCCAATGCCGCGGTTCGCTCGCAGGCTGCACTCCATCCGCAACTGCCCGCGCGCGAACTACTCACCCTCGTCGACGATAACGAAGCGAGCGTGCGCCGCGCCCTCGCCACCAACCCCGGCCTGCGCTTGCCCCAGCAGTCCATTCTCGTCTGCGATAGCGACCCCGCCGTGCGCGTCGCCCTTGCGGGCCAATCCTCCCTCGCCGCCCCCGCTGCCTTGGTCCTCGCCATCGACGACAGCGCTGTTGTCCGCCTTCACACCGTGGGCAGCGCGCCCGCCGACGACGACACCCTCTGCGGCTGGGCCACGACCGATGAGGAGGACGTGCAGCTTGCGCTTCTCCAGCGCCGGAGCCTGCCCAAGAACGCCGAACACCTGCTGCTTCAATCCAGCCACCACACCGTGCGCCAACGGGTGCGAGAGCGGATCCAACCCGACGCCATCGATCTGCTCAACCTCGCCACCACCGGCGAAGCCGAGGAACGCCGCTGGGTGGCCGCCCGCCGGGCATTGCCCCGGCCCCTGCAGCGCCTGCTGGCCCAGGATGGCGATGCCTCGGTGCGCAGCGCCCTCGCTGGCAACCCCCAGCTCGATCCCAGTGTAGCCACCTATTTTATCGATCTGGGTGACGAGCCCGCGTGTGTCGCCCTTGCTGGCAACCCCGCACTCGCGGAGGAGCAAGTCCAAGCGATCGCTGCGACCCGTTACCCTGCGGTCCTTGCTGCCTTGGCCTACCGGGAAAACCTCGATCCTGGGTTGGCTGGGCTGCTTGTTAACTGCAGCCCGATCTTTCGCCGCCATTGGGCGATTCAGGACCGGCCGCTTTCCGGACTCGACGCGGCGACCGCGCGTACCCTCCTTGACGATCCCCTGCCCGCGGTTCGCCGACTCGCCGTACGCGGCCATGCGTGGCGCCGTGCCGACCTCTACGAACTCGTCCGCGACCCGATCGCCAGCGTTCGCATTGCCGTGGTACAGCACCCCAACGCCCCCGACGAACTCGTGGCCGATGCGCTCACTGACGTCGATCTGGAGGTCGCCGCGTGCGCCAGGGCTATCCACCAGGCTCGTCTCAACCGCCCCAAGCCCGCCAGCCTGCCCGCAGTCGGCGGTTCGGCGAACACTCTGACAACTCAACCCGAACCCACGCTCGCCATCCCCGTGATCGCCCCTCTTTCTGCCACTCCCGTCGCGGGTAACCTGCTCAACAAACTCGCCCGGCTCTTTCGCTAAACCTGTCCCTTTTCTGTCATGGCCAAGAAACCCTCCCTCACCGCCCTCACCTTCCGCGACCTTGTTCTCGTCGCGGACTCCGCAACCCTTCGCCAAGCACTCGAAGCCCGTCTTCGCATCGACGAACTCATCGCCGAGCGCCAGGCCGCCTACGAGCGCATCGCGATCCTCGAAACGCAGATCGAAGAGGTCATCGGCGAACCAGGCATATTCCCCTTCCCGCCCCCGCCCCTGCCCGTCGCAGGCATCGATCCCAAATCCGAACCGCTCACTCGCGCCACCGGCATAGCCAAAAAGGGCCCCGCGCGCGAGGCCGTGGCCTCCGTCGCCGCCACGGGCAGTGACGCAGCGAGCGAAGAGACCACTCCGGCCGACGACGAGACCGGGGGCTAAACCCGCCGATGCGCAGGGACCAACAAATCCAGGTCAATGAAATGCTCCTCGAGCGCGAGGAGCTCTTCCTGCGTATCCATCGCGCGGAGCACGCGGTCGTGCAGATTCTCGGCGGACCCTATC
>CAMBUJ010000304.1 GCA_945871005.1 Opitutus sp. GAS368 | reverse complement strand
CCCTCGCGTTTACTCATGATTTTCAGGGCCTCGGTCTTGTGGCTTACGTAATAATCCTGGGCCCGATTGAAGGCACGCAGCACGGCAGCCACGTCCTTGGGGCGTTCGCTGATGGCTTTCTCGCCGAAGGCCAGCACGTCGACGACCTCCCGGGGCGTTTTTTTCGTGCTAAAAACGGTTTGGAAGGCCGGGTCCTTTAGAATGGCCAGCGAGGTCGGTGGGTAGGTGACAACTGCGTCGAGCAGACCGGCGCGCAGGTCGGCTTCCAAACTGGCCTGGTCCTTGGACACGGCCACGATGTCGGCCAGGCTAAGGCCGGCTTGTTCGAGGCCGCGGGCGAGCACATAGACGCAGAGCGAGCCGAGTTCGACGCCGACCTTGCGGCCCTTGAGCGAGGCGAGGTCGGGGAAGCCGGGGCGGGCGAGGATCACGTCAGCGCCGTCGGAGTAGTCGACGATGTTGACGATTTTGAGGGGATCGGGGGAGGCTTCGGCGGCGAGCATGACTTCGACGGCGGTGGTGCCGAGACCGTCGATCTGGCCGCGCTCGAAGGAGCGGCGGGCATCGCCGAGGGAGGAAAAGTCGATGAGTTTCACCTCGACGCCCTCGTCCTGGTAATAGCCGAGTTGTTCGGCCAGAATTATAAATTCGTAACCCGGCCAGATGTTGAGGCCGATGCGCAGCGGCTCATGGCGGCTGCAGCCGGTCAGGCCGGCGAGCACGCCGAGCAGGACAAGCGCGCCGAGGGTGAAGAGTGAGGGGCGGGGCGGAATGGACGGCGATGGGCGCATGGAGAGCTCGTGGGTTGGGGGGTGGTGGGGGTATCGGCACATTTGCAGACGGGCTTTAGCCCAAATGAGGTGCAAGCGCGGGGTTTGCGGGGCCGGTGGGGGGCTTAACTCGTTCTCTTAATCATTCTCGTTCGGCAGGCAGGGGGGGGCGGATCGTCCACGGGCGTGGTTGGAGGCTGGCGTTGCTTCGGGCGCGGCCAGGCGTTTGGGTGCGGGGGAATGGTTACTCTTTTTCATCGTGATCTGGGCGGGGCCGGCAAGCCGCCCTTGGTGGTCCTGCACGGCTTGCTCGGCTCGTCGCGCAATTGGCTGACGACCGGTGGAGACTTGGCGGCGCACTATCAGGTGTTCGCGCTCGACCTGCGCAATCACGGCAAATCCCCCCACGGCGCCCCGATGGACTATGTGACGATGGTGGCCGATGTGCTCGCCTGGCTCGATGCCCAGGGGCTGCCGAAAGTCGCCCTGATGGGCCATAGCATGGGCGGCAAGGTGGCGATGTTGCTCGCCTGCCGACATCCGGAGCGGGTGGAGCGCTTGGTGGTGGTCGACATCGCCCCGCGCGATTATTTGGCCCACGCCCACCGCGCCGAGTTTGCGGCCATGAACGAATTACGGCTCGAAACCGTGCAATCGCGCGGCGAGGCCGAGCTGCGTTTCGAGGCACGGGTGAGCGACTGGGCCATGCGCAAGTTTCTGACCACCAACTTGGAGCGCACCGCCGAGGGCCGCTGGCAGTGGCTGATCAACCTGCCGGTGATCACCGCCGCCCTGCCGGCCCTGGAGGCCTCGCCGTTGCAGGCGGACGACCGCTTTGACGGACCGGTGCGCTTTATCACCGGGGGGAAGTCGCGCTATGTGGGTACGGCCGATCAGGCGGTGATTCACGGCCACTTTCCCCAGGCGACGATTGAGGCGATCGCCGCCTCGGGGCATAATCCCCACATGGAAACCCGGAGCGAGTTCGTCGCGGCGGTGCTGGCGGGGTGATTCAACTCATGGTTAACGAGATCGGAAAGAACCGGTGGTTCCTCGCATAGCCGCTAATCGTTCCGAGGCGTAGCGGGACGACGGAGTCGTTTCGAGGTTTGGGGGCGGGCGCGCGGGCGAGTGGCGCGGGTCGAAAGCGCTTCGCGCTCCCGCTACGTTACGGAGGCGCGCCGGGTTCCGAGGCGTAGCGGGACGACGGAGTCGTTTCGCTTCCGGTTCCGGCAGCGCGACGGTGACCTCCTGCTAACCGCTGTCCTCCCGGCCTGGCGCGGGCACAAAAAAGCCCCGGCACCAGGCCGGGGCTTTTGGGAAGGCAGTGAAGCTAAAAATTACTGCTTGAGGACAACCAGCTCGACGCGGCGATCTTTGGCGCGGGTGGTCTCGTCGGCATTCTCGATCGCATCCAGGCTGCCCTTGGAGAGGACCTCGATCTTCTCGGCGGCAACACCGATGGTGCTCAGGTACTGCTTGGCGGAATTGGCGCGGCGGTCACCCAGGCCGAGGTTGTACTCGGAGGTGCCTTTCCAGTCGCAGTGGCCTTCGAGAAGGATGCGGGCGGTGGGGTTGGCTTCGAGGTAGGCCTTGGCGGCATCCAGCTTGGTGCGCTCGGAGGCCTTGATGCCGGATTGGTCGAAATCGAAATAGACCGGCTGGAGCAAACCGCGGACCTGGCCGTCGATCGCGTTCGGGTCACGGGCGCCGAGGGCGCTGTTGGCGTCAGCCAAGGTGCCGTCGCCAAGACCGCCGGTGCCGCCGATGCCAGCGCCGGAGAGGCCGCCGTCAGGTCCAAGAACGGTGGAGGACGGATCGGGGCGCTTGGGCTTTTTGGAGCAGCCGGAGAGAATCACGGCGGCGGAGAGGAGGATGAAACTGAGTTTCTTGATGGAGAGGTTCATGATTAAACGGTAAATACGGCGACGTTGGTTGACCTTACGGGGCAATTATTTTGGGTCGCAAGATATTTAACCGTGACTTTGAAAACCATGTCCACCGCCCCCGCCACCGCTTGGTTTCTGTTCGATAACGGCTCCCTGCGCCCCGACTCCACGCTGAGTTTGCGCCGGCTGGCGGCCCAGCTCGGGGAACACCTCGGGCTTCCCGTGCAGGCGGTGTCGTTGTTGCACTCCAGTAAGGTCGCGGCCGAAGCGCTAGGCGGGGAGCCGGCGCGGCTGCTCGAGCCGGCTCTGGTGAGTTTTTTCGCGCAAAACCCGGCCGGCGAGGCGGTGCTCATGCCGTTGTTTTTTGGCCCGAGCGCGGC
>CAMBUJ010000303.1 GCA_945871005.1 Opitutus sp. GAS368 | reverse complement strand
GGACTAAATCACTCTTCGCGCCGGTTACTGCCCATCAAAATCATAACCACATGCAGCAATGAGCCCAATGCCGCCACAAACGCGGCCACATAGGTCAGGGCAGCGGCATCAAGGGTCTCGTTGGCCCCCTTGATCTCGTCCTTGTCGAGGATGCCGAGAGTGACCAACTGGGCTTTGGCCCGACGGCTGGCGTCAAACTCGACCGGCAGGGTCACCAACTGGAACAGCACAATCACCGCCAAGGCGACGGCCCCGAGCACGAGCAGGTTGTAGCCGAGCGGACTGCGCATAAAGGTGAGCATCAACACACCGGCCATGATCACATAATTGGATACACCGGCGGCGATCTGGGTGGCTGGAGCGATGGTCTGCCGCACGGTCATCATGCTATAGCCCACCTTGTGCTGAATCGCGTGGCCGGCCTCGTGAGCCGCCACACCCAGGGCGGCGAGACTGGTGCCGTTGTAGTTGAGTTCCGACAAGGCCAGTCGGCGATGGAGGGGGTCGTAGTGGTCGGTGAGGTGGCCCGGCACCTCGACGATCTCGACGTTGGTGATGCCGGCGGAGCGCATCACGGCGTCGGCGGCCTCGCGCCCGGTGATCCGTCCGCGCGAGGGAATCTGCACGTTTTTGTTATAGGCGCCGTTCACACGCATCTGCGCGTAGAGGCCGAAAAGAAAAGGTCCGATCAAAATTGCGAGGTACCAGAGTGAGTTCATGGGTGAGTTGGATTAAGTGGGGCCAGACTTGAGCCGTAAACCCACACGTTTCAACACCGACATGATCAAGGAACACTGGTTTTGGCCCGTTCTGGAAACGTTACGGGACTTTGTAAGCCTCGCCCCCCCATAAACCGAGATTTCGAGTTAGGGAAAATTCCGCGGACCCGAAGACGAGCCAAGGGTGACCGTCGGCGGACCTACTCGACGTTGGCGATCTGCTCGCGGATTCGCTCCAGCTCGTTCTTCAGCTCGATCACGCTTTGCGAAATCGTCAGGTCGTTGGCCTTGCTCCCAATCGTGTGAATTTCCCGGCTGATCTCCTGTAAAATAAACTCCGCCTTCCGCCCGATATCTCCGTTCGATTGCAGCAGAGTGGTGAACTGGTCGAAATGACTGCGCAAGCGGGTCAGCTCTTCGGTGATGTCACAGCGGTCGGCAAACAGGGCGACCTCCTTGAGCACGCGCTCATCCCGCACATCGAGCTCCAGCCCGGCCTCGCGGAGCCGTTTGTGGAGCAACTCCCGGTAGCTGCCCGTCACCTGCGGCGCGCGCGCCGACACCGTGGCCACATGGCTGGAGAGCGTGGCGAGGCGTTGGAGGAAATCGGTCAGCAGGGCGGCGCCTTCTTTGGCCCGCATCGCCACGAAATCCTGAAGAGCAGCGCCGAGCGCGACGGACAAAACCGGGGCCACGGTGTCCACCGCGGGCAAGGCGGCGCCTTGGCGATGGGTATTCAATAACGAGAGCAACAGATCCGGCGTCGGGGCGAAAACCACTCCGCGGCTCGAGGCAAACACCGCGAGCCGCTTTAAAAGCACCCCGGCGGCCGCCTCGTCCCAACCGATATCAGCCGATCCAGCAGCCCCGGTGAGCTCAACATCGACGTGGATTTTCCCCCGCAAAGCCACTTTTCGCACCGCTTCACCGATGGACGATTCGAGCGACTCCCAGGCCCCGGGAAGTTTGACGGTTAAATCGAGGGTTTTCCGATTCACCGAACTCACCTGAACGGTGAGGGTGTGGGAGCCAAGCGGGGCGGAGGCGCGGCCGTAGCCAGTCATGGATTTCATGGCGGATAAGAAAGCGGAAATTCCCGGCGGCTAAATCCTAAAATTTGGCCGCCGAAGAGATTCAGACGGTTGAAGGGAGGTTACCGAAAAAGGAGCGCCAGGCTCCAGTTCAGCCTGAAAGTGGACAAGCTCACCAGCCCAGAGCCGAGCTGGAGCTCGGCGCTCCGCCCAAGACACCCGCTGGAGCGATTGCCGCATGGGAGCCGCCTCTGCTAAAGCCTAGACCGCAGGATAAACCGATAAGCAGTGTTGCCCCAGCTTTATCGGATTGCGACCGGTTGGATTCCCGTTGTTTTGGCGCTGATATGAAATTGCACGTGCTGCCTGCGGGCCCCATCGAAACCAACGCCTTTTTGCTCACCGACGCCGCGCGCGGGGAAGCCATTTTGATCGATGCCCCCGGCGGGATCGGAGAGCTGATCGAGCCCATTCTAGCCGAAGAAAAATGCCGCCTCGTCGAGCTCTGGCTGACCCACGGGCACTGGGATCACACCCAGGACGCCGCCAAAGTGGCGCGGGCGACGGGAGCCAAAACGCGCGGCCACCTCGCCGACAAAGGCTTTTTTGAAACTCCGCAGATCATGTCGGCCTTCCTGAGCAGTCGTATCAAATTGGAGCCCCTCTTGATCGACCACTGGGTGGCTCAAGGCGACCGGTTTAGCGCCCTTGGACGTACCATCGAGGTGCGCCACGTCCCTGGCCATTGCCCGGGCAACGTATTGTTTTATTTCGCCAACGAAGGCGCGGCGTTTGTGGGCGACGCCCTGTTTGCTGGCAGCATCGGGCGCACCGACTTTCCCGGTTGCGGCCTCGACATCTTGCTCAAGTCGATCCGTGAACAAATCTACACCCTGCCGGACGCCACTGCCGTGTATCCGGGGCATGGACCTGCGACCACCGTGGGCACCGAAAAACGCAGTAACCCGCATGTGCGCGGCTGAGGTTTTGCCCCAGACGGTTTAGCCGTTCGGCGAGCCGCCCTGATTTCCCCTTCCCGATGCCCCCGCTTCAAACCGACGAGTTTTTCATGCGCCGCGCGCTGGAATTGGCGCGCCAAGCCTGGGGCTGCACGCACCCCAACCCGCTGGTTGGCGCCCTCATCGTGGAAAACGGGCAGGTGGTGGCGGAGGGCTTTCACGCCCATGACGGCGGCCCCCACGCCGAGCGCGTGGCGCTGGCTGCGTTGGGCCGTCCACCGGCTCCAAATGCAACCCTGTATGTGACGCTCGAGCCGTGTTCGACCCACGGGCG
>CAMBUJ010000302.1 GCA_945871005.1 Opitutus sp. GAS368 | reverse complement strand
CGCCAGTTCGGCTTTTTTTATAACGAGGCAATGCCCGCTCCAAAGCCGAGCTGGAGCTCGGCGCTCCCAGCTGCCCAAAACGGGCAGCCTCGGACGGAACTCAATCCCGGGGCGATACGGCCTTGAAAAGTAACGCAGACTTCCCGTCTGCTCCGGCTGCCGCGCGAAGCGCGCGATGAAGACCGGATTTCTGCGCTACTCGGGCCGCCCCCGGCTACCGCTTTATTTACAACGATCCAGCCTACTTCGTGACCGCGACCACCGCCGAGGCACCGGCGTTGCCCGCCGCGTCGTAGGCCAGCACCTGAAGTTGGTGGGCGCCACTTACCCACTTGGTGGTATTCAAACTGAACACCGCCGACGGCGTAGTGCTGCTGGCGGTAAAATACCCATTGCGGTAAAGCTCCACGCGGACCACCCCGACGTTGTCGGTCGTCTGCGTATATACCTTCAGGTTGCGCCCAAAGCTGGTGCCGGCGGTGGGCGAGTTGATCACCGCAATCGGCGCCACCGTGTCGGCGGTCACGACCGCACTGTTCTGCACGGTGACGCTAACCGGCGCAGAGCTCCCCACGTTGCCCGCCGCATCGTAGGCGCGGGCGCTCAGCGTGTGCGTGCCATTGGGGAAAACCAGGGTGTCCCAGGTGAACGTGGCCGACGCCTGCGGGCTGGACACGGTAAGCACGCCGTCAAGCGAGAGCTCCACCTTGGTGACACCGACCGCGTCACTGGCGTTGGCCTGGACCGTAACCATGCCCGCCACCGTGCTGCCGTTGGTCGGCGAATCGATGGAGACCGCTGGAGCCGTCACGTCAGCAGGCTGGATCGCAGCCGCGACCACAGCGCGGTAGGCATTCACCCGCCCGTAACCATAGTAGGGGTCAAACCCCACGGCCCCGAGGTCCGCCGCGCTGGTTTTTAGCAGATCAAGGACGGCCGCATTGGTCAGCTGGGGATTAACCGCGAGGACCAGCCCGGCGACGCCGGCGGCGATGGGGCTGGCGAAGGACGTGCCCGACCAGCTCCCGTAGGTACCGTCCCGGTTGGTCGTATAAATGCCACTTCCCGGGGCCGAGAGGGAAATAAAACTGCCGTAGGTCGAATAGCTGGCGAACGTGTCGCTGGAGGTCGTGCTCGAAACCGCGATCACCCGAGCGCAGGCGGCCGGATATTGGGGGAAGTTAGTCCCGGTATTGCCGGCGCAGGCAAAAATCAGCCCGTTGCGGGCCCAGACGTAGTCGGCGGCGCTCTGCAGGGTGCTTGAGGCGGTGCTTCCGTAAAAACTGATGTTAATCACCCGGGCGCCATGATCGACTGCGTAGGTCAGGGCCTTGGCCATGTTTGAATACGAGGCATAGCCGGAGGGATCACTGATTTTGACCGGTAGAATCGAGGCGCCCCAGGCCACCCCGGCCACGCCCTGGGCATTGTTGCCCTGGGCGGCGGCGGTCCCGGCCACCGCGGTGCCATGACCGGAATCATCGGCCGTATTGGTGGTGTTGGCGTAGAAATTGTAGCCCGGCAAAAGCTTGCCGGCCAGATCGGGCTGGGTCGGGGCGACTCCCGTATCGACGATCGCAATCACCGTGGCGGGGGTGGCGCTGGTCACGTCCCAGGCCAGCCCCGCCTGAATGGTGGCCAGATGCCACTCCTGCCCACTCTGCACGTAGGGGTCGTTCGTCAGGACCCCCGCAGTCGCAATAGGGTCAATCTCAGCAAACTCGATGTTCGGGTTGCGTTTGAGGGCCTCGAGTACGCGGTCGCGTTGCCCGGCAGGGACTTTGAGCACGCGCACGTCGAGTTGATCGATCGCATCTACCTCCGTCGCGCCATGAACCGCGAACAAAGACTTCACGGCTTTAGCCGATAAGTGGCTCTTCGAGCGGACCAAAATCTGGTCCGCCACCGCTGCTGGCGGTGCGGCGAACACGGGGTTGAAAACTCCCCAACTGAGGCAAGCGACAAAACCGGCGAATTTACAGGGACTGAATCGAGTGCGCCGAAGGATGCGTGGGTTCATCCCCTCACTCTAGCTATTAAAGCAAAACCATGCTGTCGGGATGACTCCGATTAACCTGTCCGTGTTCGTCCGACAAACGGGGAGGGGCGACACGCTGCCGCACCCAGATCCGCAGTGACCCATTCGGGCAACAAAAAGCCCCTCGCCGTTAAAGGCGAAGGGCTCAAGCGCAGCACGCGTAGTTTCAGCAACGCGCGGGGCCGGTTTACTTGGCGGCGGGGGCGCTCACCGGAGCGGTGACGGCACTCATCGCGTCAGCAGCCTCGGGGGCGGGGGCAGGGGGGGCCTTGAAGTCGAGCAGTTCAACTTCGAACAGCAGGGTGGCGGCCGGGGGGATGGTCGGAGGACGGCCCTCTTCGCCGTAGGCCAGCTGGAAGGGAACGTAGAGCTTGATCTTGCCGCCCTTGGCGATCTTTTGCACGCCCTCGGTCCAGCCGGGGATCACCCCATTGAGGGGGAACTCGACGGGCTCACCGCGCTGCACGGAGCTGTCAAACACGGTGCCGTCCACCAAGGTGCCGGTGTAGTGAACCTTGACCACGTCGGTGGCCTTGGGGAACTCGCCGGTGCCGGGGGTGACGATCTCGTAATGCAGCCCGCTGGGCGTGGCGACCACGCCCTTCTTGTCCTTGAGCGTGGCGAAGAACTTGGCGCTCAGCGCGTCGTTCTTGGTCTTCTGCTTGGCGGTGTACTCGGCCTGCTTGGCCTGCATAAACTTGTCGAGCTCAGGACCGACTTCATCGATCTTGAAGGGCGACTCAGCGCCGCTGGCGGAAGCCTGGATGCCCTTGATGATGGACGCGGTCTGCTCGGCGGTGAAACCGAGTTCGCTCAGGCCCATGCGACGGCCGACGAACCAGCCGAAGGTTTCGAGCAGCTGGGGCTCGGTGAACTTGGCGACCGCGGGGGCGGCGGCCGGAGCGGCTGCGGCAGGAGCAGCATCTTGAGCGGAAAGGACGGCAACGGTGCCGAGGGCGAGCAAGGCGGCCTTGAACGTGGAGGTGAATTTCATGGTTGGGGGATGAGA
>CAMBUJ010000301.1 GCA_945871005.1 Opitutus sp. GAS368 | reverse complement strand
TCCGGTTCGTCCTGCGCGCAGAAATCCGAAGCGCGAATCAGGCCCTCGCACTCGACCTGCGCCGTTGACCACGCGGCGAACGAGGCCGGGCCGACGTTCACCGCCAGCAACCGTTGGAATCCCTCGTTACGGCGGCCACCGGGACAACGAGAAAAACGCGACGGGTTGCGGTTCTGCGGGTCGAGCTGCAGCTCGGGCACGCTTTTCCACAACAGTTCGCGGCGTTCGTGGAATTCTGCCGCCGTGGACGCTTCGACTCGGACCCACGCGTGGATCGAGTTGCCGCCGGAGTCGATCAAGGCGGCGATGGGCAGACCGGAGGCGCGCAGCAATCGCTCCTGTTCGGGCTTCGAGAGGGTATCGCTTTCGATGAGGGTGTGGCGGAAGCGCGTCACGTCCTTGTCGGAGCCGGTGCTTTTACGCACCACGGGGTTGATGCGCAGATAAAGGCCGTCCTTGCCGCCAAACACGCGATTGATGCCGCCGCTGGTCTCGAGGCGGGCCAGCCACTGGTCACGGGTGAGGACGTTCACCCCGCCATGCTCGGGCACGGCGCGGGTTTCGCCCTCGGCGATCACGCCCGGGGCGAGCGAGACGATGTCATCGGCGGCGAAACAGGTGCGCAGCAGCAGGGGCAAACCGTGGTCGGGGCCCAGATCGGCACTGGATGCGAGCGGCACAGATGCGGCCGGAGGCGTTGAGGCTGTGCTGCGGACGGCGTGCGGGCGCGGCGACTGACCGACCGTGGCGCGGCCGAGGGCGGAGCGCAGCTGATGGTTGGCCGTCTCCACGGCCGTTCGGCAACTGGCGTGGAAACAGTAGATCGTCGGGGCGTGGCCGCCGACCGTGTCCAAAGAAACGCGACAATCGCGTGCGTTGGTCGGGTTGGTGTGGGCGGCCGAGCCAGGGCACGGGCAAAATCCGGAGACGTCGTCGGTCCAGTCGATGGCGCCAAGGGTGGTTTCGGCCACCGCGCGGGACTGGGCCGGGCTGAGTTCGGCTGCAGCGGGGTAATGAGGGAGGGTCGAACGGTAACGGAGGGACATGGTTTTCTTGAATGGTCAGCGGGTGAAGTGGGCGGAGAGGAACGCCTTGGCCTCGGTGAAAGAGGCGGTTTCGGGATGCGGGTGGTTTTTCCGGCGCAACCAGGCGAGCTGCTTGGGCGTGGCCAGTTTCAGGTTCCGGCGCATGAACACCCGATCTAGCAATATCGAGGCGTGACCGCGGCTGCGCACCGCGTTCGGGTCGAAGCCGAGGTTTTGCAGTACCGAAAGCTGTTTGGCGGAGGCGGCTTGGTCGTGCCACCGCATGGTCGGCTCCCACTCGGCCAGATCGACCTCGTGCAGGCTCAGCGCGAATTCCACCGGGTCGAGCAACTGGCTGCGACGACGGGCGTTTTGGTCCAGTTGTTTAACCAGTTCGTTTTCCCGCTCGGCCTTGGCGTCGGCCACCAAGGCGAGCAGGTCGCGCCCATCGGAGTCGGCACCGCCGGCTGTGCCAAACTCTTTGGCCGCCGCTTCGAGAATGGCGGTGATGGTGTCGGCCTCGGCAGGCGAAGACGCTACCAGATGAGCGGGCCGGACCAAGGCGTGCCGTTCGGTGTGCCAGAGGAAATCCAAAACCAGCAGGTTTTGCTTTTGGGGGTGGATGCGGGTGCCACGCCCGATGATCTGCGAATACATCGCGCGGATCTTTGTGGGGCGCAGGCACACCACGCAGGCCACCGAGGGGTCGTCGAAGCCCTCCGTCAGCAGAAGCGAATTGGCCAGAATTTGGAACTCACCGGCAGCGTAACGGGCGAGGATGGCAGCGCGGTCTTGGCTCTGACCGTCGATGTGCTCAGCGGTGAAACCCGCCGCCCGGCAGAGATCCACGAACATTTGGGACGTCCGTATCAAGGGCAGGAAAACCAGGGTCTTGCGGTCACCAATGGCGGTTTTTAGTTCGGCGACGATTTTTTGCAGGTACGGCTCAATGGCTGCTCCCAGATCGGCGTCGCTCAAATCACCGGCCACCGTGCGCACTGCGGACAGGTCGATGGGCAGCGGCACGGTTTTGACCGCGATGCGGCATAGAAAACCGGCCTTAATCAACTCGTGCAGACCGATCTCGAAACCGACCTCGCAAAAGTATTCGCCGAGGCTGCGTTTGTCGCCGCGGTCGGGCGTGGCGGTGACGCCAAGGATTTTGGCGTGATCGTGAAAATGGCCCAGCACGGCCTGATAGCTCTCGGCCAAGGCGTGGTGCGCCTCGTCGATCACCACCATGCCGAACTGGTCACGCGGCCAACGTCCCCGGCGCGCCTCCCTCGCCAGGGTTTGCACCGACGCCACCACCACCGGCGCCGACAGGCTGGCCCGCGCCCCCGCCTTTTCGACTTCGGCCACCAACCCGGTGGCTTGCCGGATTTTGTCCACCGCCTGCTGGATCAGCTCCTCGCGGTGAGCGATCACCAGCGTTTTGAGCGGCTGCAGCCGGTGGGCGAGCGCCGCCAGGATGATCGTTTTACCGGCCCCAGTGGGCAGAACGGCGAGCAACCGGGTGTGGTCGCGGAACTTTTCCAACAGGGTGGCAACGCAGGTTTGCTGGTAGGGTCGAAGTTTCATGGCGGTGGCGGGGCTGTGGTTGTTGAGGGTTAGAACGGATCTTTGGCGGACTTACCGGCGGGGCCGGACGGCATGAGCGAGGAGCTGGGAGCTAGGAGCTTGGAGCCGGAGGACGGCGCGTGGTCGGTCAGCCAGAATTCCACCTTGTTGGAGTCCTTGCCCTGGTAGGTCTCGACCTTGAGCCGGGCATAACCGCGTCGGCCTACCAAGCGGGCCGCGTGCAATTCCACCTCCTCACCTTCGACCACCGCCTCGCCAATCGCTTTGCGGAACGTGTCGAGCTTCCAGGCTGAGCTTTCACTCGCCACGAGGTAGTCGAAGAGTCGGCAGCCGTGGCCTTCGACTTCGAGGTGGAGCTTGATCATCTCATCACCGCTGTTTTTGGAGACCGTCTCGATCGCTTCGATGACGGTGAGGAGGTATTCGCCCGCTTTGACGACGCGGGGCAAGTTGTCGGCGTTTTT
>CAMBUJ010000300.1 GCA_945871005.1 Opitutus sp. GAS368 | reverse complement strand
TCCGGTTCGTCCTGCGCGCAGAAATCCGAAGCGCGAATCAGGCCCTCGCACTCGACCTGCGCCGTTGACCACGCGGCGAACGAGGCCGGGCCGACGTTCACCGCCAGCAACCGTTGGAATCCCTCGTTACGGCGGCCACCGGGACAACGGGAGAACCGCGACGGGTTACGGTTCTGCGGATCGAGTTGCAGCTCGGGCACGCTTTTCCACAGGAGTTCGCGGCGCTCGTGGAATTCGGCCGCCGTGGACGCTTCGACCCGGACCCACGCGTGGATCGAGTTTCCGCCCGAGTCGATCAGGGCGGCGATGGGAAGACCGGAGGCGCGCAGCAGTCGCTCCTGTTCGGGCTTCGAGAGCGTATCGCTTTCGATCAGGGTGTGGCGGAAGCGAGTCACGTCCTTGTCGGAGCCGGTGCTTTTGCGGACCACTGGGTTGATGCGCAGATAGAGGCCATCCTTGCCGCCAAACACGCGATTGATGCCACCGCTGGTTTCGAGGCGGGCCAGCCACTGGTCACGGGTGAGGACGTTGACGCCACCGTGCTCGGGTACGGCGCGGGTCTCGCCCTCGGCGATCACACCCGGGGCGAGCGAGACGATGTCATCGGCGGCGAAACAGGTGCGCAGCAGCAGGGGCAAACCGTGGTCGGGCCCCAGATCGGCACTGGTGGCAACCGGCACAGATGCGGCCGGAGGTGTGGTGGCGATGCTGGACGTGGTGCGGACGGCGTGCGGGCGTGGCGACTGGCCGACCGTGGCGCGGCCGAGAGCGGAGCGCAGCTGATGGTTGGCCGTCTCCACGGCCGTGCGGCAACTGGCATGGAAACAGTAGATCGTCGGGGCGTGGCCGCCGACCGTGTCCAAAGAAACGCGACAATCGCGTGCGTTGGTCGGGTTGGTGTGGGCGGCCGAGCCAGGGCACGGACAAAAACCGGAGACATCGTCAGTCCAGTCGATGGCGCCAAGGGTGGTTTCGGCCACCGCGCGGGACTGGGCCGGGCTGAGCTCGGCTGCGGCGGGGTAATGAGGGAGGGTCGAACGGTAACGGAGGGACATGGTTTTCTTGGAGGCCGTTGCCTCAGCGGGTGAAGTGGGCAGAAAGGAACGCCTTGGCCTCAGTGAAGGAGGCGGTTTCGGGATGCGGGTGGTTTTTCCGGCGCAACCAGGCGAGCTGTTTGGGCGTGGCCAGCTTTAGGTTCCGGCGCATGAACACCCGATCTAGCAATATCGAGGCGTGACCGCGGCTGCGCACCGCGTTCGGGTCGAAGCCGAGGTTTTGCAGCACCGAAAGCTGTTTGGCGGAGGCGGCTTGGTCGTGCCACCGCATGGTCGGTTCCCACTCGGCCAGATCGACCTCGTGCAGGCTCAGCGCGAATTCCACCGGGTCGAGCAACTGGCTGCGGCGCCGGGCGTTTTGGTCCAGTTGTTTGACCAGTTCGTTTTCACGCTCGGCTTTGGCATCGGCCACCAACGCGAGTAGGTCGCGGCCCTCGGCGTCGGCACCACCGGCTGTGCCAAACTCTTTGGCCGCCGCTTCGAGAATGGCGGTGATGGTGTCGGCCTCGGCGGGCGAAGACGCAACCAGGTGGGCAGGACGAACCAAGGCGTGGCGTTCGGTGTGCCAGAGGAAATCGAGGACCAGTAGGTTGGTCTTTTGGGGGTGGATGCGGGTGCCACGCCCGATAATCTGCGAATACATCGCGCGGATCTTTGTGGGGCGCAGGCAGACCACGCAGGCCACCGATGGGTCATCGAAGCCCTCCGTCAGCAGAAGCGAATTGGCCAGAATTTGGAATTCACCAGCGGCGTATCGGGCGAGGATGGCGGCACGGTCATCGCTCTGACCGTCGATGTGCTCGGCGGTGAAACCAGCAGCGCGGCAGAGATCCACGAACATTTGGGACGTCCGAATCAGCGGGAGAAACACCAGCGTCTTGCGGTCACCGATGGCGGTTTTCAGTTCGGCTACGATTTTTTGCAGGTACGGCTCAATGGCCGCGCCGAGGTCGGCGTCGCTCAAATCACCGGCGACCGTGCGCACAGCAGACAGGTCGATGGGCAACGGCACGGTTTTGACCGCGATGCGGCACAGAAAACCCGCCTTGATCAGCTCGTGCAGGCCGATCTCGAAACCCACTTCGCAAAAGTACTCGCCGAGGCTGCGCTTGTCGCCGCGGTCGGGCGTAGCGGTGACGCCAAGGATTTTGGCGTGATCGTGAAAGTGACCCAACACGGCCTGGTAGCTCTCGGCCAAGGCGTGGTGCGCCTCGTCGATCACCACCAAGCCGAACTGGTCACGCGGCCAACGACCCCGGCGCGCCTCCCGCGCCAGGGTTTGCACCGACGCCACCACCACCGGCGCCGACAGGCTGGCCCGCTCCCCCGCCTTTTCGACCTCGGCGACCAACCCGGTGGCTTGCCGGATTTTATCCACCGCCTGCTGGATCAGCTCCTCGCGGTGAGCGATCACCAACGTTTTGAGCGGCTGCAGTCGGTGGGCAAGCGCCGCGAGGATGATCGTTTTACCGGCCCCCGTGGGCAGAACGGCAAGCAACCGGGGATGGTCGCGGAACTTTTCCAACAGGGTGGCAACGCATTGTTGCTGGTAGGGGCGAAGTTTCATGGCGGTGGCGCGGGCTGTGGTTGTTGAGGGTTAGAACGGATCTTTGGCGGACTTACCGGCGGGGCCGGTCGGCAGGAGCGAGGAGCTGGGAGCTGGAAGCTTGGCGCCGGACGCTGGCGCGTGGTCGGTCAGCCAAAATTCGACCTTGTTGGAGTCCTTGCCCTGGTAGGTCTCGACCTTGAGCCGGGCGTAACCGCGTCGGCCGACCAAGCGGGCGGCGTGCAATTCCACCTCTTCGCCTTCGACCACCGCCTCGCCAATCGCTTTGCGGAACGTGTCGAGCTTCCAGGCTGAGCTTTCACTCGCCACGAGGTAGTCGAAAATCCGGCAGCCGTGGCCTTCGACTTCGAGGTGGAGCTTGATCATCTCATCACCGCTGTTTTTGGAGACCGTCTCGATCGCTTCGATGACGGTGAGGAGGTATTCGCCCGCTTTGACGACGCGGGGCAAGTTGTCGGCGTTTTT
>CAMBUJ010000299.1 GCA_945871005.1 Opitutus sp. GAS368 | reverse complement strand
GGTAAAACCAAAAGCCCGTTCGCCGGCTCCAGCGCGATTTTCCAGCCCGGCTTTAACCACGCCCACGTGGACACCCACGTCAGTGCCGAGGCCATCGCCAAGGTCGTGGCCGGAATCACCCACCTGCCCGCCAACTTCAAGGCCAACCCCAAGATCAAGCGCTTCCTGGATACGCGGGTGCAGGCCCACAAGGACGGCGGCCCGATCGACTGGGGCTTCGGCGAGGCTCTCGCCTTCGGCACCCTCCTGCTTGAAGGCAGTCCGGTGCGCCTTTCCGGCCAGGACTGCGAGCGCGGCACCTTCAGCCACCGCCACGCGGTGCTATACGATTCCGACACCCGCGAAAAGTACGTCCCGCTGCTCAACATCGCCGAGAAGCAGGAGCGCTTCTGTGTTTACAACTCCCTGCTCTCCGAGGCCGCCGTGCTCGGCTTCGACTACGGCTACTCGCTCGATTACCCCCAGATGCTCTGTATTTGGGAAGCGCAGTTCGGCGACTTCGCCAACGGTGCCCAGGTGGTGATCGACCAGTTCCTCGCCTCCTCCGAATCCAAGTGGCAACGCATGAGCGGCATGGTGCTACTCTTGCCCCACGGCTACGAGGGTCAGGGCCCCGAGCACAGCTCGGCCCGCCTCGAGCGCTTCCTCCAGCTCTGCGCCGAGGACAACATGCAGGTGGCCAACATCACCACCCCGGCCAACTACTTCCACGCCCTGCGCCGCCAGATGAAACGCGACTTCCGCAAGCCGCTCATCGTCATGTCGCCGAAGTCGCTGCTGCGCCTGCCCGCCGCCACCTCCAAGCTCGCCGAGTTCACCGGCGGCCGTTTTGAAGAGATCATCCTCGACCCCCAGCCGCCAAAAAAGGCCAAGCGCCTGATTCTCTGCTCGGGCAAGGTCTACTACGACCTCGACGCCTACCGCACCACCAACAACGTCACCGACACCACGCTGGTGCGCATTGAGCAGATCTATCCGCTCCATACCGCCAAGCTCGCCGAAATCGCCAAGGAGCACGCGGGGGCCAAGCTCATCTGGTGCCAAGAGGAGTCGCAGAATAACGGTGCGTGGACCTTCCTAGCCCCGCAGCTCGAAGAAATCTTCGGCCGCAAGGCGGCCTACGCCGGCCGCGACGCCTCGGCCTCCCCTGCCGTCGGTTCGCTCGCTGTGCACAAACAAGAACTCGCCGCCTTCCTCAAGGACGCGTTCACGCTCTGAGGTGAAACGTAGCGAGTAGTGAGTAGCGGGTAGCGAGCATTCCAATCCTCCGACTACTCGCTACTGTTTCACTACCCACTACGGATCGACCTACTCACTACTCGCTACTCACTACTCGCTACTTCCGCTCCTCCCATGTCCCTCCACGAAGTCAAAATCCCGCCC
This sequence comes from Opitutus sp. GAS368, assembly GCA_945871005.1. Taxonomy (GTDB): domain Bacteria; phylum Verrucomicrobiota; class Verrucomicrobiia; order Opitutales; family Opitutaceae; genus Rariglobus. The sequence continues at coordinate 1,709 of CAMBUJ010000299.1, read as the reverse complement.
CTCGGCGAATCCATCAGCTCCGGCATCCTCGCCAAGTGGCACGTCGCTGACGGCACCCTGGTTAAAAAAGACCAACCGCTCTTCGAGCTCGAAACCGACAAAATCACCTCCGAGGGCCTGGCCGACGTGGCCGGCAAAATCACCTTCAAGGTCCAGCCCGGCACCGAGGTTAAAATCGGCGAAATCGTCGCCGTGATCGACACGGATGTCGCCGTGGCCGCTGGCGCGGCCGATTTGAAATCTGAAATCTCAAATCTCAAATCCGCGGCGTCCGCCGCGGAGTCGCCCGCCGTGCGCCGCGCCCTCGCCGAAACCGGCGTCGACGCGTCCAAAATCGAAGGCACGGGCAAAGCCGGTCGCCTGACCAAGGGTGACGTGCTCGCCGCCGCCGATCTGAAATCTCAAATCTCAGATCTCAAATCGGCCACCGCCCCCACCGATATCAAATCCGAGATTTCAAATCCAAAATCCGCCGCGATCGCCGCCGCCATCGCCGCCGCGCCCGCTGCGGCCCTGCCGAGCAGCGCCCCGATCATCTCCAACGGGGCCGCCGCTCCCGCCGGCAAACGCACCCGCGTCAAGATGACCAAGCTGCGCCAGACTATCGCCAAGCGCCTGGTCGCCGCCCAGCACGAGGCCGCCATGCTCACCACCTTCAACGAGGTCGACATGTCCGCCGTCATGGCCCTGCGCGCCAAGTACCAGGACGACTTCGTTAAAAAGAACGGCGTGAAGCTCGGCTTCATGTCCTTCTTCACCAAGGCCGTGGTTCACGCCCTCAAGGAAGTCCCCGGGGTCAACGCCCAACTCGACGGCGACGAGATCATCCAAAACAACTACTACGACATCAGCATGGCCGTCTCTACCGAGAAGGGCCTGGTTGTCCCCGTGGTGCGCGGTTGCGACCAGCTCACCATGGCTGGCATCGAGAAGGCGATTGGCGACGTCGCCAAAAAAGCCCGTGACGGCAAGCTGACCATGCCCGACTTTGACGGCGGCTGCTTCACGATCACCAACGGAGGCATCTTTGGCTCGATGTTGTCGACGCCGATCATCAACGCCCCGCAGAGCGCCATCCTCGGCCTGCATGCGATCAACGACCGACCGATCGCCCTCAACGGCCAGGTTATCATCCGCCCGATGATGTACCTCGCCCTCAGCTACGATCACCGTCTGGTCGACGGCAAGGAAGCCGTCACCTTCCTGCTCAAAATCAAACAGGCGATCGAAGACCCGACCCGCCTGATCCTCAGCGTTTGACGAAGAAGTAGCGAGTAGTGGGTAGCGAGTAGCGAGCATTCCCAGCTGCCGATCCGCCGACTACCCGCTACTGGCTGCTGATCGTCCTACTCGCTACCCGCTACTCACTACTCGCTACTTTTTTCCATGTCCCTTCAAACTTTCGATCTCATCGTCATCGGCGCCGGTCCCGGCGGCTACGTCTGCGCCTTCCGCGCCGCCCAGCTCGGCCTCAAGGTCGCCCTCATCGACAAACGCGCCACCCTCGGCGGCACCTGCCTCAACGTCGGCTGCATCCCGAGCAAGGCCCTGCTCGCCTCCTCCGAGCACTTCCTGTTCGCGCAAAAACACGCAGCAGAACACGGCATTAAAATCGACGGCGTCTCCATCGACGTCGCCGCCATGCTCAAGAAAAAGGACGGCATCGTCAGCAAGTTGACCGGTGGCGTCGCCGCCCTCGCCAAGGCCCG
>CAMBUJ010000298.1 GCA_945871005.1 Opitutus sp. GAS368 | reverse complement strand
TTTGCAAGTGGCGCGTAAGGGCGGCGGTTCGGCGAGCAACACGCCCGTCTCCGCCAATCGCATTTTCTCATCGGACGCGAACGCCCTGCAGTTGCCCGCCATGCCCGATCTTCCCTCCGTGGGCGCGAGTTCGCTCGGCGGCATGGGCTTCGGTGCAGGCGCCGGCGGTATGGGCACTGGAACAGGCTACGGAACCGGTGTGGGCAGCGGTAACGCTTTGGGGTCGGGTTTTATGAGCATGAGTTTCCTTGGCACCACCAACCAGCGGGCCTCGAAGGTCGTTTTCGTGATCGAGGTGGGCCCCAAGCTGCTTGATATCCGCAAGGGCGGTTTCGAAGCGTTTACGATTATTCGTGAGGAGATGATGAAGCTGGTCAGCCGTTTGTCTCCCTCGACCGAGTTCGGGGTGGTGCTTTTCGATTCAGACGTATCCATGGGGGGTGGGATCAGTCCGTTTAATCTTCAGTTACTGCCGGCTACCAGCAGTAATAAGACCCGCTTTTTTTCATGGATAAAACCCATTAATGCCGATTCTGAAAAACTGGGATTGAAGTCCGTCGAGCGAGTTGCTTGGGCCCCAAAACCGCTTCCGAATGCCGGGCTTGACCCCGATGAATCCTTTTCCCTGTGGTTGCGCGCCTTGCGCTGCGCCCTCGAAATGGGGCCCGATACGATTTATACGATCACCACCGAAGCCGGTCGCGGACGTCGTGGGCAGAGCGATGCGGCAATCGCTAAACATAAGCGCGACTACGAACTCGCCATGGCTGAGTTCAACCGTACGGGGCAAGACGCGGCTGCGATTGGGGCCGCAAAAAGAGCCTCGGATGCCAAGGCGATGGCTGAACTAGGGCAGATCAATACGAAGCTTAAGGCCCAGGGTAAGTCCCCTTTTATCATTCAGCATGTTAATCGGATTTTTGAGCCGGACTTTCAGGCCGCGCTGAAGCGGCAGGGGTTTAACATCACGCGGGATCTCACTGGCTGGACGACCAAGGAGGGTAAGCCGATCAATGTCCCGAATGGGAATATCAGCCCCGTTAACTTGGATTACACGGAAATCATCACCCACGTTTCCCAGTTGCAACGGGCACTGCTTAAAGAACGTGCATCACTAAATACCTTCTTGTTTGTCGGCGCCAATGAGGATCCCAAGGACTCGATGGAAAAACTCGGGAAACTCAGTGTTCGCAATGGCGGCAAGGTTCAGTTGCTAACCACTAAGCGGCTTAAGGAATTGGCCGCGAGGGACGAGGCCGACAAATAACGCTACATGCCGGGCGTTTCGAATTCGGTTCATCGCCCCTCTTTATCACCATGTCTGTTAAGAAACTTCTGCATACCCGGTTTCGGGTCAACGACTTGGATCGCTCGGTGAAGTTTTACCAAGACGCGCTCGGTCTGACCGTTTCCCGCCACCACACGTCGCCCCGAGGCGCACAATTGGTGTTTCTGTCCACACCCAACAGCGCCGAGGAGATCGAATTGTGTCAGCTGCCTGCCGGGGCAACGCCGGTGCAGGTCCAAGCCGATCTCACGCATCTCGCCTTTGAGGTCGATGACCTGACCGCCTTCACCGCTGAGCTTAAAGCAAAGGGTTACGAACTCAGCGACGGCCCGACGCGCACCGGGAGCGGTTCGCTGATTGCCTTCATCGATGCCCCCGAGGGCTATGAAGTGGAGTTGATTCAGCGGTCCTGATTCGGGCACCGTCGGGCGAGGTCGGCTTTGGCTCGGTGCCGGTTAGGTACTGGCGCAGGGGGGGGGGCTGAATCAGTGGCTGTCGGCGACGGCCAGCAGGAACAGCGTGATCATGGCCAGCGCGCAGATCAACCGGCCGATCGTCGAAATCAAAAAGCCCACCGCGGCACCGACCCCGGCCAGCAGTGCGGCGCGATTAGCTTTTTGGGCAATGAGCTTCTCCGCAACTACCGCGCCGAGAACCGTGCCGAGCAGAAGCATCGGCAGAGAAAAAAACATGCCGATAATCGCCCCGCCGCCCGCACCCAGCATACCCCATTTTCCGCCTCCAAACGCGCGAGTCCCCAAAATGACGCCGAGGAAATCAATGAACACGGAAAGCAGCCAAATCCCCGCGATCCAGCCGATCACCACCCAGGAGAGATCCGACGGCAGCAGCAGTTTATGCAGGATGAAGCCCAGCAGGATCAGCGTGGTGCCGGGCAGCAACGGAATCACCACCCCGGCTAGGCCGATTAACGTCAGGAGGACGGTGAGCGTCCAGGCGAGGTAAGTTTCCATGGGGGCGGATTAAAAGCGAACTCGGGCGGGGATGCGGTGAGGACTCAAACGGAACACCGTTAGCGATAAGCGCCCTGGAGGACCCACTCAGCGCAGGTGGCGCTCGATCAGCTTATAGAGGTCGACGGAGTTCTTTTTGTCGCCGCCGGTGCCCCAGCGGATTTTGAGCATCGTTTGGCGGCTATTCATTTCGGCGATGCTCACGTAAACCTTTTCGTCCTTGCGGGTGCGTGCGATTAATTCGCCTGCGTAGGTTTCCAGTTTGCCGGCCTTGGTCTCGAACAAATCGAGCTCGCGGAACGCCTTTTGGGTGGCGGCGTAAGTGGCCGGTGCGGTCGAGTTCACCACCATACGGAACTCGTTGAGTTGGTAAACCGCGGAGGTTTCGCCGGTGGCATCGAGGTTAACCGTGCTGCACCCGGTGAGCGCAAACGCGAGACCCGTGGCGAGGAGAGCGGAGCGGAGTAAGGGAAAGGCGGTGATCTTCATTCAGGTAGGGCGCTAACCAACCCTCACTCGCGGTTGGATTCAAGCTATCCGCGTGAAAACCAGTTTGCCGTCCGGCCCCGGGTTGGTTTATCGCTTTCCGCCTATGGCCAAGCCACTTGTCGGCATCATTATGGGAAGCACCTCCGATTGGAGTACGATGGAGCACGCTGCGCAGACGCTCAAAGCGCTGGGCATCGCCGCCGAGCACGCGGTCGTGAGCGCCCACCGTACGCCTGACAAGATGTACGATTACGCCAAAACCGCGGAGCAACGCGGCCTCAAGGTCATCATCGCCGGTGCCGGCGGGGCAGCCCACTTGCCCGGCATGACCGCCGCGCTCACCGCGCTGCCCGTGCTAGGCGT
>CAMBUJ010000297.1 GCA_945871005.1 Opitutus sp. GAS368 | reverse complement strand
TCCCCACCGAACCGCACCGGGCCGTCCGGTGGGAATTAATTCATAAATCCGCTTCAGTGCGGTAGTTTTGCGCCGATTAACTGGGGCACGTGTTTTCGTGGTTGTTCACCTTACTCGCTCGGCTCTCCGGTTCGCCGCCCGCACGGCCGCCCCAGCGTTTCATCACGGCCGCGCCGCCACCTTCTCCGCCACCAACCGAACCGACGGCCCCTGTTGGGAGCGACCCAAAACCGGCTGCCCGTCCGTCCCACCACGGCGGTGAGCAACATGCGCAACGGCTCGCCGCCACCTTCGGTTGCAGCGCAGCTGAAGTTGCTGCCCGCGCCGCTGCCGCCTCGCAGCACGCCACCGACTGGCAGTTGGTGCAGGCCCGCTTGCAGGACTTAAAACAGATCCCCGCGCTCAAATCGCTCGCCCGCCGCTTCACCCATTCCATGGGACGGGAAATCATTTCCATTCCCGAGGTGGTCGGTTCGATCAGTCACGATCCCGCCCTGTGCCTGCGCCTACTTCAAATGGCCAACTCCGTCCACATCGCCTCGGAGCAACCGGTCAGCGATTTGGAAACTGCCGTGCACATGCTCGGAGTTGACCGCGTGCGTCTGCTCTCCTCGGCGATGCTGCTCCAGCGCGACAGCGAGGGCATCACCAGCGGGTTCGACTGGAAACACCTTTGGATGCACGCGCTCGCCACCGCCATGCTGGCTGAGCGACTCGACGAATGGGTGGGCCGGCAAGCGGGTAATTCCCTGCCGGCCTGTGCCATTCTCCACGATTTAGGCAAAATCGCTCTCTCCGTGGTCGTCCCCGAGGTTTATCAAAATGTGCTCTTGGCCGCCTGGCAGGATCGGGCGGCGTTACCTCCGCTCGAGCAGGCCCGCATCGGCATGGATCATCGCGAGGCGGGTTGGATTTTTGGTTCCGAGGCCGGTCTGCCTCCAGTGGTGCTCGACACCATTGCTTACCACGACAGCCCGTGGCGCGCCCAGCAGGAGCATCAGGGCACGGTCGCCTTGGTCGCGGTAGCCAATCAATGGGCCAAGATTTACGGCCTCGGTTTCAGCGGTGACGGCACCGTGATCGACGTGGATATCTGGGAAACCGCCGCTTGGGCTGAGTGGGTCAAAACCCTTCATTCCACTCCGGAGGTGCAACACTTCGCCGCCCGTGAGGCGCGCTGGATCGAGGAGGCGCGCCGCAACCTACAGAGCTTTCACGCCTGATCCGGTCCTCGGACTAACGCTCGCGCGCCTCTTTCTAGTAGTTAATTACACGAGCGCCGCCCGCTGGACGTAGCCGGTGATAATCCCATCGAAACTACCGTTGCTAAAGAAAACCACCAAGCGGGGTTTGTCGGGGGAGGCGGGCAGGGTGGCCGCCACCAGCTGGTCCAAAAGCAGCGCGTTCGTCGGCGCACTCGCGGCCCGCACGCCGGCGCACTCGAGATGAGCCAGCACCGCCACGGTGTCGAAGCGCTCGTCCGCCTTGAGTTTGTCGGCACGGTTCACGGCCCCGAGGTAAACTTCATCGGCCAAGGCAAGCGCCGCCATAAAGCCGGCCTGAAGCGTGTTGGTGCGCGCGGTGTTGCTGCGCGGTTCGAACACGGCGGTAAGTACATGGCAGGGGAATCGGTTACGGAACGATTTAAGCGTTTCCGCCAACGCCGTCGGGTGGTGCCCAAAATCTTCGATCACGGTGAGACCGGCGCAGCGCACCCGCTCTTCCTGGCGGCGTTTGACCCCGCGGAAACGCGCCAGCGGGGCGAGGGCAAAGGTGGCCGGAGCGGACGGGCATGTTGCCACGGCGGCCGCCGTCGCCGCCATGGCGGCATTACGCACGTTGTAAAGGCCGGGAATGGCCCACTGCACCGAGCCCCACTCCGTTCCGTTCCAGAGCAGGCGGAAGCTCACTCCGGCCGGCGTCTCGTTAAAATCCACGATGCGCACATCGTTGGCTTCGCCCTGGCCTACGCGCACCACGCGCGTCCACGAAAGCGGCCCGAGTGCGCGGAGGTTTTCGTCGTCACCATTGAGTACGACAAAACCCTTGCTTGGGACGATTCGAGTCAGGTGTGAAAAGGTGCGCTGCACATCGGCCAGGTCGCGAAAGATATCGGCGTGGTCGAACTCAAGGTTGTTCAACACGGCGACGTGCGGGGCGTAGTGGATGAACTTGGAGCGTTTGTCGAAAAACGCGCTGTCATACTCGTCGCCCTCGATTACGAACGGATCGGCGGGGCTGCCGAGATGGTTGCCCACAGGCGGATCGATCGGCACCCCGCCGATGAGGAAGCCCGGGTCGCGCCCGTTTTCGCGCAGTAAAAAAGCGGTCAGTGCGGTGGTGGTGGTTTTGCCGTGGGTGCCGCAGACCACGATGTTTTGGCGGGAGGCTAGCACGGTGTCGTGGAGCAGGGCTGGCAGCGAGGTGAAGGCGAGCGCGCGTTCATCTAGGAGCCATTCCACCTCAGGGTTGCCGCGCGACATGGCATTGCCGATCACCACCAAGTCGGGGGCGAGCTGTGCCAGGCGCACCGGGTCGTATCCTTCGTGCAAGCGGATGCCCGCGTCGGCGAGCACCGTGCTCATGGGCGGATAAACCCCGGTGTCGGCCCCGATAACCTCGTGGCCGGCCGCGCGTGCGAGCAGCGCCGCGTTCCCCATCGCCGTCCCGCAGATGCCCATGAAGTAAATTCTCATTTTGGGCTTAATAAGTCTGAATTGATCGCCTGAGGGAAGTCGTGAGGCAGTAATTTTAAGTTTACCCGAATCGAGTGAAGCGCCCGTGGAGGAGGGGCGGGGGGGGGGCGTTGCATGAAGTGGGGGATGCGAAGGCAGTTATCCGCGGCTGGGTGGTGCGGGCAATTTTAGTTAGGGGGTGAGTGACCTGATGCCTCCAATTTGGCGATTGGGAGAGGTTGATCGAAGGGAGGAATGGTAGGTTTTTAAATAATCGTGGGTGCGGCATAAATTCCCATTGACGCGGAGGATGAAGCTCTTTTGCTCTCACCTTCCCTTACGGCAAAATAGCTCAGTTGGTAGAGCAGCGCATTGAAAATGCGCGTGTCCTCGGTTCGACTCCGAGTTTTGCCACCATTTTTAAAACCGCCCTGCAAAAGGCGGTTTTTTTATGGAGGGTTTACGGGCCGCAGGCTTCGATCGAAGC
>CAMBUJ010000296.1 GCA_945871005.1 Opitutus sp. GAS368 | reverse complement strand
GGGAGGGCGGCCCAGGGCGCGGTGTGGCGGCGGGCCCAGGCCGAGGCGCGGGCGGTGAGGTCGGCGGGGCTCAAGCCGGCAACATACTGGGCGGCGAAAACGGCGTTACTGTGGGTGGCCGGGAGCGGTGAGGCGGCGGCCGCCGCATCGTAGGCCGGAAGGGCTTCGTCGATGCGCCCGAGGGCGCGCAGGCAGCGGCCGAGGTTTTCCAAACTGGCGGGGTGGCCGGGGCGCAGCTCGAGGGCGGCGTTGACGTGGTGGAGGGCACGGTTGGGGTGGCCGGCGGCGAGCAGGGCGGAGACGAGGATGTTGCGCGCCTCGGCCACTTGGGGGAGGAGGGCGACGAGACGCTCCAGGGGGGCAAGGGCGGCGGGGGCGCGTTGCAAGTCGAGCAGGGTAACGCCGAGGGTGAGGGCGGCGCCGGGGTCGTTGGGGGCGAGGGCGGCGGCTTGTTCTAGGGGAACGAGGGCCTCGGCCAGGCGCCCTGCGTCGCGCAGGCGGTTGGCTTCGTGGAGGAGGCGTTCGAGCGTCATGGTCACAGAGGCAGGCAGAGCCCGGGGCGGCTGCCAATTCCAGAGATGGGGACGCACGCTCAAAATCGAGTTTTAAGACTGTGCTTATCCGCGTGAACCGTGTTTTTTTTAACGAAACAGTCCGGCTCCCTTCCTCCCTTTTTCGATGCGCCCCACCCCCCTTCAGCTGGCCCTGCAACAGGCGATTGCCCACCACCAAGCCGGCCGCTTCGCCGCCGCCTATCCGCTCTATCAACAGGTCCAACGGCAGGGGCCGGCGATGTTTGACGGCTGGCATTTGGGTGGCCTGGCCGCGTTGCAACTCGGGCGCCTGGAGGAGGCGGCCAGCCAGTTGACGCGGGCGCTCGCCCTGCAGCCGAAATCGCCGGTGTGCCTGATGCGCCTGGGAGTGGTGCGGCGCATGCGCGGTGAACTCGCCCAGGCCGAACAGGTGCTGCGCCGGGCCGCAGAACTCGACCCGCGGCTGCCGGAGGCGTGGGAACACCTGGCGGTGGTTTACGACTTAAGCGGCCGCTTGCCCGAGGCGCTGGAGGCGGCCCGGGCCGCGGCGCGGCTCAAGCCCGACGAGCAGGCCGCCTTCAGCCGGGTGGCGCAGTTGGTCGGCCGTATACAAGGTCTGGCGACGTCGCTGCCGCTGCTGCAGGAGGCGGTGGTGCGCTGGCCGCAGGTGGCCGATACCTGGAAGGACTTGGGAACCATCCAGGCCTGTTTGCACGAGGCCGAGGCCGCGCTGGTGTCGCTCGATCGCGCCCTGGCCATCGAGCCGAGCTTTACCGCGGCGCGGCTTGGGCGGGCTCTGGCCCTGCAGGAGTCCTTTTGCATCTCCGAGGCGGTGGCCGAATACGAGGCGGTGTTGCGCGCCGAGCCGGCCCACCCCGAGGCGGGCAGCGCGCGGCTGTTGTGTTTAAATTATCTGGATACGGTTTCCGCCGAGGCACTGCGCGAGGCGCACTTTGCCTACGGGCGGTCGCAGGTGGCCGGCTTGCCCGCCCCGCCGGTGGCGCGTGCGCAGGTGGTGCCAAGCGGCCGGCCCTTGCGCGTGGCGGTGGTGTCGGGGGACTTTCGGCGCCATGCGGTGGCGTCGTTTTTCGAGCCGCTGCTGGCGCATCCGCGCCCGGCGGGAATCGAGGTGTGGCTTTATCATGACCACACCGTGGTTGATGAAGTGAGCCGCCGCCTGCAGGGGCTTGCCACCCAGTGGAGGCACATCGCCGGGCAGCCCAATGGGGCGGTCGAGGCATTGTTGCGCAGCGATGCCCCCGATGTGCTCATCGACCTGGCCGGGCACACCGGACTGAACCGGCTGCCGCTGTACGCACGCCGGGTGGCGCCGGTGCAAATTTCCTACCTCGGCTATCCCAACACCACCGGTCTGACGGCGATGGATTACCGGTTAACCGACGAGTGGGCCGACCCGGTGGGGCGTACCGAGGATTTGCATACGGAGCAGCTGGTTCGCTACGCGCCCTGCGCCTGGGCCTACCAACCGCCCGTCGATGCGCCGGCACCAGCGTTGCCACCCTGCGCGAGTGGGGCTCCGGTGACGTTTGGTTCGTTTAACAACCCGGCCAAGCTGAGCGGGCAAACCCTGCGGTTGTGGGCGCGGGTGTTACAGGCCGTGCCGGGCTCGCGGCTGTTGCTCAAGGGCCACGGTTTCGACGGGGCCGGCATGCGCGACCGACTCGCCGTCCGCTTCGCGGCGGTGGGCGTGGACAGCTCCCGTGTGGAGATGATCGACCGCACGCGTTCAGCGCTGGCGCACCTGGAGCTGTATTCCCGGGTGGACGTGGCGCTCGATCCGTATCCCTACCACGGCACGACTACCACCTGCGAAGCGCTCTGGATGGGGCGCCCGGTGGTCACGCTGACGGGCGGCGAGCACCGCAGCCGGGTGGGGGTTTCCCTGCTGAATGCCTGCGGGCATCCCGAGTGGGCGGCGGCCTCCGAGGATGATTACGTGCGGATCGCCGCGGGCTTGGCGCTGGACCCGGCGGGGCTGGCGGCTAGCGGCCAAGCTTTGCGCGAGCGTATGGTGGGTGGCCCTCTGCTGGCCCACGCGGACCAGGCGGCCCGGTTTTGGACGGCGGTGGCGGGCTGCGCCCACGGGAGCGGCCAAGGCAAAGAGAACGAGTAAGGGTAAGCGAACGAGAAAGATACGGAGGGCGGCCGGAGTACCGGCATGCGGGATTGCATCGTTCTTGTTCTCTTACGCCTACTCGTTCTCCTGCGAAATGGACGGGTGGGACGGGAGGCGCGGGGATGCGGGCGGCGCCAGATCAAGCTGGCCCGAAAAATTATCTCCAACTTAAATCGCACGGGTATTTACCTTTTCCTGAACGGCTTAACCGATGAAAAGGCCCGCGACCGCCGGCTTTTTTTCGGTTTTTTAAAAAATAATTCAAGTGGGGGGCTAAAGTTTTTTCCGGATGCGACGTTAATAAAGGCATCTGAGGGAAACCCCTCAGCTGGATCGGCCCGAATCCTTCTTCGGCCCGTCGCCCTACGGACAGGGTCGTTTAATCAAGGAAGAAAACATCATGTCTGTCGTCATTAACACCAATTACGCGGCTACGGTCGCTTCGAATAACTTAGCCACGTCCAATAGCATGCTGCAGAAGAGCCTTAACCGGCTTTCTAGCGGCTCGAAGATCGTTTCCCCTTCT
>CAMBUJ010000295.1 GCA_945871005.1 Opitutus sp. GAS368 | reverse complement strand
GAGATGCTCCCGCAGCCGATAATGCCGACGGCGAAGGTTTGTTCGGTTGGGTTCATGATGTTCAGGGTGAAGGTGGGTCGGGAGGGGTTGAGGTGGGGATTGAGTCCATGCGGGTTTACCCAACGCTCTGGCCGGGCACTTGGCCGGGACGGCCAACGCTACAGTCGGAGCGGTCTTACTGCTAAGTGTAGGGTTGGCCGTCCCTGGCCAAGGATTGGGGGATTCGTACCCTGACGGATTCGTTTCAAAGCTCGCCGGCCGCCCAGAGCAGGCCGCGCACGGTGAGGTCATGGACGAAGGGGTATTTGGTAAACTCCTCCGGGTCGTGGCCCAGGGCGTGATAAAACACCCGGCCCTTGCCCCAGTGTTTCACCCAGGCTACGGGCATCGTGCAGCTCCGGCCTTCGTAGGTATAAACCGTGTCGGCCAGCACCTCGATCGCCGGGTCCACCATCATATAATATTGCTCGGAGTGGTAGGCGAACGACTCCGGCAGTCCGGCGGTGAGCGGGCTCGATAGCGCGCGCCGGTGGACCACGTAGTCGCCGACATGCGGGTGGCCCAAAAAGTGTCCGCCCACCATCCACTCGTAGTCGAGGTCGCCGCGGAAGGCGTCGCCCATGCCGCCATGAACCCCGGCCAAGCCCACGCCGGCGTGGACCGCGGCGCGCAGCCCGGCGCTTTGTTCTTTGGTCAACGCGCCCATGGTCCAGCACGGAAAAATCACCGCGAAGTCCTGCAACCGCGCCGGATCGGCGAGGATGTCCAGTGACGTCTCGATCACGGAGGTAAAACCCTTGGCGGCGAGGGCGGTGCTGAAGAGATGGACGATTTGCTCGGGTTTATGGCCGGCCCAGCCGCCGCAAAGAAAGAGTGCGCGTTTCATGGTTTTAAGGTCAGGGGTTGATTCAAATTACCTCTCCACCATACCTGGATTTGCGCTGCCGGTGAATGGACAGCGTTTTCAATAACATGGATTTTCGGATCAAGCACTGGCTGGGTTATACGCGACGCTTCCCGTCGCCCTATCCGGTCGCCTCCGCCAATATGGTGGATCGCAAAGACCACTGGGTGCGCACGGTATTTGATACCTGCAACTTCTCCCTGATCCTGCGCGGCCACGGGCAATTTAACCGGCTCGGCCGGCAGTGGGAGGTGGTGGCGCCGTGTGTGATCACGCAGTGGCCCGGCGAGCAGTTGGAGTACGGGCCGAACCTGCCGGAGGAGACTTGGGACGAGTTTTATATCATCTACGGGCGCGAGCTCCGGCCGCGTTTTGTGGCGTCCGGATTAGTGGATACGGCGCGCCCGGTGTGGCCTATTCACGATCTCGGCCGCGTGCAGGTGCTGATCGCCGAATATGGGGCCCTGGCGGATTCGGCTAATCCGGAGGCGGTGGTGGATCGCGTCGATCGAGTGTGCGAACGCCTGGTGTTGGAGACGCTGCTCGACGCCGATGCGGATCATTCGGGCGACACCCCTCTGGGCCGGCTGCTGGGCGAGATGAGGCGGGAGTTCGCCGGTCCGGTGGATTTCGACGCGCTGGCGAGCCGGCACGGGCTGTCGAGGGCAACCTTTCGGCGGCGCTGGGCCGAGGTGATGGACAAGCCGCCGGCGCGGTACTTGCAGGAGCTGCGCATGCGCGAGGCCTGCCGGCTGCTGGCGGAGACGACCCGGCCGATTCGGGAAATCGCCGCGGCGGTGGGGTTTGAGGACGAGTTGTATTTCTCGCGGCGCTTCCGTTTGGAGCAGGGCTGGCCGCCGAGCGATTACCGCAAAGTTTACGCGCTCCGTTCCCAACGCGAAGCGTGAGGTGTTTTCTGCAGGTATCCCTTGGGGTAACTAGCGCCCATGGGGCTCTAGGTAAATTGCTTAGGCTTTATATTAGTTCCTTATACGCAGGCGCTTAATTATTTATGCGCGGGCGTAAATTCACTTAATGGGCTTTAGTCTGCGCTCCACGAGTCGATTAATAGGCTAGCCCCCGGGCTCCACCATGATGAATTTACAAGAATCGATCAGCCCGACAGGCGGAGCCCCCCGACTGACTGCGGACGCGCAGTGTCTTTTGAGCATTACGGACTCACTCAAATCCTCCGGGCAAATCCTCGGGTTACTCAACTTGGCCATCAGCAACCCGCGGACCACGATTCCGGAAATTGCCACGATCCTGCGGCGTGACGTGATGTTATCCGCGCAACCTTTCACGCCCACCAAAGCGGCGCCACCCTGCGTAAAGACCGGCTCGACGCCCTTGGGATTAAATCCGTGCAACTGATCCAAATCAGCCGCGGCGCCCTGCAACAATCCCGCGATTTTTCTTCTTCATCCCCATCATGAACCACTTCAACAAGGTTGATCCCAAGTGGCTTAAGGCCGCTTCCGCCCGTCTCCCCTCGTCCGCCAAATTGATCGAGGCGCTCTATCGGGAAATTAAAAAGCCGGACGTTGATATCGATCAGGTCGTGCGCCTGGTCTCGATGGATGTCGCCATCACCAGTCGCCTGCTGCGCATGGCCAACAGCGCCTCTTACACGCGCGGCGAAGCGGTCACCAGTCTTGACCAGGCCCTTGCCTGGCTCGGGGCGTTTCAGGCCTACCGGGTCGCCTGCCTGACGGTGTCCGCCAAACTCTGTGAGCAGAACCTGCCCCTGTACCGCATCTCCGCGGACCGGCTTTTGGCCAATTCCATCGCCATGGCGGTGGGCATGGAGGTGGTTGCGGCCCAGGCGGGAATCGATCATAAGACGGCTTATACCATTGGGTTGTTGCACAATCTGGGGCGGATTGTGCTCCAGCGCGTCGCCCTGCAAATGGAGATCCCCGCGGGGGCCGGTGATTTGCCGGACATGCAGGCGGTGGTGAACTGGGAGCGTGAGGTCTTCGGCTGCACCCATGCCGAAATCGGCGGGGCGGTGCTGACGCTATGGGGGATGAATCCGCTTTTCGGCAAGGTTCTCGTCTACAAGGAAGATGCCGCCAATGAGGCCGATCCGGAGGCTCGCCGCTGGAGTGCGCTGTTGCACCTCACGGCAACCTTGGTGGCGAGCACGGAGTTCGGCCTCGGGGTGACCAGTGACGCCTGGCCCATTTCGGAAGCGGTGTTTACCGACGCGGGGATTCCCCAATTGGACATTTTACTGCTGAGCGAAGTGATCACGGCGGCGACCAAAGCCCTCTGTGAGCAGAGCGGCTTGGTCCTCGCCACCTCGAGTGACAATTCATTGTCGTCGGTTAACAAGCCCGCGCGGTGATGTCCGCCAATTACCCGCCGCGAC
>CAMBUJ010000294.1 GCA_945871005.1 Opitutus sp. GAS368 | reverse complement strand
CCATAACGGGGGCGCTTGGCCGCTTTGAGTCCGTAGAGGAAAATAGCCACCAGGATCGCCGGTACTTCCAGCAGTACCAGGAGCACGGGCATGAAGCCCTCGTGTTCCTGTTGGCTGCGCCGGAGCATTTCCAGGGCGGCCGCGAAGGTGACGGCGCTGGCCGAACCATAGTGTGCAGCTAGGGAGGCTGCGTCGGCGCGGTTGAGTTTACCCAGCGAGAGCGCTACGAAGAAAGCGACCATCGGCACCACCACGCCCAGCGCCAGGGTGGCGGCCGCGGGCAGGGCGATCGTCGCCAGCGAGACCTGCGCGAGTTGCACGCCGCCCTTGAGGCCGATCGCCAATAACAGGTAGGTGCTCAACAACTGGTAAACCGCGTCGGGCAGCTTCAAATCGGCTTTTAAGATGCCACCCAGAAACCCGACCGCGAAAAACAAAAAAAGAGGATCGAGGAGGTTTTCGTTCATGGAAGCGCGGCGGAGTGCAACCCGACTTGTTCGGCGCATCAAGCCTGATAGCCAGCCCGCCACGTCATGGGCCCAGTAGGCAGTAACATTCCGCTGATCGAATCTAACCAGGGCAGCTTAGGCGTAAAAGAACCCAGGGGCGCAAAGAACAATCCCCTGTATTGCTATGCGATCTCGGCGTTCTTTTGCGGCTAAAAGGATCGATGTAGTGGCGTTGCGGATGGAGGGACGGCGGATGCGGCAACTCGAAGGTTGCAGCCTGCCAGTCCCATTTGGCGTCCTGCGGCCCCTGCAAAAGCTTGTCGTTGGCACGGGACTGGCAAGATTGCGCGCGTCCATGCGCTTTCGGATCACCCATCGCACCCTTTACGGCTACGCCGGCGCCGCCTCGGAATCCTTCATGGAGGCCCGGCTCACGCCCATCACCGACGACTCGCAGCGCCTGCTCTCCCGCCAACTGACGACCACGCCGACGGCCAACGTCCATAGCTACACCGACTATTTCGGCAACGCCGCCGAGTCCTTTTCGATCGTCCAGCGCCACCGCGAACTGGTGCTGGAGAGCGTTTGCGAGGTGGAAACCACTCCCTGTCCCCCGCCCCAGGTTGCGCTGGACATCACCCTGGCCGAGGCGCGGCAGATGTATCGCGGGGAAAAGTTAAAACTCTTCGAATTCCTCGCCCCCTCCGCGGCGATCGGCAGCGGACCCGAGGTGCAGGCACTCGCCCACCAGTTATTCAAGTCGAGCGCCTCCATCGGCGCCTCGCTGCTGGAACTCAACCACTGGATCAAAACCCATTTTCGTTACGCGGCGGGTTCGACCCAGATCGACACCCCGGTGGCCACCGCCCTCAAACAACGCACCGGGGTGTGTCAGGACTTTGCCCAGGTGATGATCGCGGTGTTGCGCGCCGCGGAGATCCCCGCCCGCTACGTGACCGGCTACATCGAGACCGAGACCCAGCGCAAAGCCTCCGAGTCGAAACGCGCGCCCGCGCTGATCGGCGCGAGCGAGAGCCACGCTTGGGTGGAAGCGTACTTGCCGGGCGGCTTCTGGTGGCCGCTGGACCCGACCAACGACTGCGTCGCCGGCGAGCGCCACGTGAAGGTCGCGGTGGGTCGCGATTACCAGGACTGCACCCCGACGCGCGGGGTTTTTAAAGGCACCCACACCGAAAAACTCTCGGTCACGGTGCTGATGCAGCGGGTGTGAGCACCGCCGGGCTCCTGGTGGGCCGTAGCACTCCCCAAGGCGGATTCAATCAAGGCTGTTTAGACGCAAGGGAACGCGTCCTAATGCCTGTTATAACTCCAATGTAAATGCCCCGAGGAAACGGGATTAGTCGTCGCGTCCTAACCCCGCCTGCCCTTCATATTCTTTTCCGTCCACCGGCCTCGGCTGCAAAACGGTCTTTATTATTATATATAAACCCTGGAGTGATTTTTTATGTTCCAAACCCAGACCAAAAACTTGAAGCAAGAACATTTGGTTGTCGCCGACCTCGGTCCGCGCAAGTACGTCAGTCCCGTACTTCAGCACCGCCCTAAAGATTGGACGGATTACCGGATGACTTCAGATGAGGATGGCATTCAGGTTCACATTCAGGTTAACCCGAATAAGCCAATTGATACCTCGTTGATTTTCGAGAAAGCAGGGGCGAGGGACACCGCATTTTTTAACGGCCCTGACACCAAAGTGGCTATAGTGACCTGTGGCGGCCTTTGCCCTGGCCTGAATAATGTGGTCCGCCAACTCGTCCTTACGCTGTTTCACACCTACCAAGTGCGTGCGATTTATGGGATTCGTTATGGTTACGCCGGAATGGTGGCGGACAGTCCCCACAAGCCGATTCTTTTGACCCCGGAAATGGTTGAAGATGTCCATAAGCAAGGCGGGACCATCTTGGCCTCTTCGCGAGGCCGGCAAAACCCGGTTGAAAACGTCGAGTTCCTGGAGCAGATGGGGGTTAATATTCTTTTCACCATCGGTGGCGATGGAACTCTGCGTGGAGCGACGGAAATCGCCGATGTCGCTGAGCAGCGCGGGACCAAGCTTGGAATAATCGGCATACCCAAAACGATCGACAATGACATCCCGCTTGTTTTCAAGAGCTTCGGCTTTGAAACAGCGGTTGAGCAGGCCGATGTTGTATTAAATTGTGCCCATGCCGAGGCCAAGGGGGTGCCGAATGGAGTGGGGTTGGTCAAATTAATGGGCCGGCATGCCGGCTTTATTGCCGCGATGGCCACGCGGGCCAGTGGCGATGTCAACTACTGCCTGGTCCCGGAAGTCCCCGTGGTGCTCGACGGCCCCAAAGGCTTTCTCGCTCATTTGTATGAACGCTTGGCCGCGCGCAACCATGTGGTCATTGCGGTGGCCGAGGGAGCTTTTCAGGATCTGATGGGAGATACCGGTTTACAGGATAAATCGGGAAACCCCGTCTTTAACGACGCAGGGGTGTTTCTAAAAGAGAAGATCCAGCAGTATTATAAAGAGAAAGGGGAGGAAGTGAATGTGAAGTACTTTGACCCCAGCTATATGATTCGAAGCGTTGCGGCCAACGGGCACGATGCGGTGTTTTGTTCGGACCTTGGGCGGTATGCCGCCCACGCTGGAATGACCGGCAAGACCTGCATGTTTGTGGGCTACTGGCATGGCTTTTTTACGCATGTGCCGTTTAATACCAATAGCTGTATGATTTTAGACTTTAAGATTAGCAATCTTTGTGCAGTCTATCCGCATGGGACGTAAATTGCCGTTATTGGGAGAGGATGTGGTAATGCAGATCGAGGCGGAATGGGCGAAGCCTCAGGATGAGTGGGCGCGT
>CAMBUJ010000293.1 GCA_945871005.1 Opitutus sp. GAS368 | reverse complement strand
ATTACGAAATGGCTCCGCCATCCCGCTACGTCCCGGAGTACGGGGAGCGCTCCGAAGCGTAGCGGGACGACGGAGTCGTTTCGATTCCGTGCCAGTGGGAGGCGGAAGAAGGCAACGGATTACGAAATGGCTGCGCCATCCCGCTACGTTCCGGAGGCGGCCCGCGAGCATGCGTGGATTAATCGTTCTCGTTCTCTTTCTCGTTAGTCAGCGACCGGGTGCTGGCGCGCTACCCGATCCGAGGACTCCGTCGTGACGCTACACACCGTTCTCGGTTCAGGGGGCCGCGAGGATGGCGGCGGCCTGTTTGAGCACATCACGCTGCGCAGTAACTCGGGTGAGTTCGGCTTTGAGTCGCTCATTGATCACTTGCAGCACCTCAATCTGAGTCACCGGGTCGATTTCGCTGGTTTTACAGCTGCTCGGTTCGGCCCGGGGGCGCTCCAGCAGTTGGGTTGTCCCCGGCGCCGCTTGCTCGACACCCGCGACGCGGCGCGAGCTGAGTTTTAGCGGCACGGGTGCTGGCCCCTGGTCGATTTGCTCCAGGCGCGACTTGATTTCCACCTTTTGAGCTTCCGTGAGGAGCGAGTCGGGGTGGTTTTTTGGGGCGGCCTCACGTTGCAGTGTTTCGGCGGGCAAGGCGGCCGTTTTACCTGCTGATTCAGCCTCGGTTTTTCGCTGATGGGATTTGAGTTCTTCGCGCACGATATGACGCACACGGGTGGTGCTGATGCGAATGCCTAGCCACCACCGCAACAACCCCCGCTGATTCCACGGATGGGAGATGAACTCGTCGACGGACTGGTCGAATTCCCGATAGCGGCGGAGCCGGCCGATATCGTCGATAAAGTCGAGGTCAGCCCGGAAGTGGGCTTTGTTATAAAAGGTGATTTGGGTTAAAGCCCGGTAGGCTCGGGCATGGGGTGGCAAGGCCTTGCGCAGGACGTGCTCAAAGTACTCCGCCTCGGTGATGGCATGATGAGTGCAGTAAATTTGGCGGAAATCTTGCGGGGTGCTCATAGGGTTCCCAACCCTAGAGGGCCTTCGTGACAGGTTCGCGTCGCTGCGGTGACAATCCGGAAAACTTGGCCTGCCGGTTTGTGTCGGAGGATCCCCCACAATCGAGTTTAGCGATGGAGCCGGGGCCGAGCAGCCACCAGCCCGCGGGCCCGGCCGGTGATCGGGGTGTTTTACCCCGAACCCGACCAGCGTTCAGGTCTACAACGTCCGACCAGCCGGATCACTTCTTGGTCCAGGCGTCTTTGAGCGAGATCGTACGGTTAAACACCAGCTTGCCGGGGGCGCTGTCTTTGCTGTCCAAGGCGAAGTAGCCGACCCGCTCGAACTGGAAGCGGTCGTCGAGCGTCGCCTCGGCCAGCGAACTCTCCAGCCGTGCGGTGATCACCTCGAGTGACTGCGGGTTGATTACCTTCAAGAAATCTTCCTCGGCACCCGGCTCGGGCACGGTGAACAACCGGTCGTAGACGCGCACCTCGGCGGCGATGCTGTGGCTGGCACTGACCCAGTGAATCGTGCCTTTGACTTTTTTGTCCGAATTCGGGCCGCCGGCGCGGGTGGTCAGGTCGGCGGTGCAGCGCAGCTCGGTGATCACGCCAGCGGCGTCTTTGACGATCTCGTCGAGCTTGATGATGCAGGCGTATTTGAGGCGGACCTCGCCGCCTGGCTTGAGGCGGAAGTATTTCGGCGGCGGCACCTCGGCGAAGTCATCGCTCTCGATGAACACCTCGCGGGTCAGGGCGACCTTGCGCGTGGTCGGGGTTTCGTCCTGGGGATTGTTGGTGGCGTCGCACTCGATGACTTCACCTTCGGCGAGGTTGGTCAGGACGATCTTGATCGGGCGCAGCACGCCGAGGCGGCGGACCGCGAGGCCGTTCAACTCCTCGCGTACGACGTGTTCCATCACGGCGATGTCGGTGAGGGCGTCGAACTTGGTCACGCCGGCGCCGATCACGAATTTGCGCAGCGCCGAGGCGGGAATGCCGCGGCGGCGCAGACCGGAAATCGTCGGCATACGCGGATCGTCCCAGCCGGTGACCACGTTACCGGTCACCAGGTGGAGTAGCTTGCGCTTCGACACGATCATGTAGCCGGGGATGAGCTTGGAGAACTCATACTGGTGGGGCAGGGCGCGCGGCAGTTCGAGGCTTTCCAAGACCCAGTCGTAGAGCGGACGGTGGTCGACGAACTCGAGGGTGCAGATGCTGTGGGTGATACCCTCGAGGTAGTCGCTCAGGCAGTGGGCGTAGTCGTAGAGCGGATAAATGCACCACTTGTCACCGGCGTGGTGGTGGGCGACGTGGCGGATGCGGTAGAGCAGGGGATCGCGCAGCCACATGTTGGGCGCGGTCATGTCGATCTTGGCGCGCAGCGAGCGGGCGCCGTTGGGGAATTCGCCGGCGCGCATGCGCTGGAACAGGTCGAGGTTTTCCGCGACCGAGCGGTTACGGAAAGGGCTATCTTGGCCGGGCTTTTCCGGCGAGCCGCGGTAGGCCTCGGTGTCCTCGGCGTTGAGGTCGCAAACGTAGGCTTTGCCCTTTTCGATCAGGGTGAGCGCGTAGGCGTAAAGTTGTTCGAAGTAGTCGCTGGCGAAGAACGGCTCGGCGTTGGCGGCGGTAGCTGCGAGCTGAGAGCTGGGAGCTGTGAGCTGGGAGCTAGGAGCTGGGAGCTGAATCGAAGGCAGGTAGTGGTCGGGGCGGCCGTTGACGGTCTGGGCGGCCGGGTGGGCGCCCTTGGGTTTTAGGCCGAGGCAGTGGTCGGCCCAGCCGGCGATCAGCCAGTTGACGTCGGTGGTGATGGAATCGACGTACTCGATGTCCTCCTTGGCGGGGTTGGTGTCGTCGAAACGCAGGTTGCAGGTGCCGTTGTTTTCGCGGGCGATGCCGAAGTTCAGGCAGATCGACTTGGCATGGCCGATGTGGAGATAGCCGTTGGGCTCGGGGGGGAAACGCGTGACGATCTTCTGGTGGCGGCCGGCGGCGAGGTCGGCGGCGACGATGTCGCGGATGAAATCGCTGGGGTTAGCGGGAGCGGGAGTGGCGTCGGTCTCAACGGTCATAAACGCGCAACTTGCAGGGCGCGGAGGCGGTCGGCAACGCTACATTTAGGGTTCCTTGCGGGCGAGCGGGCGGAGGGGGAAACGGATTACGAAATGGCTCCGCCATCCCGCTACGTCCCGGAGTACGGGGAGCGCTCCGAAGCGTAGCGGGACGACGGAGTCGTTTCGATTCCGTGCCAGTGGGAGGCGGAAGAAGGCAACGGATTACGAAATGGCTGCGCCATCCCGCTA
>CAMBUJ010000292.1 GCA_945871005.1 Opitutus sp. GAS368 | reverse complement strand
TGCACGCGCTCAAGGACGTGGCCAAACTGCATTTCCGCACCGCCTACGAGGTGGTCAAGGAGGCGGGTAAACTCGACGAACTGCCGCTGCCCGAGCCCAAGGAGCGCTTCGGCTTTGGTCGCGATTAACCGCCGCGCCGTACTCGTATGTCTGGAAAGCGACGCCAACTCCGCGGTTACGATCTCAAACAGATCGCCGGCTTTGCCGAATTGATCGGGGTCGATGAGGCTGGGCGCGGCGCGCTGGCCGGCCCGGTGGTGGCTGGTGCGGTGGTGGTCACGCCAGCGTTTCTCGACAGCCGCTGGGCCGATGAAAACGCCCGGCGCATCAACGACTCCAAGCAGCTCACCGCCAGCGAGCGCGACGCGCTTTGGCTGGATTTCGAGGCGCTCATGGCCGAGGGGAAAATCCACGCCACCTACGGGGTGGCCGACGTGGCCGAGATCGAGCAGTTCAATATTTTGGGAGCCACCAAGCTGGCGATGCGCCGCGCGCTCGAGCGGATTCATCCGGCCCACGCTTTCGCCCCGCCGCCCAAGGAGCCCGACTTGTTTTCCTCGCCCGACGAGGTGGCCGCTTATCAGCCGATGGTCTCGGCGCGCATCCTCGTCGACGGGCTGCCGTTGAAACATTTCCCCTATCCACACACCGGGGTGGTCGGCGGCGATGGGCGCTCGCTGTGCATCGCCATGGCCTCGGTCATCGCCAAGGTGACGCGCGACCGGATGCTCACCGCGCTCGACGGGACTTTTCCAGGCTACGGCTTCGCCCAGCACAAGGGCTACGGGACCGAGGAGCACCGCGAGGCCGTACTCCGGCAGGGGCGCTGCCCGGAGCACCGCGAGATGTTTTTGCGCAAGCTGCTGGCCGCCCGCGTCGATCCCGGCCAGGTCGATTTATTCGCCGAGTAACCCCAGAATTGTTGAACGGTTTATCCCTATGGCCGGCATAAAAAACACCTCGCTGGATCGCGTGCTCGGGCGGCTCGACTCGCTCGACCCGACCAACCTGACCAATCTGGTGCAGCGCCTCGCGCGCGAACGCAGCCAGTTTGAGAACGTGTTCAACACCCTGCAGGAAGGCGTCCTCGTGATCGATGCCGACGGCGTGATCGACTACGCCAATGCCTCGGCCCACCGCCTGATCGGCCAAGCCGATGACGATCTCACCGACCAGGTGCTTTGGCGGCTGGTCCCCGGGCTGCGGTCCTCGCTGGAGGCCACGCTGGCCGACCCCGCGCCCGCCCCGCCGGTGGTGACCCGCGAGATCGAGCTGACTTACCCCGAGCTCCGCACCGTGCGGCTCTACATGGTGCCGTTTTCCAGCGAGGGCGACGGTCCAGAGCGGCGCTTCGCGGTGATACTCACCGATATCACCCGCGACAAAAAGACCACCGAGGCGCGCATCGAGGATGAGCGCACCTCCTCGATTCTGCTGCTGGCGGCCGGGGTCGCCCACGAGTTGGGAAATCCGCTCAATTCGCTCACCATTCACCTGCAGTTGATTGAGCGCCGGCTAAAGAAACTCAAAAGCGCCGCTCGCGATCAGGAAACCGCCTCGCTGGCCGAGTCGATTCGCATCTGCCAGGACGAGGTGCTGCGGCTCGACGGGATTGTTACCCATTTCCTCGAGGCGATCCGCCCGCGTCAGCCTGATTTGGCGGAGACGAAGCTGGGTGAGGTCATTGAAGAAGTGGTGCGTTTTCAGGAGCGCGAGTTGGCCGACCGCAGCATCCGGGTGGAGGCGAGCATTGCGCGGGATTTACCGGTGATCATGGCGGACCGAAACCAGCTCAAGCAGGTGTTTTTTAACCTGATTAAAAACGCGATGGAGGCGATGCAGCCGGGCGGGGTGCTGCGGCTGAAGACGTATGCCGACGACGAGAGCGTGTACCTGCTTTGTGGCGACACGGGCAGTGGCATCAAGCAGGCGGATCTGGTGAAACTGTTTCAGCCCTACCACACGACCAAGCAGGGCGGCAACGGGTTGGGGCTGATGATTGTGCAGCGCATCATGCGCGAGCACGGCGGCCAGGTCGGGGTGGAGAGCAATCCCGGGGTGGGCACGGTGGTGACGTTGCAGTTCCCGCTCAAAAACCGCCGGGTGCGCCTGCTGCAGTAGGGTGGGGTGGGGCGCAAGTGTGGGGCTGCCGTCGTGGCCATGCGCGTGAGCGCAGGGATGCGGAGTGCGGGGCGGTTTGTGGCCGACGGGCGGGATCCGGTACACCCCGCGCTCACGCCCGGGGCCACGGGTGGGCCGGCGCGGCTTGGCGGATTGCGCCGGCGCCTTGACCGCGCGGCGCTTACGCGTGTTATAGCGCCATGCTTTCCAGCGTGCTCATCGTCGATGACGAGAAACACACCCGCGACGGGCTCCGCCAAGCCCTCGAGGAGGACTATGACGTGTCCGTGGCCGCCAGCGCCGAGGAGGCGTTTAACCAGCTCGAAGCCCAGGAGTTTGACGTCGTGCTGACCGACCTGCGCATGCCCGGAAAGTCCGGCCTGAAGGTCATCGACCGGGCGCTGGCGCTGCCGAACAAACCCGCGGTTATCATGATGACCGCCTACGGCAGCATCGATTCGGCGGTCGAGGCGATGAAACGTGGTGCCGTCGATTTCCTGACCAAGCCGGTTAACATCGAGCGGCTCGAGGTGCTCATCCAGCGCGCACTCAAGGCGCGGACGCTCGAGGTCGAGGTCAAACAACTCAACGAGCGGCTCGACGAGAAGTTCAACGTTGAGGGGCTGGTCGGGCACTCGGAGAAGTTAAAAGCCGTGATCGAGCGCGTCCGCCTGGTGGCGCCCTCCAAGGCCACCATTTTGATCGACGGGGAGTCGGGCACGGGCAAGGAGCTGATCGCCCAGGCGATCCACCAGGCCAGCCCCCGGGCGCGGGCGCCGTTCATTGCCGTGCACTGCGCGGCCCTCTCGGAAAACCTCTTGGAGAGCGAGGTCTTCGGCCATGAACGCGGGGCCTTTACTGGCGCGATGGAGAAGCGGGTGGGGCGCTTTGAGGCGGCCGACACCGGCACGCTTTTCCTCGATGAGATCGGGGAAATCTCCAGTTCGACCCAGGTGAAACTGCTGCGCTTTTTGGAGACCAAGTCGATCGAGCGGGTGGGCGGCTCCAAACCGATTGCACTCGATGTGCGCCTGGTGGCGGCGACCAACCGCGACCTGGAGAAAATGGTGCGCGAGGGGAAGTTTCGCGAAGACCTGTTTTTTCGCCTCAACGTGGTGCGCATTACCCTGCCGTCGCTGCGCGAGCGCCCCGACGACATCCCGCTGCTGCTGGCGCATTACCTCAAGTTTTTCGCCC
>CAMBUJ010000291.1 GCA_945871005.1 Opitutus sp. GAS368 | reverse complement strand
AGAGTTAATCACTCCAGCCATCGTCGGGTCCTTTACCGCGTAGACGAACGAGGGCACTTTCGGCCCGCCGGCGTGGTCTTTGCGATGGGCGTGGTCATCCTGATAGCCGCGCGCCCCCATCGGCCTCACCTTCCCCCTCCCTGCCCTCTCATGAAAAAGCCCGCCGCCCCCCTGCCCCGCGAAATCCTGCGCCAGCGCTTTGGCTTCGACGCGTTTCGCCCCGGCCAGGAAGCCGTCATCTCCCACCTGCTCGCCGGGCGCTCCTCTCTCGCGGTTTTCCCGACCGGCAGCGGCAAAAGCCTGTGCTACCAACTCCCCGCTCTTCTGCTCGAAGGCCTCACCGTCGTCGTCTCCCCGCTGATCGCGCTGATGAAGGACCAAACCGACTTCCTCCAAGCGCGCGGCATCGCGGCAGCCCGGCTCGACTCGACCCTCTCACGGGAGGCGTTCGAGGCGATCCAAGACGCGCTACGCGAGCGCACTTTAAAACTGCTCTACGTCGCCCCCGAGCGCTTTTCCAACGAGCGCTTCCTCGCCCGCCTCAAAACCCTGAAAATCGACCTGCTCGTCATCGACGAAGCCCACTGCATTTCCGAATGGGGCCACAACTTCCGCCCCGATTACCTCAAACTCGCCCGCTTCGCCCGCGAGCTCCAGGTCGGGCGCGTGCTCGGGCTGACCGCTACCGCCACCCCGGCGGTGGCGAAGGATATTTGCAAGGCCTTCTCCATCGAGCCGGCCGCCCACGTGCACACCGGTTTTTACCGCCCCAACCTCACCCTGCGCGCCACCGCCTGCGCCCCGGATAAACGCGTCAGCCTCCTGCTGTCCCGCCTGCGCACCCGACCGAAGGGCCCGTCGATTGTTTACGTGACCCTGCAAAAAACCGCCGAGGTGGTTGCCGCCGCGTTGGCCAAGGCCGGCTATCCCGCCGAAGCCTACCACGCCGGCATGGAGTCGGAGGCGCGCGAAGCCGTGCAAAACCGCTTCATGGCCGGCAACGACAGCGTGGTGGTGGCAACGATCGCCTTCGGCATGGGCATCGACAAAGCCAACATCCGTTCGGTATACCACTACAACCTGCCCAAAAGCATCGAGAACTACGCCCAGGAAATCGGCCGCGCCGGTCGCGACGGCCAGCCCTCCCAGTGCGAAATCCTCGCCGCCGGCGAAGACCTCACCGTCCTGGAAAACTTCACCTACGGCGACACCCCGACCCGCGAGTCGCTGCGCGATTTGCTCAAAGAACTCCTCGACGGACGCACCGCCGGCGAGCTGTTCGACCTGTCCACCTACGAGCTCTCTGGCCGGCACGACATCCGCCAACTGGTCGTCTCCACCGCGCTCACCTACCTGGAACTCAACGGGCTGATCGCCGCAACCAGTCCGTTTTACACCACCTACCAGTGGAAATTCCACCACGCACCCTCCGACGTGCTGGGGCGCTTCGACCCGGAACGGCGCACGTTTTTAAAAAAGCTCTTCGACTTGGCCAAGGTCGGCCGGATCTGGCACTCCGTCGAGCTGGCGGCGGCGACCGAGGCGCTCGGCGGGGACCGCGAACGCATTGTCAAAGCGCTCACCTACCTGGAGGAAAAAGGCGACCTTGAGCTCCAGGTAGCCGGTGTGCGCCAGGGCTATCGCGTGGTGCGCGCCCCCGGCGACCTGGCCCCCATCTGGCGCGACCTGTGCGAGCGCTTCGCCACTCGGGAAAAAAGCGACCTCCAGCGCAGCGCCGCCGTAACCGCGCTACTCTCCGAAAAAGGCTGCCTGGTGCGCCGCCTGCTCGGGTATTTCGGCGAAGACCACGGCCGCGACTGCGGTCACTGCGGACCGTGCGCGGGCGAACCGGCGGTAAAGCTCGATCGGGCCTTACCCGTGCTCAATTTACCCGCGGCGGCTCTGGGAAAACTGCGCGCGCAACACCCGGAGGCGCTCAAGGCGACGCGGCAAGTGACCCGGTTTTTGTGCGGTATCGCCGCACCCGCGCTCACGAAGGCTAAGCTGACCCGCCACCCTGAATTTGGCAGTGCCGGCCACGTCCCCTTCGCCCACGTCGCCGCCGCGGTCAAGGCACTGCCCGCGTAGCTCAAAACCCACCGGGGAGGCGGGGTTGTTTCATAACCCAACCCGCCCCTTTGGAACAAATAAACGAAGTCGCCCGCCCTTACTTCTTGGCCGAAATCGGGCGGCCATACGCGTCGACGAGGGTGTCTTCGGGCACTTGGATGGTGCGGCCGTCCGGGGTAGTTTCGGTGCGCCAAGTACGGATGACATGCGGCTCGTTGGTGAAGGGTTGTTTGATCCCGTGGGCGGCGCCTTCGACCGCACCGACGGCGGCGCCGACCACATTGCCGGCCACCACCCCAACCGCCGCCCCGCTCGCCTGGCCGATGGCCGGTCCGGGCTGCGCTGGGTTGGTGCTGGTTTGCCCCGGGTTGCTGGTGCAACCGGAAAAGCCGGCGGATAACCCAAGCAGGCTGGCGGCAAGGCAAAGAGCGCGGAAAGAGGTGGTCATAGGGGGTGAAATTACGACCACCCTGCCGCGGGCGAGTTCCGCCCACAACCGGATTGTTGCCAACGTGACCTCGCGTCCCGTTGCGGGCCGCTCGAACCCAGTTCGCTTACCGACGAGTCCGTAACCTGAATCTTGCCGGATACGGAACCGGAATTTTAACCGCTAATGACCGCTAATATACGCTAATTCCAAACCTCGTATTAGGTGCCTCGACGATTTCAGAGGGTAGCGAGGAAGAAAAATAAACCTTCGGCAGGTGTCACAGAGGGCACGGAGCCCAGCCCACAGAGCAGACAAGGGAGGCCTTAACGCCTTCGACTGTTCAAAATCAGCCTTACATCTCCGGATCGTCTGGCTTGGCAACTCCCTTCGGATCAATGCTTAGTTGCCTTTTTCAGGGTGGCCTGGCTCTGTGGCGCTCTGTGTCATAGCTCCGGATTGTCTCTGTGATACCACTCCGGTTGCCCGTGCATTGGGTTCTTGTTTTTTACCCACTGGAACTGTCGAAGAACCTCGTATTATTTGGCATATTGAAGAATGAAAACGGGATACGCACAAAGTTGGCGATTACAGCAGACCGACCGTCAAGCGATCCCCTGACGAACGAGAACCAGTAAGAGAACGAGAACGATTCATTCCGCAGGTCCAACGATCGCAAAGTTGCCGCACCTCCAAACTCCGTATCGTTCTCGTTCTCATAATCCTACTCGTTCTCGTTCCCTGGCCGATACCTTCCGGCCAACCCAGGCATTACAAGCGTTGCGGTTACGCGACAGGGGCTCCGAGTTTTTGCGCGTTACGGCCTAA
>CAMBUJ010000290.1 GCA_945871005.1 Opitutus sp. GAS368 | reverse complement strand
ACCTTGCGCTCGGAGCGGCAGATCAAGAGGACTTTTCCGGGGGCGGTTTTTTGCAAAAAGCCGACCAGCCAGTCGAGGCGCGGGTCGTCTTTGTAGGAGTAGCGCAGGGTGGCGATTTCGCCGGTTTCCTCTGCCTGGAGCTCGCGGCCGACGCGGGCCAGCAGGGTGGGGGAGGCCTCGGCAATCGCGACCGGGCAATACTGGCGCTTGGGGAAGCCTGTCATGGCAGAGCGGGTGTTACGGAACACCACTCGGCCGGTGCCGTGCTGGTCGAGCAGGGTGCGCAACAGCGCCTCGCGGGCGCCGGTTTTTCCGGCGTCCAGGGCGGCGAGGTGGGTGGCGAGGGTTTCCGGGTCGCGGTCGAAGATCTTGCGCAACGCGGTGTGGTCGGCGGCGGCGAGGCTTTTACCATCGACGATTTTTTCGGCGATGCCGGCGACCGTGCCAAAATCAGCGGACTCGTCCACGAAGCTCTCGAAGTCGTCGTAGCGGTGGGGATCGAGTAGGCGCAGGCGGGCGAAGTGCCCGGCCTGGCCGAGCTGGGTCGGGGTGGCGGTGAGCAGGAGCAGTCCGGGGGTTTTGCGCGCGAGCTGTTCGACGAATTGGTATTCGGGGCTGGCCGCTTCGGGAGTCCATCCGAGGTGGTGGGCCTCGTCGACGATCACCAAATCCCAGCCGGCTTCGACGACCTGGGTGCGGCGATTGTCCATCGACGACAGGAGGGTGACGCTGGCCAGAGCGAGTTGGCTGGAGAGAAACGGGTTTTTACCCGGGTCGCTGGACTCGACGTCGGCGCAGCGCGGTTCGTCAAAGATCGTGAACCACAGGTTGAAGCGGCGCAGCAGCTCGACGAACCACTGGTGGGTGAGCGACTCGGGCACGAGGATCAGGGCGCGTTTAACCTTACCGGTGGCCAGCAGGCGCTGAAGGATCAGGCACGCCTCGATGGTTTTGCCCAAGCCAACCTCGTCGGCCAACAGCACGCGGGGAACTTGGCGGTTGGAGACCTCGTGGAGGATGTAGAATTGGTGGGGGATCAGGTCGATGCGACCGCCAAGGAAGCCGCGCACCTCGGACTGGCGGAAGCGGGCCCGGGCCTGGAGGGCGCGCAGGCGCAGGTCGAACACGGCGGAAGGCTCGGCCTGGGCGGCCATCATGCGCTCGGCGGGCGAGGCGACGCTGGTCAGGTCGGAGATGACGTCCTCGCGCACGCGTTGGCCGGTGGGGCCGACGTAGGTGAGTAGGCCGGCGGCCTCCTCGACGGCGGCGACGGTGAATTTTTCGCCGGTGCGGGCGGCGACGGTTTCGCCGACGGCGAACTGGACGCGTTTAAGCACCGGGGTGCCGCGCGCGTAGATGCGTTTTTCGCGGGTGGCGGGGAATTCGATCGTGATGCGGGTGCGGTCAAGCTCCGCCACCAGGCCGAGGCCCAGCTCGGGTTCGCGTTCACTCAGGCAGCGTTGTCCGACAAAACCAAGAGACATAGCGGGCCAGCACACAGGCCGAGGGCGGGCTGGGCAAACGCGTTTTGCGTAAAGATGCAGGGCCCCGCCAACGTTCAACTAGGGCAGCTCACCGGGGCCCAAGCAGCCCGCGCACGCACGCGGCTAGCTCGGCTGGGCTGAAGGGTTTACGGAAAAACGCCTGCACACCCAGCGTGCGGCCCAGCGCTTCAATATGCGACTCGCCCGCCCCGGTTAGCAGGATGACCGGCATCGCGCGCCGCGCGCCGTGGGAGCGGATTTCTTGGACAGCGGTGAGCCCGTCGATGTCCTGCATGTGCACATCGAACAGGGCGAGGTCGATGGGTTCGTTGCGGATTACTTGCAGCGCCTCGCGGCCGCTCATGGCGGCGCGCAGATTGAGATTCAGCGGTTTGAGCGAGAGGGCGAGCAGCCGCACCATGTGCACTTCGTCGTCCACAATCAGCACGGTGGGCGGGTTCATGCGCGAAGGGATGCCACTACCAACGTGCGGTCATCGGTCACCGGGGTGAGCGCGAGGTCGAGTCCGGTGTGGTCGAGCAGGGCGTCGATGAACTCGTTCGGGTTTAACTGTCGGTGCGAGGCGGCGAAGCGCAGGTAGCTCGCCGATCCCCACATCTCGCCGTCGGGCCCGTTGAGTTCGTAACACCCGTCGGTGTAAAGCAGGAGGCGGTCGCCGATGGTCATCGGGCAGGCGTAGCGTTGGTAGCGGGTCGCCGGCAGGATACCCAGAGGCACGGCTCCGCCGCGCGTTTCCCGCAGCGTGCCATCGTTCTCGATGACCACCGGCGCGCAGTGCCCGGCATTTGCAAAATGCGGCAAGGCGGCGCTTTCGCCCGGCAGGCAGATGAGCACGGCGGTGATAAACATCCCGAGTCTTTCCAGGTCGGGGTAGAGCTGCCGATTGATCCCGGTCAGGATGTGTTCTGGGGAGGATTCCAGGTCGGCCATGGCCCGCAGTGAACTGCGTAACATGGCCGCGAGTAGCGAGGCGGGAACTCCCTTTCCCATCACGTCGGCGATGATCAGCAGCAAGCTGCCGTCGGCGCGGTGAACCACGTCGAAATAATCCCCGCCGATTTCCCGCGCCGGACGGCACGCGCCGTGCACCCACCAGCGACTGTGGTGGGGAAAGCCCGCCGGCAGCAACGAGCGCTGGATGGCCGCAGCGACATGGATCTCCTGCTCGAGCTGCAGGCGGTGTTGCCGTTCCTGCCAGAGGTGGTCGGTGGCGCGAGCAATACCCACGAAATCGGCCACCGCTTGTAGCAGTTCCACCTCGGCCCCTGAAAACGGCTGGGCGTGGTCCCCGCGGGTGACGCTGAGGGTGCCGAGCAGTTGCCCGCCAAACTCAATGCTCAGTAGGCCGGCTTTTTCGGTAAACTCGCCCAGGTTTTCCGCGCGGCCAAACGGGGTGGGGGCCGGTTCGGCCTCGGGGTGGCGGTTGAGCACGCAACGGCCTTCGGGCGTGGCGCGGTCGATGGGCAAGACGGCGGGCACGTTCGGGGTCGTGCCGACCGGGTAATGAACCAGTGAGGCGCCTTTGATGAAACGAATGACGAGGTGCTCGTGCGTCACCATGGTGCGCAGGCGCACGTTTACCTGTTCAAGCAGTTGGGAAAAGGTCGCGCTGGTGGCCAGCAGTCCGGCGAAATAAGTCAGGCCCAGAACGGTTTCGTAGCTGTTACTCAGGTCGGCGGTGAGGTGTTCGATGGTGCGGTCGAGGTCGGCGGCGGCGACCAACCCGTAGCCGGCTTCGGGCTGGGTTTTCCAGTGCAGGGTGAGGGCGTGGCCGGCGGAAGAATTGGCGTGGGTGAAGGCGTCGGTGCCGATCCCAATCAGGAATCCTCCGCGCCCGCTC
>CAMBUJ010000289.1 GCA_945871005.1 Opitutus sp. GAS368 | reverse complement strand
ACCGACGAGACCTGGCGTTTCTCCAGCCTCGCCGCCCTCGACCTGGCCGGCTTTGAGCTGCCCGAGGACGCCTCTCAGCACATCCCCCACCTCGCCGACTACCCGCACGCCGCCGAGATCATTTTCTCCAACCGCCAACTGGTCGCCCGTAGCACCGTGCCCGCCGAGCTGGCCGCCAAGGGCGTGATTTTCGCCCCGCTCGACGAGGCTCTCACCCAGCACAGCGAGCTGGTGCGCAAGTATTTCCAAAAGCACCCCGCCAATCTCGGCTCGGAAAAGTTCG
The DNA here is from genome assembly GCA_945871005.1 of Opitutus sp. GAS368. Classification (GTDB taxonomy): domain Bacteria; phylum Verrucomicrobiota; class Verrucomicrobiia; order Opitutales; family Opitutaceae; genus Rariglobus. Next base: position 3,079 of record CAMBUJ010000289.1, on the reverse strand, counting down.
TCGCCCTCAACACCGCCTTCACCGGCGCCGGCGCCCTGCTCTTCGTGCCCAAGGGCGTTGAGATCACCACGCCTTTTGTGCTTCAGCACACCCTTTCCGGGGCCAACAAGGCGACCTTCCCTCACACGATCGTCGTCCTCGAAGACAACGCCAAGGCCACCTTGGTCGAGTACTTTGTCTCCGCCGACCAGTCCCGCCACCTCTGCTCCGGGGTCAACGACCTGCACGCCGGCCCGGGGGCGCAACTCACCTACGTGGGAGCGCAAAACTGGTCGAAGGACACCCTCGCCTTCCAGGCCAACTCGATCGTCGTCGAGCGCGACGCCAAGGTTTTGTCGCTCAACGTCCACCTCGGCGGCCGCCAGGCCCGCCACGAGTCGCATTCCCGCCTGCTCGGCCCGGGCGCGCACTCCGAGATGCTCGCCGTGACCGTCGCCAACGGCAGCCAAGAGTTTGACCAGCGCACGCTGCAAACCCACATCTCGCCGAACACCACCTCGAACCTGCTCTACAAAAACGCCCTGCTCGACACCGCGAAGACCATTTTCTCGGGTCTGATTATCGTCGAACCGGACGCGCAGAAGACCGACGCCTACCAGAAGAACCGCAATCTGATGCTCTCCGACGAGGCCGAGGCGCACAGCCTACCCGGTCTGGAGATTCAGGCCAACGACGTGAAGTGCAGCCACGGCAGCACCAGCGCGCGCATCGAGCCCGAGCAGGAGTTTTACTTGCAAGCGCGAGGGATCAAACCGGCCAACGCCAAGGAGATGCTCGTGTTCGCCTTTTTCGAGGAAGTCCTCAACCAGCTCAGTAACGACGAACTCCACGCCTCGCTGCGCGGGTTAATCGAAGCGAAGTTCTCTAACAAAAAGTAGCGAGTAGCGGGTAGCGACTAGCGAGCATATCGAACCCTTTCGACCTTCCGACATTCGACCCTCCGTTTCCGCCATCTGCCTACTCACTACCCGCTACTCGCTACTCACTACTCCAACCACCATGTCCAAAGAACGCACCCTTTCCCGCGACGTCGTCGTCACCCAAATCCCCTCTGGCGATAAGCACACCCTGTTTGCCGGGGCCCAGGTGTTTATCCACCAGGTGCTGGGCGGCACCTACACGGTGCAGGGCGACAGCGGACTTTACCGCATCGACGGCAAGGATGCCGATGTGATCGGCGAGCAAGTCGTCACCGACACAGTGGAGGCGTCCACTTTGGCCGACGGCGCGCCCGATCCCGAGGCGGTCTGGGACCAGCTCAAGAAGGTCTACGATCCGGAAATCCCGGTGAACATCGTCGATCTCGGGCTGGTTTACTCGATGGATGTGTCGGTTAACACCGCGCCGGAAGCCGGCTACAAGGTGGACGTGGCGATGACGTTGACCGCGCCCGGCTGCGGCATGGGCCCGGCGATCGCCGAAGACGCAAAAACCAAGATTCTGCTTGTTCCCGGGGTGGCCGCCGCTGACGTGCGCATCACCTGGGAGCCGGCGTGGAACCAGTCGATGATCAGCGAAGAGGGTAAAATGAAGCTCGGGCTGATCTGAGTCTCAGGTCGGTGTTGGGCCACAAAAAAAGCTGCACCATTTCGGTGCAGCTTTTTTTGTGCTTTTGGCCGCGATCCATTCGCCACGGCAGCCTAAAAAACGCCTCAACTCAGCCCTGCTGCACGCGGCTTTTCAAAAAGCTCAGCACGTCCTGAAACTTCGCTTGGTTGGACGCATCGGCGGCCACCAGGTTTTCATGGGCGGCCAAGACCAAACGCGCACTCTCCAACTCACCCTGCGCAGGCAAATTCGGCAGGGCCGATAATCCACTCGTGTTTACCCCGCCAGTTTCCGTATCCACCGTGAGCAAGCGGTGCAGCCCGAGATTGCGCACCAGCTCGAGGTTGCGCTCGCCCAAGCGGCACAGCACCAGGCTGCCCGGGGTCGCCTGCTTGCGCAACTGGAGGGCGGCCCCAGCCAGCACGCCCAAAAACGTGCTGTCCATGCTGGTGCAGTTCTGGAAATCCATCACGAAGCGCGTCCGCCCCTGCCCCACCAGGGCGTTGAAAAACTCGTTGAGGCAGGGGCTGTTTTGAAACGAGGCCCGCCCTTCGATACGAATCGCAACCGGATCGGAGGAGGTATCGACAAGGAAGGAGGGTTTGGTGACGTCGGCCATGGTTGAATTAAGCTAGGTTCGACTGCGGGGCAAAGGCGCTAACTCAGGACTATTTCCCAAGTTAACGCCTTTGCAAGATCTCGGCTGGCCTTAGTTGGCGGCGATGATCTGGCGCAACACGTAGGGCAGAATGCCGCCGTGCTGGTAGTAATCGATCTCGATGGGCGTATCGATGCGGCAGCGTACCGACACGTTTTCAACGGTGCCGTCCTTGCGGGTCACCTGGAGGGTGAGGTCCTGCTGGGGCTTGATCGCGGCGGTCAGCCCGACCACGTCATAGCTCTCGGTGCCGTCGAGCTTCAGGCTCTGGGCGGTGACGCCTTCCTTGAACTGCAGCGGGAGCACGCCCATACCGACCAGATTGGAACGGTGGATACGCTCGAAGCTCTGAGCAACGACGACCTTAACGCCGAGCAGGTTGGTGCCCTTGGCGGCCCAGTCGCGCGACGAGCCGGTGCCGTATTCCTGGCCGGCGATGACGATCAACGGCACGCCCTGCTTCTGGTAAGCAATCGAGGCGTCGTAGATCGAGGTCTCGGCGCCGTCCGGCCCGAGGGTGTTGCCGCCTTCTTTGCCGCCGAGCATCAGGTTCTTGATGCGCACGTTGGCGAAGGTGCCGCGGGTCATGATGCGGTCGTTGCCGCGGCGGCTGCCGTAGGAGTTGAAATCCTCAAAAGTGACCCCGTTATCGAGGAGGAACTTGCCGGCGGGCGAGCTCTTCTTGATGGCACCGGCGGGCGAGATGTGGTCGGTGGTGACGGAATCGCCAAACAGGCCGAGGACGCGGGCGCCCTTGATCTCTTTGATCGAACCAGGGGTGAGCGAGAAGTCGGTGAAGAAGGGCGGCTCCTGGATGTAGGTGGAGGCGCTGTCGAAGGTGTAAACGTTACCCGTGGTCGACGGGATCTCGTT
>CAMBUJ010000288.1 GCA_945871005.1 Opitutus sp. GAS368 | reverse complement strand
GCGCGCACCTGGGCCAATTACCACGAAAAAGCCGACGGCGGCTGGGCCGACGACCCGAAGCGTTGCCCAGGCGGCGCGCTGTTCCGCCTCGGCGTTTATCTGATGAACGAGTTTGCCGCCCTGCCCGGCCAGCCCACCTCCGCCTACGTGCAACACGCCCGGGTGCGCACCGGCCGTCCCACGCCCGACAACGCCCAGATCTCGCTCGCCTACGACACCGGCGCGGTGGCCAACATCTTTGCCTCCTTCTGCATCAACGACGGCCACCCCTACGCCGACGAGATCCATCTGGCCTGCGAACGCGGGGTGATCCGCCGCTGGGTCGAGCGCACCGGCAAAACCGACATGTCGGGTGACCACGCGGTGGTGGAGTTGGTGCGGCCGGGCCAGCCGGTGGAGCGCCACGAAACCAAGCCGGGGGATTTTGCCGGTTGGTATGATTGGATCGCCTTCCATGATGCGGTGCGCGGCCTGCCCGGGGCGATCCGCCACAACGCCGAGGTGACGGTCACGGGGGTGAGCCTGCTCAACGCCATGTCGCGCTCGATCGCGTCGGGGCAGCCGGAAACGGTCTGAGGCCGGCCCATCAACGTCCCCATCAACATCCAACATTCAACGCTCAACTTCCAACGTCCAACCGCCGAACCGCTCCGATCCCGTTGAATATTGGATGTTGAACGTTCTCCGAAACACCGAAGCCGAGCTGGAGCTCGGCGCTCCACCCGGACCGCGGAGCTCCAGCTCGGCTCGGTGATCCCCTCCGCCGCCGTCTCCGACTACTCACTACTCGCTACTCGCTACTTTTCCCATGCCCTCCACCACCCCCGGCCCCAACTACGCCCCTCGCCCCAAGCCCGGTCCGGTGGTGCGCCCCGGTGAATTCATCTTCGCGGCCGCCCACCTCGACAACGGCCACATCAACGGCCAGTGCGAGGGACTGGTCCAGGCCGGCGGCCAACTCAAGTGGGTCTACGACACCGATCCGGCCCGCGCCGCCGCCCTCGTCGCCCGCTTCCCCGGCGCCCAACTCGCTCCCTCCTTCGACGCGATTCTCGCCGACCCGGCGGTCCACCTGGTCGCCGCCGCCGCCATCCCCCACCTGCGCGGGCCGCTCGGCTGCCGGGTGATGGAGGCCGGCAAGGATTACTTCACCGACAAGACGCCCTTCACCACCCTCGCCCAGCTCGCCGAGGCCGAGGCAGTGGTCGCCCGCACCGGCCAAAAATACGCGGTTTATTTCAGCGAACGGCTCCACTCCGAGTCCGCCATGTACGCCACCGACCTGGTGGCCCAGGGCGCGATTGGCCGCGTACTCCAGGTGATCGGCCTGGGGCCGCACCGGCTCAACGCCCCCAGCCGCCCCGACTGGTTTTTTCAAAAAGCGTGCTACGGCGGAATCCTCTGCGACATCGGCAGCCACCAGTTTGAGCAGTTTCTCACCTACACCGGGGCCACCGACGCCACCGTGACCCACGCCGCCGTCGCCAACTATGCCCACCCCGAGCACCCTGAGCTGGAAGACTTCGGCGAGGCCAACCTGCTCGGCGACAACGGCGCGACCAACTACATCCGGGTCGACTGGCTCACCCCCAAAGGCTTGAGCACCTGGGGCGACGGCCGCCTGACCCTGCTCGGCACCCACGGCTACATCGAGCTGCGCAAATACGTGGACATCGCCCGGGAAAAAACCGGCGACCACGTTTACCTGGTCGATGAGCACGGCGAGCACCACTTCAACGTGAGCGGCAAAATCGGTTTCCGGTTTTTCGGCGAACTGATTCTCGACTGCCTCAACCGCACGGAAACGGCGATGACCCAGCGGCACGTGTTCAAGGCGGCCGAGCTGTGTGTGAAGGCACAAGCTGCGGCCCGGCGCATCGCCGGGTGAGTCGGGTGGCGGCGAAGTAGGCCCGTCCGTGGGTCGGCTCGCCTGAATCGGGCCCTGCGGCGGGATCGGTGTTTGCCTAATCGATTTTCTTTGTTTGGGTGGCCCGCGTGAACTTGTTTTGGATTATCGCTATTCCCACGGTGTTGCTCGGCTACATTTTTTGGGCGGGACGGCGCCACCTCTGCATCCGCCGCCGCAATTGCTGCGGCAAGGGGTGCGGCTGCCTGTTCCCGGTAAAACTCAAAAACGACTGAGCCATCAGTCGGTCCCCTCAGTGCCTGAAGGGCATGGGGTGATGGCCAGGCCTTAGTGTCGGCGGTAGCCTCGGTACTCGACCGGAGCTGAGTCAGTAGGCTTTCTCAGCGTGCAGCGTTGGCCGTCCTCGGCCAAGGCTTGGGATAACCCCAGGAGTTTCCTTAAATCTGGAAGTCGCCCCGGCCGGAACTCTCGTGCAAGCCGCACTCGCGCTTCAACCCGCCGAAACGGGTCTGCTCCTCGGTCATGCCGGCTTCGAGTTTCGAGGTGCTGTGCCAGTCGCCCACCGAGACATAACCCTCTTCCCAAAGCGGGTGATAATTCAGCCCGTGTTCGGTCAGGTACTGGTGAATCGTGCGGTTGTCCCAGTCGATGATCGGGTGGACTTTGGTCACCTTGTTTTGGTGCTGCACCACCGGCAACTGCCCACGGGTGCTGGCCTGCGTCCGGCGCAACCCGGCGAGCCAGGCGGTGGCCCCCAACTCGCGCACCGCACGGTCCATCGGCTCGACCTTGTTGAGGTGATTGTAGCGCTTCAGCCCGTCGAGCCCCAGTTCCCACTGTTTGCCAAAAAGCGCCTCTTGGTGGGCGGCAGTCTGCGACGCCGCATAGGTTTTGAGATTGAGATTGAGCTTCTTGGTCAGCTCGGCGGCGAACCGGTAGGTCTCGGGGAACAGGTAGCCGGTATCGATAAAAATCACCGGGATCTGCGGGGCGATGCGGGTCACCAAATGCAACATCACGGCCGCCTGAATGCCGAAACTGGTGGTGAGCACCAGGCCGTCGCCGTAGGTCTCCACCGCCCAGCGCACCCGCGCCTCCGCCGTTGCGCGTTCAAGGTCGGGGGTGTCGGCGGCAGGGGTGGCGGTGGGGGCTGCAGAATTCATTAACCGCCAAAACCTGATTACTTTATGTCCTAAGTAAAGTTAAAGGTGTGGCCATAAAATAAAAACCTGATTAACAATGGCTTAAATCCACCTTTAGAAAAGGGGGAATGAATTCTCCCCCTGCCCCGAAAAGATTAAGGTTGGCCTCCCCCTGATCGAAAGCGCTCCGCGCTCCCGCTACGTTCCCGAAGCCCCCCGCGTTCCGAGGCGTAGCGGGACGACGGAGTCGTTTCGAGTTCGGGGCGTCAGCCCCCCTTCCCCGGATTACGAAAGCGCGCCGCGCCCCCGCTACGTTCCCGAAGCCCCCCCGCGTTCCGAGGCGTAGCGGGACGACGGAGTCGTTTCGAGTTCGGGGCGTCAGCCCCCC
>CAMBUJ010000287.1 GCA_945871005.1 Opitutus sp. GAS368 | reverse complement strand
GGGATCGCGGAGCGATTTCGATCCGAGGGTTCGAAACGACTCCGTCGTCCCGCTACGTGACCAAGCGCGGCGGAGCATCCTCGAAATTAGCCAACCTCAGCGCCCCGGAGTAGTTAAAAATCTGTCGGCTAGCGGCTGGGAAGCACCGTTACCGGATTCAAGTAGCGACCTGGTTATTGGGCCCAATCCTTGGCCCCCGAAGCTCTCCTTCAACCCCCTCAGCACCCCGCCGCCGCCGCAACCACCCACGCCCGCAGCGCCGCCCGGTTAACCTTGCCCTGCGCGTTACGCGGCCAATCGGGCACCCCGACGTAACGCTTGGGTCGCTTATACGCGGCCAGTTCCAACAACCCCGGCTCCGACCCCATCGGCCCACCACCCGCCGGATAACACGCCACCACCACCGCGCCCCAGCGCGCATCGGGCACCCCGAGCACCACCACGTCGCTAAATCGCCCGCTCGCCCGCAACGCCGCCTCAACCTCCGCCGGATCCACCTTCTCGCCCCCACTGATGATCAACGCGTCGCGCCGCCCCAGCACCTGCAAGCTGCCGTTTTTATCGAACCGCCCCAAATCCTCGCTCGCCCAAAAGTCCCCCGCGCGCGTTTCCGGCCAGTAGCCACGAAACAAGGACGCCCCGCCGAGCACGATCCGCCCCGCCTCGTCGTCAGCCCACGCCAACCGGGCATGGGCCAAAACCGTGCCGCAGCCGCGTCCGCCGGCCAAAAACTCCTCCGGGCGTAGCGCCGTGACCATCGCCGCCGTCTCGGTCATCCCGTAAGCAAACGCCAGCGGCAACCGGGCGCGGGCGCCAGCCTCGATCAACTCCGGCCAAGCCGGCCCGCCGCCCACAAACACGACTCGAAAACCCCGCAGCCAAGCCTCGGCCGCCGGATCGCCCAGCAGCCGCTGGAGCTGCGTCGGCACCAGCGAGAGAAACCAGTCGCCTTGCCCCGCCGGCACCGCCGGCCGCTCACCCGCCTCCACCGCTTTCCAACTGCACGGCAAGTAAGTGCCGCCCGTTAAAACCGTGCGCATCCACGCCATCAGCCCGCTGACGTGATAAAGCGGGAGCAGCCCGACTGCGTTAACTCGAGTGACGCCAAAGTGGGTGCAAAACCCGTCCACCGCCGCCGCCAGCGTTGCGGCGTCGTGCCGGGCCAGGCGCAAGTTGCCCGATGAACCGCCGGTGGGGATGCATAACCAGCCGCATTCCAGAAGCGCCGGTTGGCATCCCGCCACCGGTGCCTCCACCAACCCCGCCCCCGGCGATTCCAGTGCCTCCAGCGACTCCGCCGACTCCGGCACCGCCGCCTGCGCGATGAGCGCCTCAAACTGCGCCTGTTCAACTTCGCCCCAATTCGGGTCAGCCAAAAACACCGGACCGCCCGCCGCCACCGCAGCGCCAAAGCGCGCGATAAACTGCGCCGGTTCGCGCTCCGCCACCACCCGGCCTGCGGGCAACACCGACGCATTCGCCGGCGAAAACACGGGCGCGTGCCCGAGCAGCTGGCTCAATTCAGCGCGGTCCATACGGCCTCCGGCTCAAGTCGGTTCACATCCTCGAGGCGGAAAAACGGCGCGGCAAACGGACCGTTGTACACGTTATCGGCAAACAGCGGCCAGACCCCGCAACCGAGGGCGCGGGGCTTTTCCCCTGGCCAGGCAAACGCGTGCCGCAGGAGGGCCTGGGCGCCCACCGCCGTCTCCAGCGCGGTGGAAAACACCACGTCGGCCCGCGCCGCCGCCAGTCGGGCCAGCACCGGGGTCGGGTCACCCAAGAGCGCGGGTTTGATCACCCACACGCCCTGCCAATCCGCCGCCAGCCAGCGCTCAATGTCATGAGTCCCCACCAACGATTCATCCAGCGCCACCGGGGTCGGATAATCCGCCGCCAAACCACGCAGTATATCCTCCATGCGAAGCACCTCCGTTTTTCCATAGCGAGCCGGGGCGAAACACGGCTGTTCGATAAACTCCACCGGGCAATCGGCGGCCCGGTTTAACCACCGTGCGGCGACGCGCGCCTCCCAAGCCCCATTGGCATCGAGGCGGAGTTTAGCTCCGTCGGGCAAGGCGGCGATCACGTCGTCGAGCAGGGCGAGTTCATCGCCGGGATCACCGACCCCGACCTTCCACTTAAACGTGCGAAAGCCGAGTTCGGCCTTCGGCGGGATCGCCGCGAGCGCCGCGCGTCCAGCCGGGAGCAATGCCGCCACAGGCAGGTAGGCGGCCGAGGTCGGCACTGGCGCGGCCGAAACGCCCGCCGCCCCGAGACGCGCCTGGGCCTCGGCCAGCGCAAAACGCAAGCACCCGAGGTGCGCCGGCACCGCGGCCAGTTGCTCGGCGGTGACCCATTCGCCCAAGGCTGCGAGCGTGGCCGTGATCTCGTCGAGCGACTCGGTGCCAAACCAGGGAATCGGCGCGGCCTCGCCCAGTCCGGTTAGGCCCGACTCGGTGGTGAGACGCACCAGCACGCCCTCGCGCACCGACCACACGCCGTGAGCCGTGCGCACGGGCGTGCAAAACGGGAAGGCGTAGGGACGAAAAGCGAGGCGAAGGCGCATGGCGGTGGTTAAGGGAAACAGGGGAAACGGCAGAACTTTTGCCGATTAGAGGCTGCCAGCCAGCCAAAGCAAAGCCTGCGTCGGGGTTTTGTTGACCGATCAGAAACTTGGCCGGGACGGCCAACCCTACATTTTTCCGAACTGTAGTGTTGGCCGTCCCTGGCCAATTCCGTCTTCCATTTTTTCGTGTCCTCTCGTGGATTTCGGGGGTGAAAATCCGGATTATATACAATAAAACCTAGTCCACAAAAAGCACACGAGGACACAAAAACCGCCCCAATTCATTTTTTCCCACGAAACACACGAATGACACGAAAGTTATAAACTGGGAGCTAGGAGCTGGGAGCTCTGACTTAGTGCCCTTTCGTGGTGTATAAATCAGTAGCGGGTAGTCGCTCCGTCATGAGTGATCATCAGTGACTATGAGTGGTTAACCAGATTCGATCCGACTTTTCGTGTCGTTCGTGTATTTTGTGGTTAACACCGCTGTTTATAATTAGCGCCAATTGGCGTTCATTAGTGGCTACCAAATCAGTAGCGAGTATCGAGTAGCGGGTGGGCGAGTAGTCCGCCCCTACAGCCTTGCCGTTTTTGCGTCCCTTGCGCCTATTTGCGGCCACTCTCCGGATTCTGGAGTGTATATGCTATTCCTGACTTCTTGCCCCTTCGCGCACTTCGCGGTTAATAAAACAGTAGCTGATAGCTCTCAGCTCCAAGCTCCTAGCTCTCAACTCCTAGCTCCCAGCTCCTAGCTCTCAGCACTCCCTCGCTACAATCGCCAATGCTCCCCTCCCTGGATAAACCGCGGCGTGCGCGCACGCGAAAAATTCGAGGCAAAGGTAGCAAAAG
>CAMBUJ010000286.1 GCA_945871005.1 Opitutus sp. GAS368 | reverse complement strand
GGTCGCGTACAGGCTGTGCGCGCGCACCACCCCTCCAATCCCCAAGAACGCGCGGTACAAAACGAGGTGGGTCGGGGTGTCGACGCTCGGAGGGTGCCGCCCCTCAATGATTTCGCCCTCGTCGATGCCGACGACGACCAGGTCCCCGGGGCTCAGTCGCTCGCCCACGCTCCCCGCCGGCTTGATCACCACCCGACCGCTGGCCCGATCTATCCCGCTGACATTGCCCCAGGCTTGCAGGGCCAGACCGGCGGCGAGGAGGGTTTGGTTGGCCTCACAGACTTGCTGTTTGAGTTCTTCGAGCATGGTGACGACTCCGGTTAAAGGGACAACGTGCGGGTTGATTGCGGCCGCAACCGTGGCGCTGATTTTGCGCTAAGCAAACGCCCGCCGGCATTAGTGCCCCCGCACTCGAAGAAGGGATGCGCAAGGTAGGACTAAACCCCTGTCTTCCGGGGCCCGGTTTCGGCGTCGGGGCGTTGATTCCCTGCGCTTGCTGAATTCACTGCGCTCTAGTTTGGCCCAACCCCATTTTTCCCGATGAACATCGAATGGATTCCGCTTTTGCTGGGCGCGTTTTTCGGGCTGGTTCCGGCGCGCAAATTTATCCGCACACCCTGTCGCTACGTCGGTTACCGACGCTTGCGCAAAGTCATGCTCAATACCCCGATGTCGCGCCGGGCCCGGCACCGAAACTGGCAATTCCCACTCGGCTGGATCGACCTGCTACGCGGCTACGCCACCGCCTGGATGTTTGCCCAGGCGCTCAGCGTCTCCGACCAAGCCAGCCGCAACGAACACCTCGCAGGGATGCTTTTCACCTCAGGCATGTTGCTCCTGGCGGTATGGCGGCAGTCGGCCTTTCGAGGCAAACCCCACGCCACCGACCAAACCGTGGCCCCGACCGGATTTCTCCTCGGCATGATGGCCGCGCTACTGCCGCCGATGGCGACCCTTGCGGCCCTGATCATTGGGGTAGCGGCGGCGATCGCTGCGGGCGGCTTCAGCTTTGGCTACGGGCTGGCCAGCTTGGTTACCCTCGCCGCTGGACTGCTTTTTACCACCAGCCTCCCCCAGTCCGGACTCTGGAGTTTCTTGGTCGCATTCCCACTATTGATCAATTGGTTGCGTCGCACCGAGCTGGTTATGCCCGTGCGCTTCAAAGCCCTGCGCCCAGCCGAACCACTCCGACTTGCCCGGCTTTAACCCGAACGCCGAAGCAATCCCCGCTGGTGGAGCGCCGAGCTCCAGCTCGGCTCGGGTTCAGCCGGCGAGCGGGCGCGTCTCAGTTTTTGAGCCAAAAGGTGTTTTTCGTGGCAGCAGAGGGGCTGCTTCTGCAAGGAGCGCGGAGCTCCAGCTCGGCCTGACTCGGTCACGCGCTTCGGATCCAGAGCCAAGCAGGAGCTCCGCGCTCCTTGCCGGCTAAGATCATTTTTTACAGCGAGGGCCGTTCAACTACCGGGATGCGCCCATCGCACTCACCGGCGCAGGGGAGGCAGCCACTCCCGGTGCAGCCAGAGCAGCACCACCAAATCGAGCGCCTCCCAATAGCGCCGCCAAAACTTGCGCGGGCTCGACCACAAACGCAGCAGCCAACCCAGAACTAGCCGGTCTGCCCAAAGCGGAATTTTGGCCTGGCCCCCGGAGAGAAAAGCGATGGCCGCCCCCAAACAAAGAATCGAAGCGGGAGTACTCAACTGCGCCCGCAACATCAGGCCCAGGCGTTCCTGCGTCCCGCCCCCGATGGCCAACATCACCACCCGCGGCCGGCGCGCCTCGATTCGCCCCACCAGCTCCGCATCCGCAATCCCCCCAGGTGGATACTGAGGGGCAATGTAGACGTCGGCGCCCGTTACCAAAAAGCCCTGGGTCGCCAACCACGCCCGGTTTTTCTGGTCCTCCTCAACCGACGGCATCACCCAAAAAACCGCGCCCGGCTCTTTGAGTTCCGGTCTCCCCAAAATTGTACTCATAAACCTAAGGCCGGAAGTCCGCGGAAGACTGACCCCGGAAAACACGCGCCAGAGTAAGACCATAAAACCTGAATCCGTCAGGACCAGATCGGCTGTGGTTAGGGCCTCGCGATAGGCGACGGATCGGACCAAGTCGCCGGCCAAGCCCGGGCCGGACGGGGCGACAACCAGCAAGGGCGGCGCATCTCCCACAGCCGCAAAGACCGGCGAGAGTAACCCGAGCGCCCCAGTTGCCACACTCACGGAGGCTGAAAACTCAACCGGGGTATGCACCCAGCGATCCACCCCCGTTCCGACTTCTCTGGTAGCGGCTTTCCCCATCACCCGATCTACCGCATCCCCCAGCGGACCGGTGAAAAAATCTATCCCCAACAACCGAGTGGTATGGCGTTGAAACATGGGAGCTCCTTACAAGTGAGGGGTTATCCAAATAGAATTCCGACTTGAGTCTGACTGAAATCGGGGAGGCGCTCACTGGCTGGCGAAATCCGGCTGCTAGTGTATATCCGCCATCGCCTGCAAGCAGTCGCCCCCCCCCGGCACTTCATCATAGCGTCATCGCGCACTGATATTAATTTCATATAACACCAATCGACTCTTAGGATTGCCGCCGTCGCCCGAACCGCGCCCAACAAGCCAAAGCGAAGACCGGCAAGCCCGCCAACCCGGCGCAAGCCGCAGGCTCAGGAACGGCCGAGGTAATCACCTCGATATACTGAGGGGCTTGATTAAACCCGGCGTCGTGGATCCAAGTCACCCCGCCATCCACCGTGTAGCCCGATAACGAAAAAACAGGCTCCGCCGGGAAAGTCCCACTGCCAGCGCTGACTCCATTCAGGGCAAAGCCCCAGTCGAAGGTTCCAGCAGTCAGCCCTAAAACGAACCAGTAGGTGCTGTCGGCAAGGAGGATCTGCGGACTATCTGGGGCAAAGGTGGTAATGCCTGCCGCATCGCTCGTAACGGAGAGGTTCGTCACCAAGGTGCCGGCGTCCGGTTGTCCCAGGTAAAGCTGAGCGATAAACCCCGGCGAACTCGCCCCCGTGTATTTCACGGCGATCGACTGCAAGGGTCCGGTCCAGTCGGCACCGGTGGTAATGAAGGCTTGATCAGCCCAATGCAGCTCATCGAGAGGAAAGGAGCCGGCGACATCCTGACTGAAATTACTGATCGCGATTGTTTGCCCGTGCAAAGAACTAGGCAGCGCGAGGCCAATGATCAGCAGGACCGCGAGCCACACGACCCGCTGTATAATATATTTTTTCATGATCTTGAAAGGTCAGTAAACACCTACCGAGCGCGGGGCATTGGCGATAAATCCGGAACTGCGTGGGCATGACCCGCGTCAGCCAACATCAGCAGCGTCCCGCACAGGAATTCATAACATTAATATTATCGGGAGCGGGTAAACGGCCTTGGTTGAAACCGCCATTCCGACCACGTCGGCCACTAACGCT
>CAMBUJ010000285.1 GCA_945871005.1 Opitutus sp. GAS368 | reverse complement strand
CGGGGAGCGGCCGCGCGCGGTTTTGATGACAGTGCCTGGCGCCAGTTGAACCTGCCCCACGACTGGGTGGTCGAGGGCCCCTTCGACCCCAAGGCCAACATTTCCCAAGGCTACCGCCCGCGCGGTGTCGCTTGGTATCGCCGCCACTTTCGCCTTCCGGATGCCGATCAGGGCAAACACATCGAACTCCAGTTCGAGGGCATCGCCACCCACGCCACCGTTTGGGTCAACGGCCTGCTCGTGCACCGGAATTTTTGCGGCTACACCCCGTTCCAAATCGATCTGACGCCGCTGGTGAACTTCGGCAACCAGCTCAATACCATCGCAGTGCGCGTCGATGCGGTCCCCATGGAGGGCTGGTGGTATGAAGGCGGTGGCATCTACCGCCACACCCGCTTGGTCAAACGCAGCCCGGTTTACATCGAGACTTATGGGGTTTACGCCAACCCGGTGCGCGATCCCGCCGGTAAATGGTTCGTGCCCGTCGAGGTCACGCTGAATAACATCGAGACCGCGTCCGTCGACACCGAGATCGAGGCCGAACTGCTCGACCCAGCCGGCAAGTCGGTCGTCGCCGCCAAAACCCGCCTCACCGTGCCGGTGCTCAACGCCGGCACCGCCGCCCTCCCGCTGGTTTATCCCGGCTCGCCGCAACTCTGGTCGCTCGAAAACCCCACCCTTTACACCGTGCGCGTCACCGCTCGCCGCGACGGCCGGGTGATCGACCAGACCTCGGTGCGCTCCGGTTTTCGTACGATCCGCTTCGACGCCGACCAGGGCTTTTTCCTCAACGACCAGCCGGTCAAACTCCAGGGCACGTGCAACCACCAGGACCACGCCGGCGTTGGCGTGGCGGTGCCCGATGCGCTCTGGGACTTCCGCGTGCGCCGCCTCAAGGAGATGGGCAGCAACGCCTACCGCGCCTCCCACCACCCGCCGGCCCCCGAGTTTTTGGAAGCCTGCGACCGCCTCGGCATGCTGGTCATGGATGAGAACCGGAATTTCAACTACACGCCCGAATACCTCGGCCAGTTGCGCACGATGCTCAAGCGCGACCGCAACCACCCCAGCGTGATCCTCTGGTCGGTGTTCAACGAGGAGCCGATGCAAGGCACGCCCCAGGGCCGCGAGATGGTCCGCCGGATGGTCGCCGAGGTGCGCCTCTGGGACACCACCCGTCCGGTCACCGCCGCGCAAAACGGCGGCCTGACCGGCGACCACGGCGCGTTCCAGGCCGTGGATGTGGTTGGCTTTAACTATCAGGACGGCGGCTACGATGCCTTCCACGCCAAGTACCCCAAAACCGCGATCACCAGCTCCGAGGACACCTCGGCGTTCATGACTCGTAGCGAATTTGTCACCGACAAAACCCGCAACGTGATCGCCTCCTACGACGACGAGTTTGCCAAGTGGGGTCAGTCTCACCGCAAGGGCTGGCAGCTGATCGCCGAGCGGCCTTACCTGGCTGGCGGCTTTGTCTGGACCGGCTTCGACTACCGCGGCGAACCTCAGCGCCTGAGCTGGCCGTCGGTCTCCTCGGTGTTTGGCATCATGGACTTGTGCGGTTTCCCCAAGACCGCCTACTACATGCACCAGTCCAACTGGGTCAAAGACCGCCCGATTCTCGCCCTCGCGCCGCACTGGAACTGGGCCGGCAAGGAAGGCCAGCCGGTGCGCGTGATCGCCATGACCAACGCCGAAAAGGTTGCGCTGTTCTTGAACGGCCAGCCGCTCGGCGAAAAGCCGCGTCCGGCCTACGATTACGTCGAGTGGTCGGTGCCCTACGCGCCGGGTAAACTTGAAGCGGTCGCCTACAAGGCCGGCAAAGAAGTCGCCCGCACCACGGTGGAAACGACGGGTGAAGTTGCCGCGCTCACCCTGACCCCGGATCGCGCCTGGTTGGCCGGCGACGGCCACGACGCCCAGCCGATCACCGTGAGCGCCGTCGATGCGCAGGGCCGGGTCGTCCCGCGTGCCGACAACCTGATTACCTTCACCGTGACCGGCCCCGGTCGGAACATCGGCCATGGCAACGGCGACCACAATTGCCACGACCCCGAGCAGGGGCCGACGCGCCGGGTTTTCCACGGTCTGGCGCAGTTGATTGTGCAGTCCGATTTAGGGGCGGGTCAGCTGCGCGTTCTGGCCGAGTCGCCGGGATTGAAACCGGCTGAAGTCACCCTGGAGGTGCGCGCCGTGCCGGCTCCCCCGGCGCTGGCCGCCGCTGAGCCGAGTTACGAGCTTACCGCCTGGCGGGTGGCCCCGGCGCAGGCCGACAAGCCGGATGCGTTGGTCAAGATGACGACCGCCGACATGAACAGTTGGGCGGCGGTGAAGCCGGGTAATTTGCAGCGCACGCCGAAGGGGCAGTGGGCGCTTTACCGGGCCAACTTCACCCCCTGGGCGGGGATCATCGCGCGCGGCGGGGTGATTCAACTCCAGAAAATCAACGGCACGGCCGAGGTCTGGTTGGATGGGGTCAAGGTCGGTGAAAAGACCGATGCGAAGCCGGGGGAGCTCACCGTGGTTTTGCCGGCCAAAAAAGGTGAGCGAGAGCTGACCTTGCTGGTGCAATCGGCCAGCGGCACGACCGGGCTGGGCGGGAGCGTGAGGGTGGAGGTGGCGCGCTGAGTGGTCCGCGGCGGACCACTCATTTGAGATTTGAAATCTGAGATCTGAAATCGGCCGGTTGGCGTCGATGTCACAAAAATCCAAGCAATGGGCCAAAAATCCAACGAGCGCCGTCGCGAACGGGTGTCTGTAATGGCGTGGTGCCGGCGCTCAGGTCGGCACCACGCGCCTTGGGACGAACATTTTTATTATCACCACCATGCAATCCCTCCTTGTTTTTAAGCCCCTCTACCAAGACCGCATTTGGGGCGGCACCGCTCTGGCTGACGCACTCGGGCGCACCCTGCCGGATGGACGCAAAATCGGCGAAAGCTGGGAAATCGTCGATCGCCCCGAGGCCCAATCGGTGGTGGCCAACGGCCCCCTCGCCGGCCAATCGATTCGCGAGGTGATCGCCCGCGATTCCGCCGCCGTGATGGGCCCGTCCTGGTCGGCCGACCGGCCCTTCCCGATTTTGGTCAAGTGGCTCGATTGCAACGAGCGCCTCAGTCTGCAGGTGCATCCGCCGATGGCCGTCGCCCCGAGCCTGGGTGGCGAGCCTAAGACCGAAAATTGGTATGTCGCCCACGCCCGCCCCGACGCCCAGCTGATCGTCGGCTTTAAGCAACCCACCACGCCTGAAGCGTTTACCCGCGCCATGCAGGACGGCACGTTGGAAAACCTGGTTAACCGCGTGCCGGTCAAAGCCGGGGATTCCGTGCTGGTGCACAGCGGGCAGATTCACGCGATCGATAGCGGCAACCTCATTTTGGAGATCCAGCAAAACTCCGACACCACCTACCGGGTGTCCGATTGGGA
>CAMBUJ010000284.1 GCA_945871005.1 Opitutus sp. GAS368 | reverse complement strand
CCTTGCACAAATCGGTGCAAATGCCGGCCCTGCTCAAGTCCAGGCGCTACTCCATCCTTCGCCGAGTTTTGTGGTCCGCGCCAGCGGGGAAGAGTCCGCATCGATCCGGACGGTGAAAAGCCTGTGGGCCCGGGCCGAGAGCGCAGCCCAAACCGAGTCCGGCGCCTTTAAGGCGGTCGCTTTCGATGGCACCACCGGCAGCCGGGTGGACACGGTCGGATCGACGCCTTGGGTGATCGCCGGTGCCGCTAGCGCGCAGCTCGATGCAGCCAAAGCCCGCCTGGAGTCACTGGGTTTGGCGGCGGCCGAGGTGAATCTTGGACTGCCGGCGCGGCTCGGTGCGGTCGCCCTGACGTTGCAGGATCTGCCCGAGTCGACCCGTGTGCTGGTTTGGCAAATCGGTGAAACGGACGCCGTGGTGGCGTGTGTCTCAGCTGCCGGCTGCGAGGCCGTGGCGACGATCCCGGTTGGTTTTGCCCAGCTCTTTGATGCCGTGCAGGCCGGGTTGGGACTGCGGTTCCGCGCCGCGGCGACCAAGCTGTTTTTTAATGCCAGTTACGATTTCACGGATGCGGCCGGACCGATCGCTGAGCGCTTGGCCGCGTTGTTGCGTCCGGCGATCACCGCGCTGGGGGTAACCCCGACGACGCTGCATGTGGCCGGCCTGCCGACCGGCCAGGCGTGGCTGGCTAAGGCGCTGTCGTCCGCGCTGGAACTTGATTTACTTAATCCGGATCTGCCGGCTTTTTGCGCGCAACGCCGTTTGAGCGGTCTGGGGGCGGAGTCTGGGCTGTCGGTTGCGGCGCTCGGGTTGTTGTTGCAGGCCTCGCATCGCGACGGCGGCGAGGCGCCTTGGTTGCCGAGCTGGTTGGACTCCTCTGCTGCGGCGGTGGTGGTGACCGCGCCAGCGCCAGCTCCGGTGGCGCCCGCTCCGGTCGCAGCGCCGAGCGCCCCGGTGAAGGTCGCGCCCGCTGCCCCCGAACCCGTGCTGGCGGCGGCCGAGCCGGTACCCGCTCCCGCTGGGGCCGGCCCGAAGCCAGTCGCGGCAGCCAAACCTGCGGTGGCTGGCGCAGCCAAGCCGGCGCAGCCCGTTGCCTCGGTTAAGCCTGCGGTGGTTGCCGCCGCAGCCAAGGCGGTCAAACCGGTTGCGAAGAGCCCCGCCGCGGTCGTGCCGGCGGTCGAGGCCACGCCGCTTGGCGCCGAAGAGTCCGCCGTCGAGGCGGCGGCCGTCGTTCCGAAGAAAAAACCGGTGGCTTTGCTGGCGGCCGTAGCCGCGGTGGTGGTCTTGGGCGGGCTCGGCGCGGTGATGTTTTCGGGCGGCGGGGCCGCCAAAGCCGGCGCCGTCGCGGAAGTGGTCAAGGTTTCCCCCGAGGAGTTGCAGCGTCGCGAGCAGGAAAAGGCCCGGCTGGAGGCCGAGGAGCTGGCCTCGCCGCGGAGCTTCCGCAACACCAACTATAGCTTCGAAGTTTCCGATCGCGGTTACCTGCGCAAGCTCACCGACAAGAACAAGCGCGTCCTAGTCGACGAGTTCGGCTGGATCGAACTGCAGGGATCCTTTGCGGGCACCGGCAAGCCGTTCACCGCTGGCACCATGTCGGATTCGGATTTCACGCCCTCGGTCACCAAGGCGGTGCGCGAGGGCACGGTGGTCTTCGAGATCAAGGGCACCCATGCGCGGTTCAACCTAACGACCCTCGTCACCTGTCTGCCGAAATCGCTGCGGGTGGAAACGGTGTTTACGCCGATCCAGATGACCGAATATCGCGGACCGCTTTCGCTGGTTTACTCCGTGAAAATGAATCGGTCGGCGCTCGCGCTCGGGCAGCGCGGTGTCGTTACCCCCGGGGCCGTGTCGTTTGAGACCCAGTCCGGCGCGGTGGGGATGAAGTTTGATCCGGCCATTTGGGGGCCGGTCGGCGAGGCGGGCAAGCAGACGGTGACCGTGGGCGGTAATCTGGTGCTGTTTAACTTCGCTGGCGGGGCGGAGCCGCAGAACAACGTACTGAACTCCGAGTTGGTGTTACCGTAACGCTCTTGGTGGCGGCTGACTCTGAGCGGCCGCCACTTTCACCCGGTTTGCTTTTACAAATCGCCGAGCTGCGGACGCAGGACGATCTCCTCGACCACCGTGCGGCGGCCAAGTTTGTAGACATCGAAAAACGCTTGGGCCACGTCCTCGGCCGGCATGATGCGCTCCTCGGGCACGCCGCTGCCCGCCCAGGAGGGCGACCAGGTGGCGCCGGGGTGCACGCAACACACCCGCACCCCGTGGTCGCGGGTTTCGGCGCGCAGCACCTGGGCCAGCCCGGTCACGCCGAATTTGGCCGCGCAATAGGCCGCGCTGTTGGGGTAGGCGCCAAGGCCGGCGATCGAGCTCATAAAAAACACGTCGCCGTGCTTTTGGGCGATCATCGCCGGCACAAAGGCCTGGGTAACCAAAAAGGCGCTGCGCAGGTTGGCCGCGACGATCCGGTCGAAGTCCGCCACCTTCGTGTCGACGAAGGGCGCGGCGACGAAGACTCCGGCGTTGTTAATTAACACGTCGACAGGGCCGAGACGTTGCCCGACGGCGGCGGTCAGCGCGGCCACGGCGGTTTCATCGGTCACGTCACAGGGAAAGTTTTCCACGGTGGCGCCGGCGGCGGTGCAGGTGCGGGCGGTGGCGGCGAGGTTTTCGGCGTTGCGGGCCACCAACGCGAGGCGCACGCCGGGTAGGTTGTGGGCGAAGACTTCGGCGATGGCCGCGCCGATTCCCTGGGAGGCCCCGGTGATCAGGACTACGGGTGGGTTTTTGGTGGCGGCGGAGGCAGGAGAGAGAGGGGAGGTCATTGGCGGGGGGGCGCTTTAGCAGGCCAGGGAGCGGAAGTCGGAGAAATCGGCGGTGAAGCCGCCGGGCACGCCTTTGCAGATCACGCTGACCGCGTCGTGGGAATGGAGCGATTCCTGGTGGGAGCAGGCGACCTGGAAGTCCACGATGCGCTTGTCCTTGGCCAGCTCGGCGTAGAGCAGGCGGGCGGCGTCCTCGACGAATTTGAGGTGGGCACCGTTGAGCTCGGCGAAGGCCTGTTCGTCTTCGCGTTTCACCATGACCTGGGTCTCGGTGTGCAACGCGCGCAGGCAGAGGGCCTGGATGTCCTCGATCCAGATTTTTTTGCCAGGGGCCTCCTCAATAGTTAACCGGGCCTTGCTGCGTTGCGAATGGGGCACGGTGTAGGCGCCGCGCAGGTCGCGGGCGTGTTCGGCGAGCTCGGCCGAACAGGGGCAGGCCGACGAATAAACGAAATCAAAGTGGATAAAGCGCCGGTAGCGACCTTCGGGGGTCATCACGCCCTCGAAGGCGACGTCGTAGAATTGGTAGCCCTCCAGACCGCTGCGCAGGCTGGGCTGGAGCATCGGGTAGGAGAAGCGGATCTTGAGGCGGGCGGCCTTGCTCTCGACCTTGCGCAGGTAGGCTTTGAGGAC
>CAMBUJ010000283.1 GCA_945871005.1 Opitutus sp. GAS368 | reverse complement strand
ATGCTCATCGACACCCTGTGCCTGGAGGGGAAGCTGCCGGGGATCCGCCCCGAACAATTCGAGATCATCGGCACCGATGTCTCCGCTGGCACCCTGATGCTCGCCACCAACGGTCGCTACAACCAGCTCGAGATCGTGCGCGGCTTGGGCGAAGTCTGGCGCCAACGTTACTTCACGGCCAACGGCCCTATCTGGACGATCGCCGAGCCCCTCCGCAAGCGCGTCACCTTTAAACGCCACAATCTCCAAGATGATCTCAAGCCGTTTGGTCAGTTCGACCTCTTGTTCTGCCGCAACGTCGCCATTTACTTTGAGGCTGAATTTAAAACCCGGCTTTTTCAGCGACTCGCGGCTGCGCTCAATCCAGGCGGACTCCTCCTGCTCGGTGGGTCGGAATCCTTGCTCAGTCACCAAGACCTCTTCGCTTCCGAAATGATCGGCGAGTCGGTCTTCTATCGCCGTAAACCTTAATTTTTACCTGTCATGAAATTACTCATTGTTGATGACTCTCTGGTGATGCGCCGCATCGTCGGTTCTGCCGCTCTCCTGCTCGGGGCCGAGTGTGTCGAGGCGGCCAATGGCGAACAAGCGTTCACCCAACTCCAAGCCGACCCGGGCGGCTTTAATTTGATCTGCTTGGACTGGAACATGCCGGTGATGAGCGGCGTGGAGTTCCTCAAGGCGCTGCGGGCCGACCCGCGCTGGATCGATCTTCCCGTGCTCATGATCACCACCGAAGGCAGCCGCGATTCGATTATCGAAGCCCTTAAAACCGGCGCCACTGGGTATCTGACCAAACCGTTCAACCAGCAGGACCTACAATCCAAAATGATGGATTGTCTTGGCCTCGGCTGAACCCTAGAAAACCATCACTTAATCAACCCCTTACGACTTACCCCCATGGCTTTAACCCCGACCGACTCATCCGCGGAAAAAGAAGAGTATCTCCGTATCCTAGGTAAAATGGAGAGTATCAACGGCAACATGGCTGTGCTCTCTCGCCTCGGCAGCATGCTTCACGATCCCAACAACGGTATCGATGATGTCGCCAAACTGCTTCAATCCGACGGCGCGCTCAGCGCCAACGCGATCCGTGCCAGTAACAGTGTGCGCTACGGCATCGGCCCGAAAATTTCAAACGTGGAGTCCGCCCTGATCAAGGTCGGCTACAACCAGGTGATTTCCCTCATCGGTACGGCGCTCTCCAAACAGGTTTTCATGAAGGACCTGCCGGCCTACAGCATGACCGCCGATGATTACTGGGCCTACAGCTATTTCTGCGGAGTTTTCCTCGAAGCGCAGGCCAGCCGGGTGGGCATTTTCCCTGACGAAGCCTACCTGCTCGGCCTGCTCCACGGCATCGGCCGGATCGTCATCAACGAACTGCTCATCAAAGGTCGTTCCGAGTTGGTCTGGGACAAAACCACCCCGTGCGAAAAGTGGGAGGAGCTCAACATTGGTTTCCGCAGCGATCAGGCCGGCGCCACCTTGCTCAAGAACTGGAAGTTCAGCCCGAGCATCCACCAGCGCGTGGCCGACCAATACCTGCCTCAGGCTCAGGCCAAAGATCAGTTGCTTCAACTGCTCGACTACGCCCGCTGCAGCGCCGAACTCAACCAGTACCGCCTCGATGAGGAACCCTGGCAATTGCCCGCCGATCACCACTACACCCAGAATCCAGATTTCCATCCCCGGGTCATGGCCGAGGAGATCGAAAACGCCAAACGGACCTGCTTGGATATCCGCATGGCGATCAAGGCCCACTGAGGTCGGCGGCTCAACGCCACCCCGACCGGGGGCACAAAAAAAGCGCGAAGGAAAAATCCTTCGCGCTTTTTTGTGGCCGACTCACTCAGGCCGGGGTCGGCTCCGGGCTGCCGCCCAGGCCCTCTGCGGCGTCCTGCTGCTTCTTGGCGACGGGTTTGTCCTCGCTGCGCGGAGGCAAGGCAGGGGGAAGCTCGCGGATCACCGGCGAGCTAATCGCGCCCGTCTGCACGATTTCCATCACGTGTTTGCCCTCGATCGTCTCGTACTCCAGCAGGGCCTCAGCGATCTTGTCCAAGGCCGCCCGGTGCGTGCTGATGATCTCGGTGGCGCGAGCATATTGCTCGGTGATAATCCGCGTGATTTCCGCATCAATTTTACGAGCGGTTTCCTCGCTATAGGTGTGGCTGCGGCCGATTTCGCGGCCGAGGAATACCGTGTCTTGGTTGTCGCCGTAAGCGATCGGGCCGAGCGTACTCATACCCCAGTCGCACACCATGTGGCGGGCGATCTTGGTCACATGTTTGATGTCGCCGTAAGCACCGCTGCTGACGTCATCCATGACCAACTCTTCGGCAATGCGCCCGCCCATGCCCATCGCGATTTGCCCCAGCATGCGTTTCTTTTCCTGGGTGAGCAGATCCTTCTTGGGGATGAACATGGTGCTGCCCAACGAGCGCCCACGGGGGATAATAGTGACCTTGTGCACGGGCACGGTACCGTCGTCCAAAATGACCTGGACGATGGCGTGGCCGGCCTCGTGGTAGGCGGTGAGCTTCTTCTCGCGATCGTCCATCACGCGGCGGCGTTCGCGGCCAAACTGCACCTTTTCGCGGGCGTCATCGACGTCGATCATCTCGACCTTCTTTTTGTTGCGACGGGCGGCCAGCAGAGCGGCTTCGTTGAGCAAGTTGGCCAAGTCGGCACCGGAGAGACCGGGGGTGCCGCGGGCGATCACGTTGAGATCAACGTTATCGGCCATGGTGATTTTGCGGGCATGCACGCGCAGGATCTGCTCGCGGCCGAGGACGTCGGGAAGATCCACATACACCTGGCGATCAAACCGACCCGGGCGCAACAGGGCCTGGTCGAGCACGTCGGCGCGGTTGGTCGCCGCGATAATGATCACGCCCTCGGTGGTGTCGAAACCGTCCATCTCCACGAGCATGGAGTTGAGCGTCTGCTCGCGTTCATCGTTACCGCCACCCAAACCGGCGCCGCGCTGGCGGCCGACGGCGTCGATTTCGTCGATAAAGATGATGCACGGCGCGTTCTTGCGGCCCTGCTCGAACATGTCGCGCACGCGACTCGCGCCCACGCCGACGAACATCTCGACAAAGTCGGAACCGGAGATGCTAAAAAAGGGCACGTCTGCCTCGCCGGCCACCGCTTTGGCAAGGAGGGTTTTGCCGGTACCGGGAGGGCCGACCAAGAGGAGACCCTTGGGGATTTTGCCGCCCATTTTCTGGAATTTCTTGGGGTCCTTGAGGAACTCAACGACCTCGGAAACCTCTTCCTTGGCCTCGTCGCAGCCGGCCACCTCGGAAAAGGTGACTTTTTCCCGGTCGCGGGCGAGCAGCTTGGCGCGGCTTTTCCCGAAGCTCATCGCGCCCTTACCCGCTTGGCGGAGTTGGCGAACAAACAGGAAATACAGCAGGCCGATAATCAAAAGGACCGGCAGCAGGTTCATGATCAGCCCCGACCAGGCGTTGGAAACGGGCGGCTCCTC
>CAMBUJ010000282.1 GCA_945871005.1 Opitutus sp. GAS368 | reverse complement strand
ATCCTCGCCCTCGCCCAGGACGCCGAAGTCGAATCCCTCCTACCGGCGCTGAGACGCCGGTCATCTGAGATCTCAAATCTGAAATCTGAAATCGAGCCTCCCGAGCCCGCCATCCTTCACTCGATTCCGGCCCGCCCCACCGCGCCCGCAGTCGTTTACCGCAGGGCCGGCGATTCCTACGTTCTGGTCGAATACGGCCCGCTCCAGCTCGACATCGCCCTACGCATGCGCGCCCACGCGCTGCTCACCTGGCTCAAACGTCACCCGATCCCCGGCCTCATCGACCTCACCCCCGGCATCCGCTCGCTGCAGATTCACTTCGACTACCGCATCCTGCCGATGGAGCGGCTCATGGAAATCCTCCTCCGCGCCGAGGGCGAACTGCCGCCGGTGGACGACATCGAGGTGCCGTCCCGTATCGTCCACTTACCTCTCTCATGGGAGGACGAATCCACCCTGCTCGCCATCCGCAAGTACATGCAGATCGTGCGCAAGGACGCCCCCTGGTGCCCGAGTAACCTGGAGTTTATCCGTCGCATCAACGACCTGCCGAATCTCGAGGAAGTTTACCGGATCTGTTTTGACGCGAGCTACCTGGTGCTGGCCCTCGGCGACGTTTACCTGGGTGCGCCGGTCGCCACGCCGGTCGATCCCCGGCACCGCCTCGTCACCACCAAATACAACCCGGCCCGCACCTGGACCCCGGAGAACGCGGTCGGCATCGGCGGCGCCTACCTGTGCATCTACGGCATGGAAGGCCCAGGCGGCTACCAATTCATCGGCCGCACCTGCCAGATGTGGAACCGCTACAAGCAGACCGCAGACTTCGTGGACGGCAAACCGTGGCTGTTGCGCTTCTTTGACCAGATCCGCTTTTACCCGGTGTCCAACGCCGAGTTGACCAAGTTCCGCGAGGATTTCCCGCAGGGAAAAGTGAAGCTGAAGATCGAGGAAACCACCTTCCGCCTGCGGGATTACCAACAGTTTCTCGCCGACAACGCCGGGGAAATCACCGCGTTCAAAACCAAACAGCAGGCCGCCTTTGAAGCCGAGCGTCAGCGCTGGGTGGAGAGCGGCCAGCTCAACTTCTCCGCCAGCGACGAATCGGCCGCCGTGGTCGACGAGCAGGCGATTCCCGCCGGCTGCGTGGCGACCCCGTCGCACATTCCCGGTAACATCTGGAAAATCCTCGTCGAGTCCGGGGCAACCGTGGCTGAAGGCCAGCCGCTAGTGATTCTCGAATCGATGAAGATGGAAGTGACCGTGGTGGCCACCCGCGCCGGACTGGTGCGCGAAGTGCGCTGCGTGGAAGGCCGCCCGGTCGCCGCCGGCGAAACCCTGATCGTGATCGAGGGCTGAGCTACGGGTTGAGAGCGATTCATCCCGGTTGATGGCCTGACGTCATCGGCACCGCCCGGAGCCCACGCTCCGGGCGACGGGAACAATCATACGGGGCCGCCCTGTGGCCTTGAACGTGAGTTCAAGCAGATAGCCCCCGCAAATCGCGCGCCGACGCCACGCCCCGCGCGAACCCAACCACCCAAGCGCGTGTCCCTGCCCACTGCATGACCCGCCGCAGCCTCGGACACCGCGCACCGCTTCTCTGGGTGCTGGTGCCGTTGATGGCCGGCCTAGTCGCCGGGCGCCAAGAGTGGCTGTCCATCCCTGCGCTGGTCCTGGCCAGCGCAGCCTTCCTCGCCGCGCTCCTCACCCTCGCACTCGCCGGCCGGTGCCCCCGCACCGCTTTGTGGGCGCCGGGCCTGGTGCTGTCGCTTTTCCTCAGCGGCGCCGCCCTTTACGAACTGCGCCGCGCCCGCCTACCCGACTGGGACGCCCTCCCGCCCCGCGAACTGCGCGCCACCCTCGAAATCGACCGCACCTTCCCGCCCCGCCCCGGGGCCAAAAGCCTCACCGGCCTCGGCCGCATCCTCGCCACCGACGCCCACCTGACCGAACTCGTCGGGCAACGGGTTTATTTCTCCCTCGTCCGCCACCCCGACGAAGCCCCGCCGCTGCGCACCAGCCAGCTGGCGCTGACCGGGGTGCTAACCACCCTGCCGCGCCTGCCCGCCGGCGACTCCTTTGACGGCTATCTCGCCGACCAGGGAGTGAACTTCAAACTCACCCGCGCCCGCCTGACCGGCCCGGGGCGCGCGGCCGGGGCGTATGCGAGATTTTGCGACGCGGCGCTGCGTCGCTTTAACGCCCTGCTTGAACACGGCGTCGAGGGCTATCCGGCGCAAGTCGGGGTGTTGCGCGCCATGCTCCTCGGCCAACAGCAGGAACTTTCCCCCGAGCAAACCACCGGGTTTCGGCAGAGCGGGACCATGCATCTCTTTTCGGTCAGCGGGCTGCACATCGCGGTGATCGCGGCGGCCATTCAGGGCCTGCTCCTGGTCACACGCTTGCCGGCGACCGCGCGCATTGTGTGCGGCGGGGTGTTGCTCTGGCTCTACGTGGACATCACCGGCGGCACGCCCTCGGCGGTGCGGGCCTTTCTCATGGTCATGTTCATCCACGCCGCCGGGGTACTGCGCCGGCCGGGTAACCCGGTGGCAGCCCTGGTCGGTTCGGCGGTGTGCGTGCTCCTGATTCAGCCGCTGCACCTGTTCTCGGTCAGCTTCCAACTCAGCTACGGAATTGTCGCGGCGCTGCTACTGCTTGGGCTGCCGCTGAGCGAATGCTGGTCAGAAAAGACCGCGCTGTTCACCGCACTGCCTGCGATCACCTGGCGCTGGTGGAACCACTTTAGCGACTGGTGCTGGCGCGGGTTAACCACCCTGGCCGCCATCGGAGCGGCCACCAGTTTGGTCGGGCTGATTAGCGGCGTGGTGATTTTCAAACTACTTACCCCGGTGGCGCTGGTGGCCAATCTCGTGCTAATCCCGCTCGGCTCGCTGGTGATCATCGCGGGCTTTCTCAGTTTGCTCGGCGGACTGGCGGGGGTGGACGGGGGCGCCAGTTTGTTTAACCACTCCAGTGTGCTGCTGCTCCAGGTGGCCGAATGGGCGGTGCACCGGTTTGGCGAATTGCCAGGCGCATTTCAGCCGGCGGAGTTCACCTTGGAGGCGCTGGGGTATCCGGCCTTTGCCGGGCTGCTGGCGGTGATCGGGTTCGGCTATGCGAATGGCTGGGAGGGGAAACGCGGCGGATTCTGGCCACCGTTTGTGTTCACCGCCCTGGTGCTGGGGGCCGGGGTGCGTTGGCTGAGCGCCACCGCCCTACCAAGCCCCTGAGGAAGGAGAACGAACGAGCGGACGAGGCACCCCAAATCTCAACCACTCCGACATCAGTGAATATCAGTGCCCATCAGTGGTTAACTCACATCCGGTTCTGTGACCCAGAAGCGGATTTTTAAGTAGAGTAGAGAGAGCAGCGAGGCGGTAACCCGCAAACGCTGCCCTCCCCCTCGTCAAACCGTGCAGGCGGTTTTCCCGCACACGGCTTACCGAGTCCCCATTCTTTCGGTTTGGTTTCAGCGGAATTCATTGCTTCCAAGC
>CAMBUJ010000281.1 GCA_945871005.1 Opitutus sp. GAS368 | reverse complement strand
GCAGGCTTCCAGCCTGCCTCCGCCTCCGCTCCCAACCAGCAGGCTGGAAGCCTGCGCTACTCGCCCCTCCTCGAAGCCTCCGGGCTGACCAAAACCTATCTCAGCGGCGAGCGCCGCCTCGAGGTCTTGCGCGGCGTCAGCCTGTCCGTAGGCGACGGCGAGAGCGTGTCCATCCGTGGTGAATCCGGCTCGGGCAAATCCACCCTGCTGCACCTGCTCGCCGGGCTCGACGCGCCCGACACCGGCAGCGTGACCTGGGCCGGCTCGACCGACACCGGGGCCGTCCGCCGGGCGCGGTTTTTGGGCATGGTGTTCCAGTCGTTTTACCTGATTCCGGAGCTGGACGCGTTGGGCAACGTGCTCATGGCCGCGCGGGTGGCGGGAAAAGTTGGCGCCGCGGAAAAAGCTCATGCCCGCGAGCTGTTGGCCCGGGTCGGTTTGTCCGAGCGCGCCCACCACCTGCCCTCGCAACTCTCCGGCGGCGAACGCCAGCGCGTCGCCGTTGCCCGCGCCTTGATGAACGCCCCGCGCCTGATTCTGGCCGACGAGCCGACCGGCAACCTCGACGAGAAAACCGGCGACGCGATCATCGACCTGCTGCTCGGCCTGTGCAGCGAGCGGAAGATCGCGTTGGTATTGGTCACCCACAACGCCGCCCACGCCGCCCGCACCGCCCGCGCGCTTTTCATGCACGAAGGGGCTCTGCGATGAACGGAAAAAGTAGCGCAGACTTCCAGTCTGCTCCGAAGGCTTTTCCGACCCTAGGCAGACTGGCAGTCTGCGCTACTTTTTGACCCTTTAGCTGTCCCAACCTCTCCCTAATCCCATGAGCTTTTTCTCCTCTCCCAAACCCAAGGTTAAGTGCGGCGTCATCGGCGTCGGCTCGCTCGGCCAGCACCACGCGCGGATTTACTCCACGTTGCCCAACGTCGAGTTCATGGGCATCTACGAGGCCAACGACGAGCGCGCCAAGGAGATCTGCGCCAAGTACAACTGCCACCGCTTCGCCTCCATCGCCGAACTCGGCGCCGCCTGCGACGCCGTCTCCGTGGTCGTTCCCACCGACAAACACGCCGAGGTGGCCATTCCCCTGCTCGCGCAAAAATGCCACCTGCTGATCGAAAAGCCGATCACCGCCACCTTGGAAGAAGCCGAGCTCGTGCTCGCCGCCGCCAAGGCCCACGACTGCATCGTCCAAGTCGGCCACATCGAACACTTTAACCCGGTGATGAGTTTCATGGAGAAACACATCGACCGCCCCGGCTACATCACCGCCGAGCGCCTCGCCCCCTACACCCCGCGCGGCACCGAGGTCGGCGTGGTCCTGGATTTGATGATTCACGACATCGGCATCGTTCTCGCCTTGGCCAAGTCGCCGATCCGCAAAATCGACAGCGTGGGCATCAGCGTGCTGTCCAAGACTGAGGACATCGCCAACGCCCGCATCGAGTTTGAGAGCGGTTGTGTGGCCAACTTGAGCGCCAGCCGGATGAGCCTCAAAAAGAACCGCGAGATCCGCATTTTCCAGGACAACGCCTACCTCTCGCTCGATTTCATGAACCAGAAGGGCCACCTGGTGAAAAAGAACGACCTGATCGCTTACGGGGTGAAGCTCAAGGTCGGCCTGGCCAAGGCGGGCGACGCCAGCTCGATTCCGGTGCAGGAAATCCCGATCGAGAAGGACGAGCCGCTGAAGCTGGAGTTGCAGCATTTCGCCGAGAGCGTGGCGGAGTTGACCCAGCCCAAGGTGGGAGCGGTGCTGGCGAAAACCGCCCTGGAGGTGGCGATCCAGATCACCGAGCAGATCAAGGCCGCGCGGAAGTGATAAAAGCCGAAGCTGTTAACCACTAATGTGCACTAATAGCCACTAATGACGGCACTCCGGAATTAGTGCCGATTAGTGTCCATTAGTGGTTAAAACGGTTCGTTGTTAGCTGCCTTGCCTCCGCTTTAGCTCATTCAGGTACTCCGCGATCGCCGCTTGGGTGCGCTGCCGTTCGGGCAGGAAGAGGTACTTGTCCGAGCCCAAGCCGCGGCTCAACCCCACCAGTAGGTCGGCCGGCGGGTTGCGCATACTCAGCAGCCGCTCGATCCACGCCGGCGCATCCTGCAACTCGTCATCGCCCAAGGAACTGCGCAACAACGACACCAGCGCGGGCTGGTTGAGCGGGTCGATCGCCACCGCCTGGCGTAGAATCCGCCGCGCCTCCGCGCGGTGGCCGACGCGCTCCACTTGCAGGGCGATGGCCGCCAGCACCGACGCCGGCAAGGCCCGGCTTTCCCAGAGCCGGCGCACCAGCGGCTCGGCTTCCGCCTCCTGCTTCAGCCCGTAAAGGGCGGCCGCCCGCAGGCCGCCGAGCACCAGCCGCTGCCGCTCCGGCCATTTCAGCACCGCCGCCCCCAGGTCGATGCACTGCTCGATTACCGCCGGGTAGGCGCAGGTTTCCAGTTGGGCGCGCAGCACCAGCAAAGTCGCGTCGATTTCGTCGCGATTGAGTTCCTGGCACCGGGCAGCCACCCGCTGGCAGACGGCGAGCCGGCCGTTCTGCGCGGCCGCCTCGGAAAGGGCCAGCAGGGCTTGGGTGTTGCCGCCAAACCGCTCATAAAACGCCGCCTCCGCCTCCAGCCGCCGCGCTGTGTCGGCCTCCTCGCCGCAGGCTTTGATAAAGTCCACATACGCCGCCGGTTGGTCGGGCAACGCGAGTTGCCGCAACCAACTCGCCCGCCGTACTTCGGCCCAGCGTTTTTCTTCGCCGAGATAATAAACCAAAGTGCGGTAGACCTCGAAATCCGCCGGAACTTGGGCGGTCAGTTCGCGCAACTGCTCCAGCGCCTCCGCATGTTTACCCCTAGCCCATGCGAACCGAGCTATCACGAACCGGCCTTCGGGCGTGCCCAGTAGGCGGGACTTGGCCAACACCGCAGAGGCCTCGGCGTAGTGCCCCCGGTTAAAGTAAGCATAGGCGAGCGCTGTGGAAGCCATACGCCAGGCAGGCAGTTGCGGATCGATGCGCGTCTGCAGTTCCTGGGTGACCGCGATCACCGTCGAATCGGCCTGCAGACCGAAAAAATAGCCCAGGACTTCGCGCAGGTAATCAACCTGATCGCCATGAATCGGCAGTCCGTCGAGCAGCGTGATGCGGGTGATATCCGGGCGGCCGGCCATCAGATAAATCCGCGCCACCATCAGTCGTGCCTGCAGGTGGTTGGGCACGGCCAACAAACCGGGACGTAATAGATCGAACGCCGCGCGCCACTCCTGTTTTTCCGCCTGAGCCAGCCCTTGTTTGATCAAAAACTCACCCTTGGCATGCCGGTACGCGTCCAATTTCCACGGCAGGAGGATCATGTGTGAATACTGCACCTCCGAAAACCCTCGCCGGTACTTGATGAAAACAAACAGCCCTGAGGCCAAAGTGCCCCAGGCGATGCAGAGGAGCAGCAACAGCCAGAGCATCAGCCGCCCCCAAAACAGGCGGATGGCGGTGGCGTACTGGGTTTTATCTAACTGATAAGGCGAAAACCGGCCCAG
>CAMBUJ010000280.1 GCA_945871005.1 Opitutus sp. GAS368 | reverse complement strand
AGTACGGCGGGGGCGGTGAGTTGGGCGCGCAGTTCTTTTTGGCAGCAGGGGGAAACCACCAGCAGGCGGGCGCCGGCGGCCAGGCCCTTGGCGAGGGCGTCGTCGGTGGCGGTATCGCAGGCATGCAGGGCGACGAGGACGTCGAGCGATTCGAGCACGCTGGAGGCGATGTCGCCGGCGACGAAGCGCAGGTGGGGAGCGAGTTGGTGTTCGCGGGCGAGCTCATTGCAGAGTTTGACCAACTCGGGGCGGAATTCGATGCCGGTGACCTCCGCGCGCGCCCCCAGGTGGGCGGCCAGCGCGAAGGTGAGGTAGCCCTTGCCACACCCCATGTCTGCGATGCGCAGCGGAGCGGAGAGCTGGGAGCTGGAAGATTGGAACTGGGAGCTTGGAGCTGAGAGCTCGGAGCTGAGGGCGGATGGGAGCAGGGTGGCCTCGGCGAGGAGTTGGCTGAGTAGTTCGGTGAATTTTTGGATCTGGCGGAATTTGTGCGCCATGCCTTCGCGGGGCAGGCCGCGGTCGTTGGTCACCCCAAGGGCGCGTAACCAGGGGGCATCGCCGGCCACCAGGTGGGCTTTGGCCCGGTCGTGGGACTCGGCCGCCGGAGCGGGGGCGCTGGCGGCCGTCTTGACCGAGAGCCGGGCGCTGCCGCCGGGGCGGGTTTCGAACTGGGCGGTCTGCGCCGGCGTGAACAGGTGGGCGTCCTGAAAATCCCCGCCGATCAGCGGTTCGAGTAACGCGAGGGCCTCGGCGGGCGGGAGGTTTTTGGTGATGTCGCGGGTGGCGTAACGCCAGAGTAGCGAGAGGTGCGGGCCGGCCTTCAGCGTGATCGGACGCACAAACAGGTTGAGCAGAGCGGTCTCGGTCAGAGCGGGGGCGGGTTTGCCTAGGGTGAGTTTGACCAGCGTGCCGCCAGTCAGGGCCGAGCGGAAAAGGGCGAGGAAACGGGTGCGGGCATCGGAGGCGGGAGTGGACATGGGAAGGGTGGGGGCCGTTAGGGGCCGCTAACGTGGAGGCACTCGGTGAGGGGTGCAGGGCGTCGCCGGCGGTGTGCGGCGGTGTGCGCCGATCAGAGCAGAGCCCCGGCGGCGAGGAAGCGTAGAATTGCGCGCCCCCCCCCGTCCGCCCCCCAACCATTCGGATAAGCATCCGATCCCCTGACGAACGAAAACGAGTAAGAGAACGGGAACGATTCCGCCCGCCCCGTGCTCACGCACGGAGCCACGCCCGGCCCCAGCCAGATCCCCGTGGCTCTGAGCGTGCTCAGGGCGGCTCCGCCGCCTACTCGTTCTCGCTCCGAATCCGCCGCCGCCTCGCCGGGAGGGGCGGGCGTTTTAGAGCACCTGGAGGGTCTTGCGGTAAAACGCGACGACCTCGTCGGGGTCGTCGGTGAACAGCATGTAGTCGAGCATCCAGGCGGGCGTGCGTTTGGTTTTGACCATCTCCTCGATCTGCCGGCGCAGATCCTTCCAATAAATCGAATTAAAGAAAACGTAGGGGGTGCGCGGGCGGATGCCCAACTTGAGGTTGCAGAGCTCGATGCCGACCTCCTCCAAGGTGCCGACTCCGCCCACGTTAAACACGCAGAAGTCCGCCACCTCGAACCACTTTTGGCGGTAGTGGCGGGCGGTTTCCTGGAAGGTGTTGAAGAAATCAACCCCGAGTTCGGGCGGCTGCGCCTCCAGTTCGAGGAAACACGCGCCGGTGAGCGCCCCCTTGGCCCGCGCCTGATCGGTGGCCAGGCGCATCACCCCGCCGCCCCCGCCGGTGAGCACACCGACGTTCGGGCCAATAAAGCCGGTCAGCTTTTCGATCAGGCCGGAGATGCGGTCGGTGTCGCCCTGCTCGAGGCCGACGGCCGAACCGTAGAAGGCGAGGATGGTGGATTCTTGAAACACTCGCCCGAGTTCCTCGCGGACAAAGAAGCCGTGGTGTTTTTTATAGATGTGGCGGTAGAGGTCGCCCATCACGGTGTTGAACCAATAAACGTCGATGCCGAGGTCGTTGTAGGTCTGGAGGCGGCCGTGGGCGTTGTTGGACAAAAAGAAGCCGTGGGTGCGCGAGGGCTGGCGGAAGATAATCCGGCGCAGCTTCAGCTCGGGCAGGTGGGTCAATAGCTCGATGTTTTCCAGTAGGTTGGGGAAATAGTCGATCAGCAGGGTGTCGGTGTCGGCGGGGGCGTCGGCGAGGGCATCGACCATGGTCCGGTAGCCGCAGGCGGTGAGCAGGTCGGGCTTGGGCGCGGTGCCGCCGGCGGTGCGCAGGAACAAGCTGGAGTTCTCCATGGTGGCGCTCTGGCCGCGCACCGAGATGCGGGTGCGCGGTTTGGCGGCGGTGGTTTTCGGCGGATGCGTGTCGATGCAGGTGAACAGCTCGGTCGCGGTGGTTAGCAGGCGGGTGCGGCGGCGCAATAGGGACTTGAACACCGGGTCGGCGGGGGCCTGGCCGTTGGTGGTGGCGGCGGCGGGCGCTTTGAAAATCTCCACCGACACCATGGGGTTCACCACCGGTTGCGTGCCGGTGTTGTAGATTTCCAACATGATGTTGGTGCCGAAGGTTTTTACCGGGTCGAGCAGGACGGCGCTGGTGTGGATGCCGAAGTTGCCCTCGCCGCGGTTGAGCAGCACGTAGTGCTCTTTCAGGTACATCGAGCAGCTGGTGAGCACCCCGGAGCGCGGGCCGATGGTGAGCAGGTTGGTCTCCTGGCGCATCTGGACTTTGTCGAGGTAACCGCGGCCGGCCTCGCCGCTGACCATGCGCTCGAAATCGGGCCGCTTGAGGCGCGGGTTGAGGGTGTAGCGGACGTGGTGGGGGGTGAGGAAAACGCGCCCGAGCCGGTCGATGCTAATGGTGTTGGGCAGCTTGAGGCGGTTGGTCTGGACCGCGTCCCAGATGTCGGCGGTGGCCAGTTTGGCGGATTCCGGGGCGTAAAACAGGCGGCCCACGGCCACCCCGGGGCGGAGGAGTTTTTTCCAGTAGCCGGCAGTGGGGAAACTGTCGTCGTAGAGGAAGGCTTCGGCTTCGAGGACAAGGCGGCCGTCCTCGAGGGTTCCCGGGCCCTTGGGGATCATTTCGATGCCGATGCGGGCGAGGGTGCTGCGCTCGGTGAAATTGAGCTGGCCGAGGTGCTCGGCCCAGAACTCGAGCTCGGAGGCGTTGCGCGGCCAGAAGGCCAGCTGGAGGCTGACCGTGCGGGCGTCTTTGTTTTTAAAGGTGAGAATCTGACCGTCTTGGCTCGTCCAGAATTGATCGGGGTGCATGGGGTAGTGAGGGAACTGAGTGGGGAATGAGTTACTTACACAAGTGGGGAGTAAAAAGTTGCCATGGGCCGAGGCCTCGTTTGTAAAGTTATCTTATATAACGGCACAAATTCCCTTTAGCCGTTTCTTGTCTCATCCCCCAACCATGAAATTCACCTCCACGTTCAAGGCCGCCTTGCTCGCCCTCGGCACCGTTGCCGTCCTTTCCGCTCAAGATGCTGCTCCTGCCGCAGCCGCTCCGGCCGCCGCCCCCGCGGTCGCCAAGTTCACCGAGCCCCA
>CAMBUJ010000279.1 GCA_945871005.1 Opitutus sp. GAS368 | reverse complement strand
GGGGCCATGCAGCAGCTCGACACGGTTAAAAAACTCTTCACCGACGCCGCCGAAATCGTCTGCGCCACCGACGCCGGCCGGGAGGGCGAACTGATTTTCCGCTACATTCTCGAATGGGCCGGCTGCACCGAAAAGCCCGTGCGCCGCCTCTGGATCAGCTCGCTGACCAACGAGGCCATCGCCAAGGGCTTCGCCCAGCTGCAACCCGGCGCCGACTTCGACCGGCTTTACCGCGCAGCACGCTGCCGCAGCGAGGCCGACTGGATTGTCGGGCTTAACGCGACCCGCTTTTTCACCGTCGAATACGGCCGGCGCAACCTGCTCTTGAGCCTCGGACGGGTGCAGACGCCCATTCTCGCCATGATCGTCGGCCGCGACCTCGAGGTGGAGCGCTTCGTCGCCGAGGTTTTTTGGGAGGTGCACACCGTCTGCCGCGGCGCCGGGTTCAAACACACCACGGGTAAATTCGCCGTGCAGTCCGAGGCCGAGGCGGTGGTCGCGCGCACCACCGGCCAGGACCTGGTCATCACCAGCGTGGCCAAAAAGAACACCCTCGCCCACCCGCCCTCGCTCTACGATTTGACCACCCTGCAGCGCGACATGAACAAGCGCCACGGGTTCACCGCCGACCAGACCCTCAAACTCGCGCAGAGTCTCTACGAGAAAAAGCTCCTCACCTACCCGCGTACCGACAGCAGTTACCTCAGCACCGACATCCAGCCGACGATCGCCCCGCTGCTAGAAAAACTGCGCACGCTCAAACCCGCCGAGATCGGCAAACTCGACCTGGGCGCGCTCCCGTTTTCCAAGCGCATCATCGACGACAAAAAGGTCTCCGATCACCACGCCATCATCCCCACGCCGGTGCCCGGCGGCAACCTGGACGGCGACGAGGCGCTTCTTTACGACGCGGTCCTGACCCGGCTCATCGCGGTGTTTTACCCGCCGTGCGTACGCGCGGTCACGGTGGTCGATGCGGAGTCGGCCGGGGAGCCGTTTCGCGCCCGCGGGGTCGTGTTGATCGATGCAGGCTGGGCGGCGCTCTACGGCGGAGACCTCTCCGACGACAAAGAAAAGGAGGCCGAGCCGGCGCAAAAACTCCCCGACTTCCAGGAGGGAGAGCGCAACCCGCACGAGCCGAAGCTCGCCCAGTTAAAAACCTCCGCGCCCAAGCGCTTCAACGAGGCCAGCCTGCTCCAGTTAATGGAAACTGCCGGCAAGATCGTGACCGACGAAACCCTCAAGGAGGCGCTCAAGGAAAAGGGCGTCGGCACACCGGCCACGCGCGCCTCGATCATCGAGGTGTTGATCACGCGCCAATACGTCGAGCGGCGCAAAAAAAACCTGGTGAGCACCGACTCGGGGCGCGCGCTCATTTCACTGGTGCAGGACGAGCGCCTGAAATCCCCGGAGCTCACCGGCGACTGGGAGCACCGACTCAAGCGCATCGAGCGCGGCGACTACGAGCCGGACGTGTTTATGCAGGAGGTCGCCGCCTACACGCGCGAAATTTTGGAGGGCAAGGCCGAGGCGACGGTTAACTTGGCCAATCTCGGGCCGTGCCCGTGCTGCCAGGCGCCGGTGATCCGCGGGCGCACCGGCTACGGCTGCTCGAAGTGGAAGGACGGCTGCAAGTTTGTCCTGCCGGGGGTGCTCTGGGGACTGGAGATTGCGCCGGTGCTGGCGCGCGAAATTCTCATCCACAAACGCAGCCTGACGCCGCAACCGATCACGGTGGCCGGGGTGGCCCATTTCGCCCACCTGCGTTTCGACAAAAAAGGCCAGCCGGCCTACGACGTGGCGGAGGCGGCGCAAAAGGCCACGGCGGGCGACGAGTCACTCGGGGCCTGCCCGGTGTGCGTGGGCGACGTGGTGGTGGGCAAAAAAGCCTACGGCTGCTCCAACTGGCGCAACGGCTGCCGCTTCGTGGTGTGGAAGGTGATCGCCCAAAAAGAGATCACCCCCGACCTCGTCCAGCAGTTGCTGACGGCGAAGGTCACCGGAATGGTGCCGGGGTTTATATCGAAGGCGGGCAAGCCCTTTGAGGCCAAACTCAAGGTGGTTGCCGGCGAGGTGAAGTTCGATTTCGGCGGCTAGCAGGGCGCGGCGCGGGCTCCGAGGCGTAGCGGGACGACGGAGTCGTTTCGAGGTTTGGGGCGTGGGAGCGGCGAGCCACGAAAGCGCTCCGCGCTCCCGCTACGTTACGGAATTCCGGAGCGCGGCGCGGGCTCCGAGGCGTAGCGGGACGACGGAGTCGTTTCGAGGTTTGGGGCGGGGGGAACGGCGAGCCACGAAATCGCTCCGCGCTTTCGCTACGGTCGGAGCGCTACTCCCCGGCTGTCGCCGCGGCGGGCTTCGGGGCGAGGAATTTCAGGATTTGGTCGGCTTGGTCCTTGGTGGTGCCCTTGGTGTCGACGTACACCACTTTGCCGTCGTGGATCAGAAAGGCCTGGCGGCTGGCGAACATCAGCGCGTTTTGGCCAAACGCCTTCAGGACGACCTTGTTGATGTCGGCGATCAGGGTGTAGGGGAGTTTATATTCCTCCTTAAACTTCTTCTGTTTTTCCACCGTGTCGGTGCTCACCCCGATGATGGTGACTCCGAGTTTGGCCAAGGCCTCGTAGCCGTCGCGCAGCGAGCAGCTTTGAGCGGTGCAGCCGGGGGTGAACGCTTTGGGGTAAAAGAACACCAGCGTGTAGGGGCTGGAGGTGTAAACATCGGCGAGGTTCAGTTCGACGCCCTGTTCGGTGGTGGCGGTGGCTACGGGAGCGGGGTCGCCGACATTGGGGCGATCAGCAGCTTGGGATAAGGAAAACATGGCGAGGAAGGCGGTGAGGGTGAGAAGCGTCCGGAGATTTTTCATGGCGAGAAAGCGGGGAGCATGGCCGGGGCGCACCGCTTCGCAAGCCGTCGTACGCAGTCGCGCCAGAGCGGAGCTGGAGCTCCGCGCTCCACTCCGAGGCCGAGCTGGAGCTCGGCGTTCCTCCCGGACCGCGGAGCTCCAGCTCCGCTCCGCCCCCCCCCTTTACCGGCGCCTACTCCACGCCGGTCACGGACAAGTCAGCGGGATGCTCGATCGAGAACTTCAGCGGGATCTCGCGCTTCTCGCCCGGTTTTAGGTCGAGACGCCAGGTGAGTTTGCCTTCGCCGTCACGGGCGATGCCGACCTTGGGCGGTTGCACCGCCGCCTCCTCGGGTTTGAGCAACTCGCGCGCCGCCGGAGCGATCAGATCGACGACGATCTTCTCGTCGCGCGACACCGGTGCGACGTCCTGAATCACCACGCGCTCGGCAGTGCGCTTGTTGTTGGTGAGCGTCATCACGATGTCGTAGGTGGTGCGTCGGCTGCGGGTGGTGAACCCGGTGTCCTCGGTGAAGCGGGAGACGATCTTGCGTTTAATCGCCAGGCCCTCGTCGGCGCCGAGATTAAGGGTGAACTTTTCCCCCGGCATGGTGGCGGCGAGGCGCGAAGTGGTCACGAAAGTCTCGTCGAGGAACACGTTGAGCGCGCCGGCGAGGAAGGGCAGTTCGCTGCGGTTGGTCACGTAGGCGGCCAAGTAGGCGGTTTCCTGCAGCTTGGGGGTGGCCTGATATTGGAGTACGGCGGGCA
>CAMBUJ010000278.1 GCA_945871005.1 Opitutus sp. GAS368 | reverse complement strand
TCCATCGACTGGGTGCCCTGTTGGACGAGGTATTTGACCAGATCGAGGTTGGTCGCGCCGATTTTGAGCAGGGTGGCGAGGTTGTGCGGTTTGATCGAACCGGGCAGATCGAGGACGCTGCCTTTTTTGTGGAGGAACTTGGTGGTCCAGGAGGCGAAGGGGCCAAAGAGCAGGGTCTTCTTGCCGTCGAGGATGCGGGTGTCGAGGTGGGGCACCGCCATGGTGGGGGCGGCGTCGAGGGGTTGGCCGTAGACCTTGGCCTCGTGCTGGGCGACGACCTCGGGGTTGTCGCAGACCAGCCATTGGCCCCCGATGGGGAAGCCGCCCAGGCCCTTACTCTCGGGGATGCCGGATTTTTGGAGGAGTTGGATGCTGCCGCCGCCGCCGCCCACGAAGACGAACTTGGCCTGATTGCTGCGGATCTGGCCGGTGGCGAGATCGCGGATTTTCAGGTTCCAGCCGGAGGCGGTTTTGTCCAAGCCGACGACGCGGTGGTTGGAGGCGATGCCGCAGCGGGGCTGGGCGCTGAGCCAGTGCAGCAGCTTGCGGGAAACCGCGCCGAAGTTCACGTCGGTGCCGGTCTCCATCTTGGTGGCGGCGATGGGCACCTCGCCGCGGCAGGCGGTGAGCAGCGGGGCCCACTTGCCGACGGTGGCGCGGTCGGTGGCGAACACCATGTCGGCAAAAAAGTGGTGGGCGGCCATCCCGGTGTGGCGGGCGCGCAGGTAATCGACCCACTTGGCCCCGTGGACGAAGCTGAGGTGCTGCACCGGGTTGATGAACTGCTTGGGCTGGTCGATGATGCCCTCGGCCACCGCGGTGGCCCAGAACTGGCGGGACTTTTCGAACTGCTCGAAAATCTTGATCGCGTTGGACACGTCGACCGTGCCGTCGGCGGCCTGGGTGGGCGTGTAGCTGAGTTCGCAGATGCCGGCGTGACCGGTGCCGGCGTTGTTCCAGCCGTGCGAGGCCTCCTGGGCGAGCTCCTCGGTGACCTCGTAGGCCTGGATCGACAGGGATGGGTCGAGGCGCTTGAGCAGCACGCCGAGATTGGCGGACATGACGCCGGTGCCGATCAGGATGACGTCGGGGTTTTCAAGGTGCTGGGAGTAACGCATGATAGAATTTGAGAGATTTTGTCAAATCGTGGGAGGTTGCGGGCGTCAATCCTGACGTGCGCACGGGGAGGGGCTTTGGAGTGGTGGAATCGAGTAAGCGGTAATAGCAAGCCATCCAAGTGGATTAAACCAAGGCGGTTAATCCGAGTCAGGGGTTCCGCGACGTTTTCGGTGGGGCGCCCCAAGCCTTTGGCCACAAAAAACACAAAATGACTCCAAAACGAGAGTCGCGATCCATTCTACCGAGAAGGCTCGCGAAGTTGCGCAAAGAACAACGCAATCACTGGTTAATCAATTAGATTTATCCACTTCGCGTCCCGTTGAATCGTCGGTTAAAAAATCCGGAGTCTTGATTACGTTTTACCTACCCACAGGAACGGTCGAAGAACCCGTTAGGGTATCACGTGGTGGGTTAGGGCATCCTTGAGCTCACGCTCAAGGCCTCAGCCAACATTCAACGTTCAATCAGGGCGGCTATTGGGATGGGCAGCGGAGTCGATATTCGTGTGGCCTTGAGCGTGAGCTCAAGGGGGGCGCGGGGGCGAAGCCTAGCGGTTGGGCATTGGGAGGGCGTTGGGCTCGGTGGCCCCGGGCGCGTGCGCGGGGTGTTTGCCCGCCCGCAGAACCGC
This sequence comes from Opitutus sp. GAS368, assembly GCA_945871005.1. Classification (GTDB taxonomy): domain Bacteria; phylum Verrucomicrobiota; class Verrucomicrobiia; order Opitutales; family Opitutaceae; genus Rariglobus. The sequence continues at coordinate 1,922 of CAMBUJ010000278.1, read as the reverse complement.
GTTTCCACAGAAAATCCGTCCACCGTCCAAAATTCGTGAGTCCTCCCCTGCGTCCGGGGCCAACGGCCTTCACCGCCCCCACTGCTTAAAACAGAAATACCCCACCCCGGCGACCCCGGCTAGGGTGGCAGGAATCAGCAAGGTGGCGATGCCGATCTGGGTATAGCCGAGGCTGCCGAGAACTCCGCCACTGAAAAACCCGGCCAATAAGACCAACCACAGTCGCACCCGGCGCCAATCCAGGGGAACCCCGCGCAGGCGCAAACCCACCGCGATGCCCACGTCGGTTATGATCCCGGTCATGTGGGTGGTGCGCACCACCGCCCCGCTGTAATGGGAGGCCATCGCGTTTTGCAGCCCGCAGGCCATCGCCGCCAGACAATCGCCGGCATAGTTGCCGGTCATGAGCATGCGGCTGGCGGCAAACAGCAGCGCCGACTCGAGCACCAGCGCCACCCCATACCGTCGCCCCAGCTTGATCGTGCTTTCCTGAATAATGGCCGCGCTGAGCACGCTGCCCAAAAAAAACGCGAGCACGACCGCAGCTGCATAAACCGCCAGGGAAAAGCGCCCCGTGGCCAGCTCATTGCTCAGCACGGTCACGGTGCCCGACATGTGCGAAATTGCCTGATGGTGCATGCCCAAAAAACCCACCGCGTTGATGCCTCCCGCCATGCAGGCGAGCCCAAAGCCTCCCAGCACAATCCACGGTGGTGTCGGTTTGGAGAACATGATGCCGAATTGCTTAAAGCCTGCCGCCGCCACAGGGGCAAGCCCACGCCTACACCACCTCAACTTTCAGCCACTGCATCGCGTGAAAATCCCTCCCCTCCCCTAGCTTTCAGCCCCCAACCGGCGTATCTTTGCGCGTGCTGAATCTGGCAGGGATTTCGTTCATCCGATGACGGCCCGTTCCGGTTTTGGCTTACCCGTAATGGTCGGCCTCGCCCTCCGTCCCCACTGCGCCTTGCGCCCCACCAAAAACCACCGTCGCCCCTACCCCCATGACTACCCTACTCCCCCCCTTGGCCGAGGAAATGGCCGAGGAACACGCCATCACCCATGAAGATATCAGCCGCCGCGCCTTCGAGCTCTGGAAGGAGCAAGGCTGCCCACGCAACTGCGACCTCGCCATCTGGCTGGAGGCCGAGGCCGAACTGCAAGCGATCAAGCACAAGGTGTTCCGCCACCCCCACCTCAACCTCGTCTATTAACGCCACCCCCCGCCGGCCGTCACCTCGATCTTACCGTCCCGAAGGGCGGAGCCTGCTTCCAGGCGAAAAACGGTCCTCCCGACCGGACAATCCATCGCCTGCCAGCAGGCTCAGCCCCGCCTCGATCCGCCCCCAAAAACCCTAACTCCCCCTGGTTATGCTCACTAAATTCACCATCGATTACATTGTCTTCCCCCAGCACAACACCGCCGTGCAAACCCACTTTGCCGCAGACCCCATCGAGGCTGAGGATTTCCTCATGAGTCTGCTGCAGATCCACGCCCGCATCACCGCGATTCGCCATGAGGGCGGCGCGCTGACCAAACACCAGTTTGACCACATGCTCAAAATTGCCGCCGAGCGGATCGTCGCCCAGCTCTTGGAGGACTCCCTCCAAGTGGACGCCTCCGACATCAAAACGCGCTTCGGCTTCGCCGCCTGAGCGGCGGGGCGCTGGCGGCAAGCGCCCCTGCCCCCGCTGCATTGCGGCGCAGGCGGCGCTGGGCGGGGTCGGTCCGGGCTTTACCTCCGGCTACGAAGGAAGAGGTCTTCGACCTTTTTACGCGCCCAGGGCGTTTTACGCAAAAAGGTCAGGCTCGATTTCACGCTCGGGTCTTGGGTGAAGCAGCGCACCTCGATGCGCGCTCCCAGCTCTTCCCAGCCGTACTGCGCGACGAGCTCGGTCACGATGGTTTCCAGCGTGATGCC
>CAMBUJ010000277.1 GCA_945871005.1 Opitutus sp. GAS368 | reverse complement strand
AAACACACCAGCACCAGGTCGCGCCGCAGGGTGAGAATCACGCCGAGAACGATCAGGCAAAGCACGGTGGTTTCCCGAATCTGCCCCGGGGTGATGCCGAGGATGTTGCCAAACAGGATGTGGTCGAGGTGCAGGTCGGAGGGGGTTTTTGAAAACAACACCAACCCGAAGGCGAACATGCCGGTAAAGACCACGCCCATCACCGTGTCCTCTTTGATGCGGCTGTGGCGTTTGATCCAGCCGGTGGATACCGCGCAGAACAGCCCGCTGCCAAACGCCCCGACGGCCAGCGGCACTCCGGCGATGTAGGCCAGCACGATGCCCGGCAGCACCGCGTGGGAAATGGCGTCGCCCATCAACGACCAGCCGCGCAACACCAGAAAACAGGAGAGCACCGCCCCCACTGTGGCGACCAGCGCGCCGATCGCGAAGGCTTGCAGCATGAAGCCGTACTGGAAGGGCTCGAGCAGCGTCTCGATCATGGCGAGGTCACTCCCTTGAGCAGGCAAAGGCGGTTGCGGCTGCGGCGTCCGGCGAGCAGGCCGTGTTTGGGCGCAAACACCAACGCGGTGAGAAACACCAGGGTTTGCAGGGTCACGATGCAGCCGCCGGTTTCACCGTCGAAAAAGTAGCTCGCGTACGCCCCGACAAACGCGGTGACCGCGCCGATCCCCGCCCCGAGCAGCAGGAGCACGCCGAAGCGGTCGGTCAGCAGGTAGGCGGTGGCCCCCGGTGTCACTAGGACGGCGATCACCAGAATCGCCCCGACCGCTTGCAGGGCCGCCACCGCCGTGGCCGAGAGCAGCAGCAGCAGCAGGACATGGAGAAAACCCACGGGCAGGCCGAGGGTGCGGGCCTGGTTGGGGTCGAAGCAGAACAGGAGCAGATCGCGCCATTTTAGAGCGATCACCAGTAAACAAAGCCCGGATACGATCACCACCTGGAGGACATCCCCGGCGGAAATCCCGAGGATGTTGCCAAAAATAATGCTTTTCAGGTCCACCCGACTCGGGAAAAGCGAGATAAGCAGCAGCCCGAGGGCGAAAAACGAAGTGAAGACGATGCCGATCACGGCGTCTTCGCGCACCGGGGTTTTCATTTTAACCAGTGCCATGGCCCCGGCGGCGAGGAGTCCGCTGGTGAAGGCCCCGAGGGCGAAGGGCAGGCCGGCGAGGTAGGCCAGCGCCACCCCCGGCACCACGGCGTGTGAAAGGGCGTCGCCCATCAGCGACCAGCCTTTTAGGGTGATGAACCCCGAAAGCAGCCCGCAGACCCCGCCGATCAGGGTGCAGGTCCACAGGGCCGTGACCATGTAGTCGTAGTGGAACGGAGTCAGCCAGGTGTTCATGGCGTGCGGAGTGGGGCGGGGCGGGAGTGAGCCACGGAGGCGGGGCCAGACGGGGACAGGGATGCGAGGCGGGGGCTCATTTGGCGTCGGGGTTTTCCTCGCGCTCGGAGATGAGTTTTTCGCGGCCGGCGCGCCCGAGGTATTCGAGGTGGCCGCTCTTGCCGAGGACCAGCGGGCGTTCGTCGTCGGTGAGCACCGTGATGTGGTGGCCGTCGTGGTCCTGGACGGTGGACTGGGCGAGGTCGAAGTGGCGCAGGCTGCCGCCGAAGGCGCGGGTGAGGTTGGCGGAGGTGAATACCTCGGCGGTCGGGCCGTAGGCGAGCACGGTGCGGTTAATCAGCACGACTTGGTCGCAGAACTCGGGGACCGACCCGAGGTTGTGGGTGGACACGAGGATGAGCCGGCCCTCGCTGCGTAACTCGCGCAGCAGGGCGATGATCGCCTCCTCGGTTTTGACGTCGACGCCGGTGAAAGGCTCGTCGAGCAGGATGATCCGGCCGCGTTGGGCGAGGGCGCGGGCCACGAAAACGCGTTTTTTTTGCCCCCCCGACAGTTCGCCGATCTGGCGGTCGCGGAACTCCCACATGCCGACGCGCTGGAGGCTTTCGGCCACCGCCTCGCGATCGGCCGCGCGCGGGGTGCGCAGGAAGTTCATGTAACCGTAGCGCCCCATCATGACCACGTCGTGGACACTGACGGGGAAACTCCAGTCGACCTCCTCGGCCTGGGGCACGTAGGCGACCCAGCTGCGGCGTTGGGCGGCGCGCACCGGCTGGTGGTCGATGGCCACCTGGCCGCTGGTGGGTTTGACGAAGCCCATCAGCGCCTTGAACAGGGTGGACTTGCCGGAGCCGTTGACCCCGACGAGCGCGCAGATCGTGCCTCCCTCGAGGCGGAAACTGGCGTCGCGCAGGGCGGTGTGGCCGTTGTTGTAGGTCACGGTGACGCCGGCGGCCTCCAGCAGGAGCGGCGTTTCGGTCGGGGCAGCGGCGGGGACAGGGGCGGGGGGCACGGTGAAGAGCGGGTGGGCGGTTATGGTTCGTTGAGGAAGGCGCCGACGATGGTCCGGGCATTGGCTTCAAGTAGAGCCAGGTAGGTGGGCGCGGGGCCGGAGGGCTCGGTGAGCGAGTCCACATAGAGGACGCCACCGTAGCGGACTCCGGTTTCCTTGGCCACTTGGCGGGCGGGTTTGTCGCTGACGGTGCTTTCGCTGAACACCACCGGGACTTGGTGGGTGCGCACGGCGTCGATTACGCGGCGGACCTGCTGAGGGGTGCCTTGGGCATCGGCGTTGATCGGCCAGAGGTAGAGTTGGCGCAGCCCGTAATCGCGGCACAGGTAAGAAAAGGCGCCTTCGCTGGTCACCAGCCAGCGCTGGGCCTCGGGGATGCGGGCGAGTTGGGCGCGCACCGGGGCGTCGAGCGCGCGGATTTTGGCGGAGTAGGCGAGGGCGTTGGCGGAGTAGGCGGCGGCGTTGGCGGGATCGACGCGCACCAGGGCGGCGCGGATGTTTTCCACGTAAATCAGGCCGTTGAGCGGCGACATCCAGGCATGCGGGTTGGGTTTACCGGTGTAAGGGCCCTCGGTGATGCCCAACGGCTCGATGCCGGCGGTGACCACGGCCTGGGGCACGTTTTTGACGTTGGCGAAAAACGGCTCGAACCAGCGCTCCAGATTCATCCCGTTCCAGATCACCAGGGAGGCGCGTTGGGTTTTGACGATGTCGCGCGGGGTCGGCTCGTAGCCGTGGATTTCCGCGCCGGGTTTGGTCAGGGAGTCGACGTCGGCATGTTCGCCGGCGACGTTGCGCGCCATATCGGCAAGGATGGTGAAGGTGGTCAGCACCCGCGGGCGCGGGGAGGAGGTGCCGGCGGGGGCGGCCACCGTCACTGCGCCGAGAAGCAGTTTAAGTACGAGCGCGAGAAGGAGTGGTTTGCGTCCCATATGAAAATTAGCCTCGGCTAACTTCAGTGGTTTCGAGTTAGGGTCAACTAATATTGCTGGGCGCGGGTAGTTTGCGGGTTTGCGTGCGGGAACGCCCCCCTGCGCGTGCCCAGTGCGGGCGGTGTGCCGGACTGAACCCGCAAATTCTTCGACATTTATTGCGGCGTGGGTTCTGTTGCCCCCCTCCCGCCCATGAAGAACTTCTACATCACGACCGCCATCGACTACGTGAACGGTTCCCCTCACCTCGGTCACGCCTACGAAAAGGTGCTCACCGACGTGCTCACCCGCTTCGAAAGGCTGCGGGGCCGACCCGCCTACTTCCTCACGGGCGTGGACCAGCATGGCCAAAAGGTGCAGCAATCTGCAGAGAAGGCGGGGCTGAGCCCGCT
>CAMBUJ010000276.1 GCA_945871005.1 Opitutus sp. GAS368 | reverse complement strand
CTCGACTGGGACGCCGTGGTGCTCGACGAAGGCCAGAACATCAAAAACCCCGGCAGCGCCACCGCCCGGGCGGCGCGCGCCTTGCCCGCCCGCCACCGCCTGGTGCTCACCGGCACGCCGATCGAAAACCGCCTGCTCGACCTGTGGAGCCTGGTGGCCTTCGCCCAGCCCGGCCTGCTCGGTTCGCAGGCCAGTTTCCAGCGCCTTTACAACGACAAGGAAGACCCGGCCGGCGCCCGCTCCCGCCTGGCCACCCGCGTGCGCCCCTTCCTGTTGCGCCGCACCAAAAACCAGGTGGCCCGCGACCTGCCCGCGCGCATCGAAGAGGAAATCAGCTGCGAACTCGAAGGCGCCCAACGCGCGCTCTACGAGGCCGAGCTCAAACGCGCCCGCCAACTCCTGCTCAAGGTGGGCGACGCCCGCCAGTTCGACGCCCAGCGCTTCAACATCCTCCAGTCGCTCCTGCGCCTGCGCCAGATCTGCTGCGACCCGCGCCTGATCGGCCACACCGCGCTCGACCCGGTCGAGCAAGTCGCCGCCAAAAAACGCGGCCGTCCGCCCAAAAAAATCGCCCCCAGCGCCCTCCTGGCCGAGTCGGCCGCGACCACCGCGGGTGCGGAAGACGCCGCCAACGCAGTGATCGACACCACCGACGAGGACGCGCCCGCCCGCCCGAGCAGCGCCAAGTTGGACGCGCTGCTCGACACCGTGGAGCCGCTGGTCGCCGAGGGGCACCGCGTGTTGGTTTTCTCCCAGTTCGTGAGCATGCTCGAACTGATCCGCACCGAGTTGGCGGTGCGCGGCATCGGGCACTTGTTGCTCACCGGCCAGACCGAAAACCGCCAGGCCCTGGTGGACAAATTCCAAGCCGCCGACGGCCCGCCGGTGTTCTTGTTGTCGCTGAAGGCGGCCGGTTCCGGCCTGAACCTGACGGCGGCGAGCTATGTTATCCTCTATGATCCGTGGTGGAATCCGGCGGTGGAAGCGCAGGCGATCGACCGCACCCACCGTATTGGGCAAAAGAGCACGGTGATGGCCTACCGCCTGATCGCCAAAAACACGGTGGAGGAAAAGATCCGCGCGCTGCAGCGGGAGAAGTCCGAGTTGGCGGCGGCGGTGGTGCAGGAGGAGAGCCTGGCCACGGTGATGGACCTCGACAGCCTGCGGCGGATTCTGGGTTAGGCTGCCACCCCCGGAAAGCGGCAGGGAGAACGAGAACGATTCAAAGCCTCAAACCGCCGCTCCCCATGCCGACCACCGCCAACGCGCCCGTGCGCTCTCCGTTCCGCCGCCATGTCTGGCCGCTGATTTTGCAGAATCGCGCGGCCTTGTTCTGGGCCACCGTGCTCGTCGGCCTGAGCGGCGGGGCGGTCGCCACCCAGAACATTTTCCCCAAATGGCTGTTTTCCTACGTGCTCGACGTCCAGGACATCGCCGTTGCCGAGCGCTGGCGCCGGCTCCTCTGGCTGGCCGCCGGCTACCTCGTGCTCACCGTCATCGCCCGCATGACCTTCTGGCACTTCGGCTACCGGCTGTTCACCCGGGCGCGCGAAAACATCATCTTCGCCCTGCGCGCCAAGTTTTTCCGCCACGTTAACCAGCTCTGCCTGCGCTTCCACGGCGCCCATTCCTCCGGCGAACTCTTTAGCTACCTGTTCGGCTCGCCGCTCAACGCGGTCATGCAGTTTTTCCAGCACGCCACCATGGCGTTGCCCAGCGCCATCGTGTTCGTGCTGATGACCATCGCCCTGTTCTGGCAGTGGGACGGCGCCCTCGCCGCCCTGCTCATGGGTGCGGCCACGATGAGCGTGCACATGATGCTGCGCTCGCGCCAAAACGTGGAACGCATCCAAAAGGAATTCCAGGCGCTGGAGGGCAACATCAGCGGCCAGGTCGCCGATCTGCTGCGCGGCAACAAGGCGGTTAAACTCTACGCGATGGAAACCCAGGTGGTGCGCGACTTCGAGCAGCAGGCCGGTGTGATCGGGCGCAAAACCTACGAGCGCGACATCCTCTCCCACCAGGAATGGATGAAGCAGGAGACGCTCTCCTACATCTGCTACGCCGGGCTGATGGCCGCCTGCACCTGGCGCTACCTCGACGGCCACATCGACCTGGGCATCGTCGCGGCCTGCCTAGCCGCGTACCTCGGCCTGATGGGCCCGCTCCAACAGTTGTTCACCGCCTTCACGCTGTGGGGGGCCGCCGCCGCCGCGCTGGTGCGTATTGGCAACGTGCTCGATACCGCCAGCAGCACCCCCGACGCCGAGCACGCCACCCGCCAACTGCCGGCGCGCGCCGCGATCACCCTCGATCACGTCACCTTCGGCTACGAGCCCGACCGCCCCGTCCTGCGCGACCTCTCGCTGACTCTGCGCCCCGGCGAGCGGGTCGCCTTTGTCGGCCCATCCGGCGCGGGCAAAACCACCATCACCCAGCTGCTCCTGCGCCTCTACGACCCGCAAGCCGGCGCCATTCGCATCGGCGACATCGACCTAAAAACCGTGGCCGGCTCGGCGCTGCGCCGCCACTTCGGCGTGGTCCCGCAGGACCCGTTTCTCTTCAACACCACGTTGCGCGACAACCTCCGTGTGGCCCGCCCCGACGCGACCGACGAGGCCATCCGCCTGGCCTGCGAAAAGTCCAACGCGTGGGAGTTCATCGCCGCCTTGCCCGGCGGGCTCGACGCCCGGGTGGGCGAAGGCGGCTCGATGCTCTCGGGCGGGCAACGCCAGCGTCTGGCGATCGCGCGCGCCCTGCTGGCCGAGCCGGCGTGTTTTATCTTCGACGAGGCGACCAGTGCGCTGGACACCCTGAGCGAGCAGCTCATTTCGCAGGCGCTCGAGCACAACCTCGGCGACCGCACCGCGGTGTTCATTGCCCACCGGCTTTCCACCGTGAAACACTGCGACCGCATCTTCGTGCTGTCAGGCGGCGCGCTTGTCCAGTCCGGCACCTATGACGAACTGGTGGCGAGCGCCGGGCTGTTTCAGGATCTGGTCCGCGGCCAGCAGCTGCGCGCCTGAGGCGATCGCAGTATGACCTTAAAAAGTAGCGCAGACTTCCAGTCTGCTCCGAGCGGCCGAGTAGGTAATAACCTTCGAGTTGCCGGATTATAAATCGTACTAAAATCCAAAGTCGCACGGCGTCTACCCGAGATCGATCCGTTTGTCTCGCGAAGAGAGCGAAGCCGGAAGAATTACCAAACCAAAGCAGCACAGGCAGGTTCCTTCGCTCCCTTCGACTACTTCGCGAGACAACCGCTTTTAATCCGACACGTTGAAGGTTACTGCGTACTACTCAGCCCAGCCACTGGGCGAACTTCACGGCATCCTCCGGAGTATCCACGCCGATGGTCGGATCGGTGGTCACCCCGCAGCGGATCTCGTAGCCGTTCTCCAGCACGCGCAACTGCTCGAGTTTTTCCAACTGTTCGTAGCGCCCCAGCGGCAACTGGGCGAACCGCTCGATCAAATCGGCCTGATACGCGTAAAGACCGAGGTGCTTGAAGCAGGGGTTGGCCAAAACCCAGGCGTCGTCGACCACCCCAGAGCGGTCGCGCGCGTAGGGGATGGGCGCTCGCGAAAAATACAGCGCCCGCCCGTCGCCCGGGGCGAAGACCACCTTGACCTGATTGGGGTTGTTGAAATCCGCCGCAGTGGTGAACGGCGTGCCCAAGGTGGCCATCGCCGCCGTGCCTCCGATCAGCTCGGCGAGG
>CAMBUJ010000275.1 GCA_945871005.1 Opitutus sp. GAS368 | reverse complement strand
GGTGGACATCGGCGTCGAGCGAACGCGCGCCAATGAAGTCACGCAGCACCGGGAGCAGACGGGCGTTGCGGGCGTTGCGACCGGAAACCGGATTGAGGATGAAGCGGATCTTCATGACGCGATGGCGGCGGAGGGAGGCGTGGGAGCGGCCGAAGCCGGGGCTGGCGCCACTGGGGCGGGGGTGCCAGCGGGCAGGTTAGCGACTCGGCCCAAGTGGCGGGCGATGGTGGTGGCGGCCTCATTGCGCACGATCGGGGCGAGGGCGTTGCGCCACTGCTGCCAACGAGCGCCGCGTTCGGCGAAGGCGGCGCGCAACGACTCGATGACCGCGGCGGGAGTGGTGGCGAGGGCCCCCGCTCCGGTGCGGCGAAGCAGCTCGTAGTTGCCCTCCTCCTGGCCGGGGACGATTTGGTTGACGATCATGGGGCAACGCGCGGCAATCGCCTCTTGGGTCGTGGCGCCACCGGCTTTGCTGATCACGACGTGGTGGGTCATGAGCAAGTGGGGGATTTGATCGGTCCAGCCGAGGCAGTGGACGGGGAGAGCGCGGCCCTCGGCGAGTTTTTCCAGCTCGCGGCGCAGGGTTTCGTTGCGCCCCACGGCGATGGTGATTTCCCACGCGGTTTCAGCGATCAGACGCTGCGCGGTTTCGAACGCGTGGTTAGTGCCGGAGTTGATGATGTAAAGCACGCGCGGGGCGGTGCCGGGAGTGCTTAGGTCGGGCGGACTGAGCCGGGCGGCGTTGGCGCCGAAAAACGACGGAACGGGGAACCCGCTCACGTGGAGGAGGGCGTCCGCCTGTCCCGCTTGGCGCATGACGTCGGCCGAATCGGTATTGGGCACGAACCACCCTGCGGCACCGGCGCGCCACCAGAGCGAATTGATACTGATCGAATCGGTGACGACGTTGAAGTGGGGCGGGAGCCGGTGGCCGTCTTGCTGGAGTCGCTCGAGCAGGAACGCGTAAACTGGATAGGTGCTGCAAAGCACCGCGGGGTTTTCGGCGGCGATGATTTGGGCGAGGAGCCGGCGTTCGCGGCCGAGCAGCCAAAGGCAGCTGGGCACGACATTGGACCGGTCGATCCAGGCGTAGAGCCGGCTCCAGAGCCGCGGGGCGTTGTTGATTGTGGAGAGGTAGGCGCGGCGGCTGATCTGATTGAAGCGCGGATTGGTTAACGCAAACAGGTCGACGATGCGCGCGGTGCCGGGGCCGTAGGTGTCGTCGCAAGCGGCGGCAAGGGCGCGGGCGGCGGCGTTATGGCCTTCGCCGTAACCGGCGGTAAAGATGAGGATGGGCGTTGCCATGGGGGTTATGCGAATTGGGTCTGGCAGGTGGCCTGACCCTTGTTTTCGGCGATGATAGCGGCGAGGTCCTGCTCAAAGCGAACAATGACCTTGGACCACGATTGTGGTTCAACAGTGCCTCGCGCGGCCCGGCGTACTTTTTCGCGTAACGCGGTGTCGGTGGCTAGTCGCACGCCTGCTTGGATCAGTTCCTCGGGGCGGTCGCAGGGGACGCTCAGGCCGTTTTCGCCGTCGCGGATAAACTTAAAGGCGGCCGCGTAGTTGAAGCCGGCCACGGCCAGCCCGCTGGCCATGGCCTCGGTGAGCACGTTGCCAAACGTCTCGGACAGGCTCGCGTGAATGTAGATGTCGGCGGAGGCGTAGTAGCGGCCTATTTCCTCGCGCGAAAAAAAGCCGGTAAAAATGCACTCAGGGTGCTCGCGGACGAGGCGGGCTTTGAGCGGCCCCTCGCCGGCGAGGACAAAACGGCAGCGCGGATTGGCGGCGCGCATCGCATCAAAGCTGCGGAAGACCAGCTCGTAGTTTTTCTCCGCGGCCATGCGCCCGACGTGCAGGACCACAGGGGTGTCGGGGGAGGCGTTCCAACTGGCGCGCAGCGCATCGCAGCGGCGCGCGGGGCTGAACTGGCGGGTGTCAACGCCGCGGGAAAGCACGGCGAGATCGCGGAAGCCGACCGCGGAGAGTTCTTCGCATAATTCCGGGGTGGGCACGAAGGTGCGGCGGGTGCGGTTGTGGACGTGGCGCAGCCAGGCGAGGGTGAGGTGGTGGAAAGCCCCGTAGCCGTAGGAACGCGTGTAAGTGTGGAAATTGGTGTGGAAACTGGAGCTGACGGGCAGGCCGAGGGCGCGTGCGGCGGTAACGGCGGTGGCTCCCAGCGGCCCCTCGGTCACGACATGCACGAGATCGGGCGGATTGGCGCGCCAGAGGCGTTTCAAGGTGCGGGCTGCCGGCAGGCCGAGCCGAAGCAGCGGATAGCCGGGAATGGGCATTCCCGGCAGGCTGACCACCTTGTAGGCGGCGGAGGTGGCGGGGGAGGGCGGATCATCCCGGCGAGGCCGGTAGACGGTGAGGTCATGGCCGCGCGCGGCCAGTTCGCTGCAGATCACGCCGAAGGTCATGGCCACGCCGTTGACCTCGGGGGGGAACGTTTCGGTAACAATCGCGAGTTTCACAAGGGTGCGGTGAGGGCGGTGCGGAGTGGTAGGGGGCTGTTGGCTGGACCAGCACTATGTGACCAACGCGTGTCGAATTTATGGCGTTAGCGTTACGATCTGGCGACAATGCCCGCTGTGCGTGTGCGGGCATGCGCCTGGGAAGGAGCGCGGGGCTCCAGCTCGGCTCGGGGTTGGCGGGCTTTGGTTTTTAGGTGTCGCCCCGCTTTCTTCTTCTGCGGTGAATAGGCCTGCCATTCGACCTATGACGACTCCCGCCGCCACTCTTGCCGCCTTGCGCTCCGGTCAGCTGAAGGGGATCACGCGGCTCGATCTTGCCTGTGACCTGCGGGAATTTCCGCGGGAAATCTTCGAGTTGGCCGACACCCTTGAAGTCCTGAATCTCTCGGGTAACCAGTTGTCGGCGCTCCCGGATGACCTTTCGCACCTGAGCCAGTTACGGGTGCTGTTCTGCTCGGATAATCGCTTTACCCAGCTGCCCGAGGTGCTGTCCTCCTGCCCTCGTCTTGAGATGGTGGGGTTTAAATCGAACGGTATTCGCACGGTTCCGGCTGCCGCCATTTCCCCTACGTTACGCTGGTTAATTCTCACTGATAATCAGATTTCCGCGCTGCCCGACTCAATCGGCAGCTGCGTGCGCTTGCAAAAACTGATGCTCGCCGGCAATCAACTGGCCGTTTTGCCAGAGGCGATGCGCGGCTGCGTTGGGCTCGAGCTGATGCGGATTTCCGCCAACCGGTTCACCGCTTTGCCGGAGTGGCTGCTGCAATTGCCCCGGTTGACCTGGTTGGCGTTTGGCGGGAATCCGGTTTCGACGGCGCCGCGCGGCCCCAGTCTAGCCGTGGCCCGCTTGCCGTGGGGGGATTTTAAGCTGGGGGAAAAACTCGGCGAAGGCGCCTCGGGCGTGATCCACAAAGCTCACTGGCAACCGTCTCCGCATGAGGCAGGGCAAGCGGTGGCGGTGAAACTGTTCAAGGGTGCTGTCACCAGCGACGGGTTTCCTGCCGATGAAATGGCGGCCTGTTTGGCTGCGGGAAATCACGCTCACCTGATCGGGGTCATTGGTGAACTCACCGGGCATCCCGCCGGCACCAGCGGCTTGGTGATGCCGTGGATCGACCCGGAGTTCCGGAGTCTGGCCGGCCCGCCCAATCTGGCGACGTGCACGCGGGACATTTACCGGGACGACCAACGTTTTCCTCTGCCGGTGTTGCTGGGGTTGGCGGCGGGTCTGGCCTCCGCCGG
>CAMBUJ010000274.1 GCA_945871005.1 Opitutus sp. GAS368 | reverse complement strand
CTTGGCCACGCCCAAGGAGGAACCGGCGGCCATCGACTGGGACGAGTTGCTGGCCAGCCTGGGTGGCGACACCCCGCTGGCCCATGAAATGTTGTCGCAGTTCTGCGGGGAGGTCTCGACTTACTTCGACCGGGCCTGCGCGGCCCATGCCGCCGGCAACACCGCGCTGCTCACCCGCATCCTGCGCAGCCTGAAGGCGGCGGCCGCCAACTTCTCGGCCAAGGGGCTGCACTTTGCCGCCGCCGAAGCCGAATCGGCCCTCGCCCACGGCCTGGATATGACTGGGGTATTCTCCGTACTTGCCGCCCAGATCAAAGCGGTGCTGGCTGAGCATGCGCGCCGCCTTGAGACACCTCCCGGGCCCGCCGCTCTCCCCGCACCCTGATGACCGCCGCCGATTCGCCCACTCTGCCCGTCGTTATTTTAGTTAACGACGACCCGATTCAGTTGGACCTGCTTGCCGGTATTCTCGCTCACCAGTCCTGGCAAGTGCTCTCCTGCCGGTCCGCCGCTGAGGCCCTCCGGGGGATGGCCCGCAGCCAGCCCGCGCTGATCATCACCGACCTGTACATGCCCGAGATCGACGGCTGGGCCTTTTGCCGGATGCTGCGCTCGGCCGCCTACAAGCGGTTCAACCGCACGCCGATTCTGGTGCTCTCGGGCATTCTCGCGAGCGAAGAGGCGGCGGAAATCGCCAGCGAACTCGGCGCGACTGATTTTTTTCCGCTCCCAGTGGAGGCGGCCCGCCTGCGCGAACGGGTGCGCTTGCTCCTCGCGGCCCCGCCGGTGGCTCCGGCCTGGAAGGTCTTGCTGGCCATGGCGGCCGGCCCCGAGGCCGACTCAATCCGGGCCGTTTTTGGCGTCCAGGGCTGCGAGGTCAGCCAAGTCGAGGATGTGGCCGCCCTCGACGAGGTGCTGGTGCATGAGCCGTGGGAGGCGGTGATTTGCGATCTGGATTTGCCGGAGTGCTCCATGCCCCTGGTCCGGATGTGGATCGCGGCCACCCCGCACTCCGCTTTCGTTTTGGTTACGGCTAATCCCGATCCGCAAGCAGCGGTGGTTTCCATCCGCGCCGGGGCCAGCGTGCATACCCTCCGGCCTTACGCGGTGGATTATCTCTTTGGGTTGTGCGAGCTGGCCCGACAAAAAAACGCGCTCATCCGTGCCCAGCGCCTGCTGGAACTGCGCACCATCGAGCTGCGTAACTCCGACCGTCTGCTGCAGTCGATTCTGGACTCCTCCGAACAGGTTTATCTCGTGATCGACCGGGCCGGGAGGGTTCAAATGGCCAACCGGGCGGCCCGCCAGGTCGCCGCCGAAGTCCTCCCAGGCCTGCGGGCCGATGGCGACGCCGCCGTGGCGCAACTACCCGCACTGATGAGCGGGCGCACCCAGGAAAGTCTCGCCTTGGCCATGGCCGGCCGCGTCGTCCATCACGACGCCTCGGTCATCGACTCCGCCGGTCTCCAGCGCCACTTTCTGGTGCGCTACACCCCGTTGGCCGACGCCGATGGGCGGACCACCCGGGTGTGTTTTAATGCCCACGATATGACCGCCCGGCTCGAGGCCGAGGCGGCGCTGCGCCTGCGTAATCAGGCGCTCAGCTCGATTACTCAGGGCGTGCTCATCACCGATGCCGAGCTGAACGTCACCTACGCCAACGACAGCTTCGTGAGCATGACCGGCTTTAGCCGCACGGAGATCATCGGTTTGCCCTGCGGTTTCTGGCATGCCGAGCGCAACGATGCGGAGACGCGCTCCGACGTTCGGCGCAAACTTGAGGCTGGCCTGCCGATCTCCGGGGAGGTGCTCGACCACCGCAAAAACGGCGAGGCGTTCTGGAGTGAGCGCTCGCTGACGCCGGTCAAAGACGCCCAGGGTAACGTCACCCAATATGTCGGCGTGCAGCGCGACGTGACCGAACGCAAACGCTGGCAAGACGAGCTGCGGGCCAGCCAGGCCCGGCTGCAGGCGCTCTTCGACCATTCCAATGACGCGATCATACTTGCCGACGACCGCGGGCGTTATGTGGAAGTTAACCCGGCTGCTTGCGTTCTGCTCGGGTACACCCGAGAGGAGCTGCTGCGCCTGGGCGTGGCCGAAATTTTTTCCGCCAGCGACCGTAATTTGGCCGAGGGCGCGTGGCACGAGTTTTTGGAGCAGGGCAACCAGCGCGGCGAGTGCTCGCTGCGGCGTAAAAATGGCTCCTTGCTGCGCGCCGATTACAGCGCGATTGCCCATATCCAGGCCGGCTTGCACCTGTCGATTTTCCGCGACGTCTCCGAGCGCAATACCCTCCAGTCCCAGCTCCTGCGCCAGCAGCGGCTGGAAAGCGTTGGGCGGTTGGCCAGCGGGGTGGCGCATGACCTCAACAACATCCTCACGCCCATTCTCATGGCCCCGGCCATGCTGCGCAGTTTTGTCACCGACGCGGGCGCGCGCATGCTGCTCGAGTCGATGGAGTCGGGGGCGCGGCGCGGCTCGGCCATCGTCAAACAACTTCTGGCCTTTTCCCGGGGTGAGTCGGGCGAAAAAGTCCGCCTCGATGTGCACAAAATCCTGCGCGAGTCCTGCGCGATCATGCGGGAAACTTTCCCCAAGAGCGTCACGGTGGAACTGGCGCCGGCGAGCGCGGATTTTTTCGTGCTCGGCGACCCCAATCAGCTCCAGCAGGTGGTGTTGAACCTGGCGCTGAACGCGGCCGATGCGATGCCGCGCGGGGGGCGTTTGGTGTTGAGCCTGGACGGGGTGGAGATTTCGCCGGCGGCCGCCGCCCGCGACAGCGATTTGATCGCCGGTCGGCACGTGGTGCTCACGGTGGTTGATCACGGTCTCGGTATTGCCCCCGAGGTTATCGACAAGATTTTTGATCCGTTTTTCACCACCAAGCCGTTTGGCCAGGGCAGCGGGCTGGGACTTTCCGTCGTGTTGGGCATCGTGCGCTCGCATGGGGGGTTTGTGCGGGTGACCAGTCGGCTGGGGGTGGGCAGCATCTTTAAAATTCACCTGCCGGTATATCTCGAAGGACTGGCCGCCGCCCAGCCCGCGCCGCTGCTCTCGGTTAACCCGCTGCCGCCGGCTGGGGCCGGCCGTACGGTGCTGGTCGTCGACGACGAGGCCGATGTGCGCGACATCATTCGGCTCACGCTCAGCCGCGAGGGTTACCGGGTGATTGGCGCAGCGGGGGCGGATGCGGCCTTTTCCCAGCTGCAGGCCTGCGGCGGGCGGGTCGACCTGATCCTCACCGACTTGTCGATGCCGGGGGTGTCGGGGGTGAAGTTCATCGAGTTGTTGCACGGCCGCCACCCCGCGCAGCGCATCTTGGTGATGACCGGCAATGGGGCCAATTGCGCGCTCGTGCCCACGTTGCGGGACTTGATTTGCGGGGTATTGCCCAAGCCCTTCGAGGTATCGACGTTGGTGCTGGCGGTGAACCAAGCCCTGCAGCCCGCCGCCAATCCCTAGGGGGGAGCGCGGGCGTGGGGGAGCGGGGTGGGGCGGCTCTTGGGCCTAGCGATTGGCTGCCTTTAGGCTTTGCGATCCCGGGTCGAAAGCGCTCCGCGCTCCCGCTACGTTAAGGAGGCGAGCCGGGTTCCGAGGCGTAGCGGGACGACGGAGTCGTTTCGAGGTTTGGGTGCGGGCGAGCGGGCGAGTGGCGAGCGTCGAAAGCGCTCCACGCTCCCGCTACGTTAAGGAGGCGTTCCGGTTTCCGAGGCGTAGCGGGACGACGGAGTCGTTTCGAGGTTTG
>CAMBUJ010000273.1 GCA_945871005.1 Opitutus sp. GAS368 | reverse complement strand
CGTTTCGATTCCGAGGGGGGGGCGATGTTTTTAGGCTTTTCGATCTCGGATCAAAATCGCTCCGCGATCTCGCTACGTTCTGAGTTCGGATGCGGGGGTTGGGCGTAGCGGGACGACGGAGTCGTTTCGATCCGGGGGCGGGCGATGTTTTTAGGCGTTTCGATCTCGGATCAAAATCGCTCCGCGATCTCGCTACGTTCGGAGTTCGGATGCGAGGGTCGGGCGTAGCGGTCCGACGGAGTCGTTTCGATCCGGGAAGCGATGTTTTATGCTCCTACCTGCCTGCGGGGCTCGCCGCTGCGGCCGCAGCCGTGACCGCGACCACGGGCGGCGTAATCAAATCTTGGACCACGCGCAGCGCCTCGCGCAGCGGGACGTCGGCCGACGGGTAACGCTCGTGCTCGTTCGCCTCCGGTTCGTCGTCTTCGCCAGCTGAATCGTCGTCTTTTTTGAGCGCTTTGGCGCGCGGCGGGGCAGGGGGAGCGAGCAGCACTTCAGCGAATTTGTAGTCGTTTACTGCCAACTTTTTACGCTCGTCCTTCATGGTCTTTTTGAAGACCTCGTCGGCCGCTTTTTCCTGCTGGCGCTGTTCGAGATTCAGCGAAACCGACTTCTGCTCCTGGCGGTTTTTGAACCAGTCGATCGCCTGGCGCTGGTAGGCGAATTCGGCGATGCTGGCTTGCCGCTGGGCACTGGCCGAAATCAGCGGAGTGAGCTGGGCGGAAGTGAGCGGCTGGCCGTTAAACCGACTGGAGGGGATCTGGTCCCAGGCCAGCGCATGCGGTTGGTCGGACTCGCCGATGGGGAGGAACTCGTTAACCGAGGGCAGGATGACGTCGGGAACCACTCCCTTGAGCTGGGTCGAGGCGCCGTTGGGCAGGTAGAATTTTTGGACGGTGAGTTTGGTCGCGCCGCTTTTGGCACCGGCGCGGGCGAGCTGGGGGACTAAGTTGCGCAACTCCAGCACCGTCTGGACGGAGCCTTTGCCATGGGTGGAACGGTCGCCGACGATCACGGCGCGGCCGTAGTTTTGCAGGGCGCCTGCGACGATCTCGGAGGCCGAGGCACTGAATCGGGAAACTAGTACGGCGAGCGGTCCGGCGTAGGCGATGGAGGGGTCCTCGTCATCGTCGATCTTGATTTCACCCGAATAGGCCCGCACTTGGACGACCGGGCCGGTTTTGATGAACAGGCCGGTGAGGTCGATGGCCTCGCTGAGCAAGCCGCCGCCGTTGTTACGCAAATCGAGCACCAGCCCCTGAATGTTGGCGGCCTTCATGCGGGTGATGATCTCGGCGATGTCTTTGGTGGCGCTGTTTTGGGCCTTACCTTTGTCGGAATTGTCCGGCCCGTAGAAGGTGGGCAGGGTGATGACTCCCAGTGGCATCAGTTTCCCGTTGGCATCAGGAACTTCAAAAATGGCGCCGTGGGCGCGGGAGGAGTCGAGGTTGACCACATTACGGGTGAGCACGATTTCCTTGTGGGTGGTGGAGGCGGCGCCTTCGCCCGACTCGATCAGCAGGTGGACGCGGGTGCCCTTGGCGCCGCGAATCATGTCGACGATCTTGCGCAGTTTCATGCCGATGACTTCCACCGGTTCGCCGCCGTCCTGGGCCACCGAGATGATCTTGTCGTTTGGTTTGATTTGTTTGTCCAAGTCAGCCGGGCCGCCGGGGATGACGTCCTTGATCACGCACTGGTCGTCCTCGATGCTGAGCAGGGCGCCGATGCCGACCAGTTGCAGGCGCATCTGGATGCCGAAGTCCTCGTAGGTGTCGGCGGAGAAATAGGTGGAGTGCGGATCGTAGAGGCGGGCAATGCAGGAGAGGAACATCTCGGAGACGTCGGAGCTTTCCATGTCGCCCATGTTTTTGAGCAGGCGGGCGTAGCGTTTGCCCACGTTTTTCTTTGCCTCCTCCAGGGTCTTTTTGTTGAGCACTTCCTTGATCAGCTCGAAGCGCAGGCGCTGGCTCCAGAGGAGGTCGGCGTCAGCGGCGCTGGTCGGCCAGCCGGTTTTGGTGCGGTCGATGAGGTAAGTGTCCTGGGTGGTGAGGTCGAAGTCGGCCTTTAGGGCCTGCTGGATCCAGTCGACCCGCTCGGTCACGCGTTTTTGGTAAACCGTGAAGATGGCGTAGGCGGCGTCGATTTTGCCCATCGAGGTGAGGGTCCAGTAAAGCGAGTCGGGCTTATAACGCTCAAGGAAGCCGGCCTTGTCGGTTTCGAGGAAAAAGAGGTGTTGGCCGTCGAGAGCGGCTAGGTAGTCAGGGATGACTTCGGCGTAGCTCGCCGATTTGATCGCATCGCGGTTGTAATGAATCTCTTCGAGCAGGCGGATGAGGGTGCGCGCCTCGATGTCGAGCAACGGCGGGGCGCGGAAGCTTCCCTCGACTTCGGCGTGCGCCAGCCCGGCGAATAAAACCAATGGGAGGAGGGCTTGGCGGGAGTGGCGCGCGAGACGGGTGAGCAGGTGCATTAAAAAGAGTGGGGGGAGCGTCAGCAGAAAGAGTGAGTGGGGGGCGAAGCAGAAAAGTCGAAGGGGCCGATTGGATCGCGGTGTGGTCAGGGAAGGGGATTTAGCGGCGGCTGAGGTGGTCGCGGGCCTGGTCGAGCCGGCGTTTTTCCTCGGCGGTGAGCGACTGGAAGCCGTGGCTGTTGATTTTGTCGAGGATGCGATCGACCTCGGCCTTTAAGTCGGCGCCGCCGCCCAAGTTAACCTTATAAACCGGGGTTGCGGCGGAGGCTTTGCGGGAGCGGCGGAACCAGCGGGGCAGTTCAATCGAAGGCTTGGAATTAAACAGCGGGGCGGTTCCCGAGTGGGTGGCGCGATAATAGAGCCAGCCGGCCGCCATGCCGCCGAGGTGGGCCGAATGGGCCATCGAGAACCAGGAGCTGCGACCGGGGATTTCGAGAAGTATCAGACCGAGGCCGTCGATACATAAAAGGCCGAGCGCGAGGTGTTTGGCGCGCGCGCCGATATCGATCATAAAGAAGGTGATCGGCTGCTCGGGGTTGAGGCAGGCAAAGACCACGATCAGGGCGCTGACCCCGGCCGAGGCGCCAAACAGGCGGCCGCCCTGGGTCCAGTTGACCGCCAGCCAGGTCACCCCACCAAGGATCACGGCGGCGGCGAAGAGCTGCAAAAAGCGTTTGGGCCCGATTTCGGCGATTACGGCCCGGCCAAAGACAAAAATGGCCAGCAAGGTGAAGAGCAGGTCGAAGAGGTTTTTGGGGTCGTGGAGCAGGCCGTGGGTGGCCAACGACCAGACAAACCCACTCTTTAAGCCTTCGGGGGAAAGGGTGAGGAGGCGGAAAAACTGGGCGGCGAAGTCCCCGCCGAACCAGCCCAGGCAGATATTTTCGACGACAAAGGCAGCCACCAAGGTGCCGATCAGCCATTTGAGGGCCGACCGCTCGGGGCGTGCGTCGGGGTCGCGCATGTAGGGTCGATCGAAAATCATGCTGGGCGAAAATATGTAAAGCAGGGCGTTAAACACAAGCCACCAGCCCACGTGGACCGCATTTTGCGCGGATCAGTGCATTAACTGCTAAAAAACGGCTGCCTCAGCTTGGCCGCTTGACAGTGTTAGCCATTCGGTTTTCGTGCGAAACATGGCTAATAAAGCAGACAAATGGGAGCAAAACATCGCCGGTAAATTCTTCGTCGATCAGCAATGCATCGACTGCGACCTCTGCCGCGAAACCGCACCGGAGTTTTTCAGCCGCCACGATGAGGGCGGTTATTCTTACGTCCACAAGCAGCCGGTGACCGA
>CAMBUJ010000272.1 GCA_945871005.1 Opitutus sp. GAS368 | reverse complement strand
TACCTCGGGGCGATGACCGACATTTTGCAGGACAGCGGCGGGGCGCTCGATAAATACATCGGCGACGCGATTGTCGCTATGTTTGGCGGGTTGGTGCCCGTGACCACCCATGCGCGGATGGCGTGCGAGTCGGCGATCAAGATGCAGATGCGCCAAGGCGAGCTGCGCGCGCAGTGGACGGCCCAAGGCGACCGCTGGCCGGCGCTGGTGCATTCGATGCGCACCCGCATCGGGTTGAACTCGGGCCAGGTGGTGGTGGGCAACATGGGATCACGGCACCGGTTCAATTACACGATGATGGGCGACACGGTGAACTTGGCGGCGCGCTGCGAAAGCGGCGCAAAAACCTTCGGTGCCTACACGGTGGCCACCGGGGCGACCGTGGAGGGGGCGCGGGCGGCGGGCTGCGAGTGTGTGTTTCGCGAACTGGACCGCATCGTGGTCAAAGGCCGCACCGAACCGGTGGTGATTTTTGAGATCGTCGCACTCTCGCCGATTTACCTCTCGGAAGAGGCGCTCCAGTGCCTGGAGTTGTTTGCCAAAGGCCGGGCCTTGTACCTGCGCCAGGAGTGGGCCGAAGCGCAGCGGTGCTTTGAGGCGGCGACGGCGCACGAGCCGCTCAAGCCGGGGCGCGATGTTGGCGTGGAATCGAACCCCTCGCTGATCATGGCGGCACGCTGTGTGACGATGGCGGCGCATCCGCCCGGGGCGGACTGGGACGGGGTGTACCGGATGACCACCAAATGAGCAACGGGATGAAGGGGTGCATTTTTTTGGGGTTACTGCTGGTGAGTTTGGGCGTGGGCGGAGTGGGCGCGGAGACGCCTGCGGTGTTGCCCGCAGAGACCGCGCCGGCGCCGCTGCCCACGCTCGGCCACGTGGCCGGCCGGGTGATGTTGCGCAGCGTTGGGGCGGGCGGGGGCGGTCGTATGGAGTTTCCAAAAACCGGGCGGCAGCTGGCGGCGGGCGAGGTGTTGATCACCGGCGACCAGTCGCTGTTTGAACTGCGGCTGGGCGCGGCCGGCTGGTGGCGGGTGGGACGGCGGGCGGTGGTGGCGGTGCACGCCGAGGGCGGGCAGCTGACGGCTGGCACGGCCCTGGTGCGGGTACCCAAGGGCGCGGTTTGGAGCATCGAAGCGGCGCGGGGCACGGCCCGGCTGGCGGCGGGGCTGTGGCTATTGCAGGCGGTCGACAACGAAGGGCTGAAAATCATCTGCGTGGACGGACCGGGCGAGGTGGCCGCGCTGGGCGAAAAACCCGCGGTGGCTTCGGGCGCAGCGGGTGGGCCGGCCGCGGCGAGCGAGGCGGGAGGGGCGGGGGCGGGTCTGGCGGTGGTGGACCGGTTAACTCTGCGACCGGGGGAACTGGTGTTTTTGCGTCCGGGCGGGGCGGGCTTTGGGCCGATCGTGATTGTTTACCTGGAGGAATTGCTGGTGACGAGCCGGCTGGTGAACGGCTTTCCCGCGCCGCTGCCCGAGCTGCGTCGCCTGCAGGTGCTGGGGGCGGTCCAGCGCCAGCAGCTCAAGGGCGTGACCAACGCGCTGGTGGCCGGGGCGCAAGACGACAAGGGCTTCGAGATCGCCGTGCCGAAGGCGCCCACAGTCCCGGCCAAGCCGGCGGTGGATCCGACCGCCAAGCCGCAAAAATAGGCTTCCGCCGCGCCGCCGCTTACCCCGTCATAGGCGGATGTCATCGTTGTTCAAAACCATCGCCGTGGTCGGGTCGGGTGCGCTCGGCTTGTACTATGGCGGGCGCTTGGTGCGGGCGGGCAACGCGGTGAGGTTTTTGGCGCGCGGCGACCTGGCGGTGCTGCGCGAGCGCGGGATCGTGGTGCGGGCGCCGGAGGGGCATTTTACCCTGCCCGCGGTGACGGTGGCCGAGACGCCCGAGGCGATCGGTCCGGTCGATCTGGTGGTGATCACGCTCAAGGCGACCGCCAACGACCAGTTGGCCCGCTTGCTGCCGCCGCTGTTGCACGCCGGCACCGTGGTGGTGAATTTGCAAAACGGCCTCGGGGTGGACGAGGCCGTGGCCGCGGTGGTGGGCGCCGAGCGCACGGTCGGCGGCTTGTGTTTTGTGGGGGTTAACCGCCTCGCCCCCGGGATCGTCGAGTGCAAGGTTCCCGGCCAGATCGTGGCCGGCGAGTTCGTCGGGGTGTCCCAGGCGCGCACCCGGGAATTGGCCGCGCTGTTCGGCCGCGCCGGGGTGGATATGCAGTTGAGCGAGAGTCTGGCCAGCGCGCGGTGGCACAAGCTGGTCTGGAACGTGGCGTTTAACGGGCTGACGGTGGTCGGCGGCGGGATCACCACGGCCGAGGTTTTGGCGAATCCGGCGCTGGCGGCCGAGGTGGATGCGTTGATGGGGGAGGTGCAGGCGATCGCCGCGGCCCACGGGGTCGCGATTAGCGACGCGTTCTTGGTTGAACAGCTGGCGCGGACCCGGCCGCTGGGTGAGTACAAGCCGTCGACCCTGCTC
This sequence comes from Opitutus sp. GAS368, assembly GCA_945871005.1. Classification (GTDB taxonomy): domain Bacteria; phylum Verrucomicrobiota; class Verrucomicrobiia; order Opitutales; family Opitutaceae; genus Rariglobus. The sequence goes on along the minus strand of CAMBUJ010000272.1, from coordinate 1,317 downwards.
GATTTTTTGGCGGGCAAGGCGCTGGAAGTGGAGCCGATCTGGGGCGAGCCGCTGCGGCGGGCGCAGGCGTTGGGGGTGCCGGCGCCGCGCCTGGCGGCACTCTACGCGGCGTTGGTGCGGGTCGGGCGGTAGTCGGCCTATTTGCTGGCGCTGGGGTCAATGAATCGGAGTTGTGGCCCGCAAAAGAACGCCAGGGCGCAACGACCCCGCCTGTATTTCTATGCGTTCGCTGCGATCGTTCTCGGCTAAAAATCCGCTGTAGTGCGTGGATTCTTGAGGCAGATAGGATCCGAAACGTTGAAGGTTACTGCGTGGATTGGCCGATTATCGCGAGCACTGCGGGCCAGTGCACCGGCTTCTTTCGGTCGAACCGGGCCGCGATGGCATTTTAATGTTTCAAGCGGACAATTTCCCCGCTCCGGTTGAATGAATGTCGAAACCTGCCCCACCCCTTGCCCCGTCTCAGACCCCAGCGAAGCCGGCCCCCACCGGACTGACCCAGCTCAATGACGCCATCGGCCGCCAGCGTTGGACGATTTGCGGCCTGATTTTCGCCGCCACGACCATCAATTACCTGGACCGCAACGTGCTCGGCTTGCTCAAGCCGGTCCTGGCGGCGGCGGGTGTGTTTGGTGAAGCGAAGGCCGACCAGGAGCTCAATTACTCCACCGTGGTGATCTGTTTCCAGATCGCCTACGCGCTGGGCATGGTCTTGGCGGGGCGGCTCATCGACAAGGTGGGAACCAAGTCCGGTTACGCCTATTCTTTGATTGGCTGGAGTTTAGCTGCGATCGGCCATGCGTTTGGCCATCACACCTGGAGTTTCGGGTTATGGCGTGCGGCCCTCGGGGTGACCGAGGCGGGTAACTTTCCGGCGGCCAACAAGGCCATCGCCGAATGGTTTCCCAAAAAAGAGCGCGCCCTGGCCACCGGCCTATATAACGCCGGCGCCAATGTCGGCGCCATCGTCGCCCCGCTCGCCGTTCCCTTTATTGCCAGTGCTTGGGGCTGGGAATGGGCCTTTATCCTGACCGGCGTGGTCGGACTGATCTGGTTGGCGTTTTGGTACACCATGTATGCCTCCCCAGCGGAGAAGCTGCAAAGCGGCAAGCTGACTCAGGCTGAGTATGATTACATCCATAGTGATTTGGATGAACAAGCGGTTGAAGCCCCCTCGAGCGCCCAGCCTGCGGTGTCCTGGGTGCGCCTGCTCTCGTTCCGTCAGACCTGGGCCTTCTTCTTTGGTAAATTTTTCACCGATCCGATTTGGTGGTTCTTCTTGTTTTGGCTGCCGTCCTACCTCGAGGGTCAAAATGC
>CAMBUJ010000271.1 GCA_945871005.1 Opitutus sp. GAS368 | reverse complement strand
CCCGTAGCTCTGGCGTCAAGGCTTGAGATGCAGCCGGGAGGCGGATTCGCGCTTTTCGCCCGGATTAATTCCATCGGCTTGATGAATTTGGACTTCGGCCCGGTGTAGGCACGACTGGTGGTCGGGCCTGTAGACCCTGCTGCCGCTCACCGGTAAACCGCCCGCATCGGATAAAAACACCCGAGTGAAAAAGGGGGACACTCAGGGTACACCCAAAAATAAATCGGTTTATTCCCCGTCCAATTACACGACACAAAAAAGCCCGTTAATCATTGCTGATAAACGGGCTTCCAAAAGTGGTGCAACCTTAGGGAGTCGAACCCCAAACCTTCTGATTCGTAGTCAGATGCTCTATCCAGTTGAGCTAAGGCTGCGCTGTGGAGGAGTGAAGGAGCCGCGTTTGCCGGGCGAGTGCAAGCGCGAATTTAAAGATTTATTCATCAGCCCGTCAGCCCCCCCTCCCCGCCCGCGCTCGGCCGGCCTCCTCACTCCACCACAATACGCATTCCGATGTGCCGGGCGCGGTCGCGTTTCAGGCGTAACTCCAGCGGCACCTTCGCCAGTGCCTGAGGCGTGTCGAGATAACTACCCCCAAACACCGCGGCCTGGTCAGTCTCCGCTTGGGCCATCGTCCATTCCGCGAGATTGCCGAGCAGGTCGGCAAAGCCGTTGGCGTTGGTCTTGAGGCTGCTCGCGTCGTGACTGCGTCCTTCGCTATTCTGGTTGTCCCACCCCACCCGCTCGCCTTCGCCGAGCGCGAGCCGGAACTCTTCGACCGTGGGCAGCCGCACCGTCCGCCCCAGCAGCCAGGACATGCGCTGGCAAAAATCCTGGGCATCACTCCAACTCACCGAGTCCACCGGCAGGGCGCGCCCGGGGTTGCGGCTCGGATTGGTGTTCATCACCAAAACATAGAGTGACTGGGGTAGTTCGCGCGCCAGCATCTGGCGCTCACCCTCCACCCCCGGCAAGGGCAGGAGGTGGCCGTAAACCGCATCCTGCAGGGCCCGCAGATTCTCCCGGCGCAGCGCCAAATAGCCAAATTTGATCCGCAGCTCGCTATCCAGTCGGCTGCTCTTGGGAAACTCGCTGGCGAGCTTTTCAATCTTGGGGCCGATCAGGGCGAGTTGCTGGTCTGCGGCGACCACCTGGCGCTTGCCCAGGTGCATGCCGATCTCGCGGTTCAATTGCGCGATCGACTCGGCCAGCTCGAAGGACAGCGCGGTCTGGCGCTTGATCTCGAGGTTTTCAATCAGCTGCGAGGAGACAAAGCGGCTGCGCGGGTAGTTTTGATTTACCTGCAACTGCAGGGCCCCGGCTTCGGCGAAAAGCGCGGCCGCCGCGGGCGCGCGCCCCTCGGCCATCGCCTTGTCGCCCGCCTGGGCTTTGGCCTGAATGTCGGTGGCGATGCCCGCCGCGTTGAGCGATTCGATCTCCGCGCCCAAGCGGTCAGCCTCGGACAAATCCGCGTATCGGGTGCGGCCATACTCCCGGTTAAGACGCGTCTGGGCGTCGCGGGCCACGGTGTAAGCGGTGAGGGCGTCGGCCCAGCGCTGTTCACCAGCCGCCAAGCGCGCCGTCGCCAGGGCCGCCTCCTTTTCCTGCCGCAGCGGAGCCGCCTCGACCGCGGCCACCGCCTGAGTCAACGCGGTTTCACGCACATAGTTTTTATAGCGGGAGCTGGCTGAACTCAGGTTGATCTCCTTTTGCAACCGCAGTGCTTCCCTCAGCTTGATTCCGGCGGCGTCGGCCTGCCCGGCGCTTAACAGCTCCTCGCCGTCGAGTTGCAGGCGCTCAATCTGGGTCACTTTATCGCGCGACTGCACGCTGGCCAATTCACTCTCTAGGCGCGTCAGTCGGCTGGATTGATCCAACCCCGCCTTGGAATAGGTGCGCAGCAGCTCCTTCTGCTTTTCCACTGCCTTGGCCAAGGAGGCATTGGCTTCCTCGGTCGGCAGTTTGGCGTCGGCGGCCTGTCGATAGACGCGCTCGAGAGCGTCTACCTCCTCGGATAAACGCGCCATCGCCGGATCATCGACGGTCGTGACGACAGGGGTGGTTTGACTGACACGCTTGGGACCGGCAGTGGCGAGAATGTAAAATAGGCCGCCAAGGGCGGCGAGGCCGGACCCGGCAAGAAGCCAGAGCCGCGCCGACTGCCAGAAAGCCTCCTGACGATGTTTAAAACGGGGGGACGCCATAATGGTAAAGTTCCGAAACCGACGAGCAAAGGCGGCGATGAGGGAATTGCAACGTGTTCCCTGCAGGCAGGCCGACGAAGGGCGGGCGGAAACCGTTCAACACTCAACATTCAACGTTCACTGGGCGGAGGGAAGAACGAGTAAGAGAACGAGAACGCGGCGGAAGCAGGCACCCTGAGCTCACGCTCAGAGCCACCAAAACCCGTGGCTCCGGGCGTGAGCCTGGGGAGTTTTGGAGCGGGTGTTCGTCGGCGCGCACAAACCGGACGCCGCCCATCGATAAACTCGACAGCCCGCCTGCTTGGCGTTTTCACCAAGGGCGTGCTGGAAAACCTCGTCATCCTCGCGCCCGGCTTGCTGGGCGGATCGGTCGCTCGCGCCGCCCATGCCCGTGGCTTGGCTCGCCGTATCACTGTCTGGGCCCGGCGCCCCGACGCTCGCCTCAAACTGCGCGAGCAGCCCTGGGTCACCCACGTGGCCGACTCCGCCGAGGACGCGGTGCGCGACGCCTCGCTGGTGGTCCTGGCCGCGCCCGTCGACAAAATCATCGAGCTGGCCCGGCAGATCGCGCCCCACCTGCCCGCCGGCGCGCTCGTCACCGACGTGGGCAGCGTCAAAGCCGAACTGTGCCGCGCCTGCCACACCGCGTTGGCCCCGCACAGCCATTTTATCGGCGCGCATCCCATGGCCGGCAGCGAAAAAACCGGCTGGGAAAACGCCTCCCCCACCCTCTTTGAGAAACGCGTCTGTTTCGTCACCCCGTTGGCTGGCGCCGACGAGGCGGCGATCGCCACGGTGGTCGGCTTCTGGGCCGACTTGGGCGCCGAGGTGACGACCGTCGCGCCCGATCAGCACGACGAAATCACCGCGCACATCAGTCACCTGCCGCAGGCGCTGGCGACGACCCTGGGGACTTTTCTCGCCACCAAAAACCCGCAGTGGCGCAATCTTTCGGGCAACGGCCTGCGCGACACTACCCGCATTGCTGGTAGCGACGCGACCATGTGGATCGAGATTTTCCAGCAAAACCGCGACGAGGTCCTCCGTGCCCTGCGCGCGTTCCAGGATGATCTGCAGGGTTTCCAAACCGCGTTGGCAAACCGGGACTGGCCGGAAGTGCGTACGCGCTTGGAGCGCGGCAAGGCCTGGCGCGACGGTTTCCGCCCCTGAGGTAAAAGCCGCGCTTCCGTACCGGACCGTGGAGCTCCGGCTCCGCTCCGGTCCTCAGGCCGAAAGCCCGATTCAGACGAGCTGGAGCTCCGCGGTCCGCTAGGCAACTTACATCGAATCGCCCTTGGCCGTTCCGTAACGGACCGTGGAGCTCCAGCTCCGCTCTGAATTCCCATCCGAAAGCCCGATTCGGCCGAGCTGGAGCTCCGCGGTCCGGTAGGACAACTCGCTTAAAATTCCCCTTGGCGCACCCGCCCCTTTGCGTGAACGTCGCCGCTTATTTTCATGTCGTCGTCGCTTCCCTCCTCCCTCCCGATCCAGCCCTTTAGCCGTCCCGTCCACGGCGAAGTGACGCTGCCTGGCTCGAAAAGCCTGACCAACCGCGCCCTCCTGCTGGCCGCCCTCTGCCCCCAACCCGTTACCCTCACC
>CAMBUJ010000270.1 GCA_945871005.1 Opitutus sp. GAS368 | reverse complement strand
ATTCTGATGATCGACTTCGCCATCGCCACCGAGCGCAACGAGGGCCGCAGCCCCCGCGAAGCGATCTACGAAGCCGCGCTCATGCGCCTGCGCCCGATCTTGATGACCAACTTCGCCGCACTGCTCGGCGCGTTGCCCTTGGTGCTCGCCAGCGGCGAAGGAGTGGAACTGCGGCGCCCCCTCGGCCTCGCGATCGTCGGCGGGCTCATGGTCAGCCAACTCCTCACCCTCTACACCGTGCCCGTCGTCTACCTCTGGCTCGACCGTGTCGGCAAAGCCACCAAGCGACTATGGCGCGGCGCCCCCGCGCCGGCCGTGCCGCCCACGGCAGTGCCTTCCGCCAGTCGATTGTCCGAGCTGTAGAACCCACCGCCGGTCGGGCGTTAACCGCCCCGGTGGAGCCTGATGTCCCCATCGGGCTTCCCACGTCCACGTCCTAAAGCCCGATGCGGACATCGGGCTCCACCTTCGGGTCAATCCAAGTGGAACACCTCGTCGAGCGCTGTCGCGACCGGGCTGTTATCCGGGTTGCTCGGCATCATTTCCCGCATGTGAGCCCACCAGCGACGACACACTTCGGTCTGCGCGATCGCCGCCCACTGCGCCTCGTCTTCGATTTCAGCGTAGCCGAAGAGCTGGCGCGTCTCCGGGTGCAAAAAAATCGAATAGTTGGCGACGCCGTGCGCCTTCAGGACCTCCTCCAACTCGGGCCAAATCGGCGAATGCCGACGCCGGTATTCGGCCTCAAGTCCGGGATGCACCGACATAACGAACGCTTTGCGGATCATAGAGAAAATTCCTGAGGGAGGGACGCCGCTCCGAGGCGTCCTCCTCCTGCCGGCACGTTGGTTGCCCACCGAGGCGGACGGCTCGGAGAGCCGTCCCGACCTCGAAGGAGGCCTCACTCAGACCTTCGGGCCGCCTTGCGCGAGATTACGCGCGCGGAGCCGCAGGCCGTTGAGACGGATGAACCCGGTCGCATCGCTTTGATTGTACCAGCTCTTCACGCCTTCCATCGACGCGATCTTGTCGTCGTAGAGTGAGTACTTCGACTTACGACCGGTGGTGATGATGTTACCCTTGTAGAGCTTCAGGCGAACGGTGCCGGAAACGAACTTTTGGCTCTCGTCGACGAGGGCCTGCAGGGCCTCACGCTCGGGGGCGAACCAGAAGCCGTTGTACACGAGCTCGGCGTACTTGGGGATGAGGCTGTCGCGCAGATGCTCGACTTCGCGGTCGAGGGTCAGGCTCTCGATCTGCTTGTGGGCCTGCATGAGGATGGTGCCACCCGGGGTCTCATAAACGCCGCGGCTCTTCATGCCGACGAAGCGATTCTCGACCAGGTCGACGCGGCCGATGCCGTGTTTGCCACCGAGTTTGTTGAGGGTCTTGAGGACCTTACCCGGGGTGAGCTTCTTGCCGTTGACGGCAACCGCGTCGCCCTTTTCGAACTCGATCTCGACGTATTCGGCCTTGTCGGGCGCGTCTTCGGGGGAGACGGAGAGTTTGAACATCTCCTTGTTCTCCTTGGTGGTCGGGTCGAACCAGGGGTCTTCCAGGATGCCGGCCTCGTAGGAAATGTGGAGGAGGTTGCGGTCCATCGAATAGGGCTTCTTGAGCGAGGCCTCGACGGGGATCTTGTGCTTGGCGCAGTAGGCGATCATCTCGGCGCGGCCGGGGAATTCAGCGCGGTAGTTTTCCAGCTTCCACGGCGCGATGATATCGAGGTCGGGGGCGAGCGCCATGTAGGTGAGCTCGAAGCGGCACTGGTCGTTACCCTTGCCGGTGGCTCCGTGGGCGACCGTGTCGGCCTTTTCCTTGCGGGCGATGTCGACCTGGGCCTTGGCGATCAAGGGGCGGGCGATGGAGGTGCCCAGGTAGTACTGGCCCTCGTAGACCGCGTTGGCGCGGATCATCGGGTAGATGTAGTTCTTGGCGAACTCCTCGACCAAATCGAGGGTGTAGTGCTTGGAGGCACCGGTGGCCTTGGCCTTTTTGTCGAGGCCTTTGAGCTCCTCCTCTTGGCCGACGTCAGCGGCGAAGGTGATGATCTCCGCGTCGTAGGTTTCCTTGAGCCACTTGACGATGACGGAGGTGTCGAGACCTCCGGAGTAGGCGAGAACGATTTTCATAGGTAAAAAAGGGAGTGGGATGAGAAATGAGTTAACCGCGAATGGACGCTAATTAACGCGAATGATCGGACAGGACGATGCGCGCCCACTCAAGCTTAGCTCTGTTACAAAATAACTCAGGCGCGGGGTTGTTGGGCGAGGACGGCCATGATGGCTTTCTGCGTATGCAGGCGGTTTTCGGCCTGGTCGAAAATGATCGAGCGCGGGTTATCCAGCACCTCCTGGAACACCTCTTCGCCGGAGTGGGCCGGCAGGCAGTGCATGAAGTAGGCGTCGGGTTTAGCGGCGGCGAAGAGCGCGCCGGTTACCGCGTAGGGCGACATTTGGGCGATACGCTGCTTGGTTTCCTCTTCCTTGCCCATGCTCACCCACACGTCGGTGTAAACCACGTCGGCGTCCTTGACCGCCTCGAACGGGTCGGTGGTGTACTGGTAGTTCTGGGCAAAGCCCTCTTGCTTGAGCAGCGCGTTGATTTCCGCGCCAGGCTCAAAGCCCTTGGGGCCGGCCAGCGAAATCTTCATGCCGAAGAGCGCCGCGCCGAGTATCCAGGAGTTGGCCATGTTGCAGGCGGTGTCGCCCAAAAACGCGATCTTGCGGCCCTTGAGCGAGGCGAACAGGTCGCCGCCTTTGGGCGCCCAGCGCTCGGCCATCGTGAACGCGTCGGTGTAAATCTGGCAGGGGTGGAGGAAATCGGTGAGCGCGTTGATCACCGGGATCGTGCCGCTGGCGGCCAACCGTTCGACCTCGCTGTGATCGTAGGTGCGCACGATCAGGCCGTGGACAAAGCGGGACAACACCTTGGCCGTATCCTCGACCGACTCGCCGCGGCCCAGCTGGATGTCGTTTTTGTTAAGGAAGAGCGGGTTACCCCCGAGCTCGTGCACGCCGACCTCGAAGGAGACGCGGGTGCGCGTGGAGGACTTGGAGAAAATCAGCGCCCAGGTCTGGTGCTCGAGCACCGGAGGGGTGTGGCGCCCCCGTTTGGCTTTAAGCTCTCGGGCCAGCGCAAAGACTTCCGCCGCCTCGTGGGGCTTAAAGTCCGTCTCTTTGAGGAAGTGCTTCATGGAAAAATGAAGCGGATATGCGTAAGTCATCCGCTCGCCTCCGACGAGAGTAAAATTCAGGCCGGAATGGGCGCGGGTTTTGGTGGGGCCGGCGCACAGGGACGTGGCCATGAGCGTGAGCTCAGGTAAGGAGCCCCGACCCGTGAGCTCACGCTTAGGGCCACCGGAACGCCGTAACTTATGCCTTGGCGGCGAGCACCGAGCGGATAATCGCCACCGAGCTCGCCAGTTCCTCGGCGCTCGCGGTGAGCGGGGGTAGCAGGCGCACCACATTGCCGCCCGCCGACGGGGCCAGCAGGCCGGCGTCTCGCAGCGCAGCCACATAGGGAATCGGGTCGCTGGTCAGCTGGAGCCCCAGCATAAAGCCGCGACCGCGCACCCCGAGCACCTGGGTCGGGAACTCCGCCGCCAGGGCCTGCAAAGCCGCCAACCACACCGCGCCAGCCGCAGTCACATGCGCCAATAGCTCGTCGCGCTCGATCACATCCAACACCGCCAGGCCGGCCGCGCAGGCCAGCGGCGTGCCGCCAAAGGTGGTGCCGTGCATGCCGGGTTGAAACAACTCCGCCGCCTTCGGCCCGACCCAGATCGCGCCAATCGGGAA
>CAMBUJ010000269.1 GCA_945871005.1 Opitutus sp. GAS368 | reverse complement strand
GGCCGTTTAGAGCGGGGCTCCGCGGCGTAGCGGGGCGACGGAGTCGTTGCGATTCCGTGGTGCGTGGGGCGCGCCCGCCGGCCAAGCCTCGAAATCGCTCCGCGATCCCGCTACGTTCCGAGCGAGTTGGCGGCCGTTTAGAGCGGGGCTCCGGGGCGTAGCGGGACGACGGAGTCGTTTCGATTCCGTGGGGCGTGGGGCGCGCCCGCCGGCCAAGCCTCGAAATCGCTCCGCGATCCCGCTACGTTCCGAGCGAGTTGGCGGCCGTTTAGAGCGGGGCTCCGAGGCGTAGCGGGGCGACGGAGTCGTTTCGTTAGAAGCGGCTAATTTTAACGGGGCGTTGGTAGTCCGACTGGTATCGCCGAAGCCAGGCGCCTTTTTAGGCCTTCGGGGTGAGCGGTTTGGTCAGCAGCACCGTGCTCAGGCCCGGCAAGCGCTCCGAGAACTCGTCGTGGCCGTTGGCCTGGCGCAGCGAGCGCTGAACCATGCCCATCTTGGCATCGAGGTTGTCGATCATGGAGACAAACACCGCCTCCGGGGTGGCCGCATACACCGCCGCGCCCCACTCAGGCTCGCCCTGGTGGCTCAGCACGATGTGCTCCAAGCGCTCCAGGCGCTCGGGGTCGAGCCGCGACTTGATCCCGTGTTTGCGCGCCAGTTGATACCCCAAAACCACGTGGCCTTGGAGAATGCCCTTGCGGCTGCGTTTGGTGGACATCGCCCCCTCGTATTCGACGGTTTTACCGGTGTCGTGAATGAGGATACCGGCCATGGCCAGGTCGGCATCGACCTCGGGGTAGAGCGGCAGCAGGGCTTTGCAGGCGCGCGCCATGTGAATGGTGTGCTCGAGCAACCCGTGGCGGTAGGCGTGGTGCATGGACACGGCCGCCGGCGTCCATTTAAAGACTTCGCCAACTTCCTCAAATATCCCGCGCACCGTCATGCGCAGTTCGTCGTGGCTGATCGCGTCAATGAAGTGCTGAAACTCGGCCCACAACTCGGTGGCCGGTTCGGGGGCGACCTCGACGAGGTTGTCAATCAAACCGGGCACGGCCAGTTCGGCGTCGGAGAGCGCCACCACTTTGAGCAACTTGGGGGAAAGCCGGCCTTGGTAATAATCGACGCGCCCTTCCACCCGCAGTACGCCGCCTTCGCCCACGTCCTTGACCGTGTCGAACACGACGCCGTCGCTAAACAGGGTGCAGCCGAACGAGCCGGTGCGGTCGCCCAGATCGAGGATGAGAAACGGGTTGCCGTTGGAGGCGTTCTTGGTGGCGAGTTTTTTGACCACCAGCACGCTGGCAAAGGGGCGCCCGGAGGCGTCGGCCAGGGCCTTGAGCTCGCGGACGGAAAGCAGGGGAAGTTCGTCGGACATGGGGTGGGATTATAGCAATGGCTGGAGATTTCTAGACTTTCCGTTCCTGGCGCGAAATGGCTGCGCCATCCCGCTACGTTCCGGAGGAATGGGAGAGCTCCGAGGCGTAGCGGGACGACGGAGTTGTTTCGTTACCGGGGCGCGGGGAGCCGGCCCTCCAAGCCTCGAAATCGCTCCGCGATCCCGCTACGTTTCGGAGGAATGGGAGCGCTCCGGGGCGTAGCGGGACGACGGAGTCGTTTCGAGCTTGGGTTTAGCGCCCACCGACAAGGAACCGTAGCCCTTAGGTGTATTTTTTAACCAGCTGGGTGTAACCCTTGAAAAACGGGTGGGTGGCGTCGTGGAGCAGGGCGTAAAACACACTCTCCGAGGGCAACAGGTGCACGCCGGCGCGCACCAGCGCGCTCAGGCAGAACGCGGCGTCCTCGGGCCGGCGCGCGCCGACCGCATCGCTGAGCACGGTGACTTGCAGGTTGGCGTTAATCGCCCCCAGCGCGGTCTGGTACACGCAGATCGGCGTCTCGATGCCGCAGATAATCAGGTGGTCGAGTTCGAGGTTTTGGATGGTTTCGGCGATGCCGTCGTCGCCGAAGGCCGAGAAGGTGCTTTTGGCGTGGACCGGGGCGTCGGGAGCGAGGGCGAGCAGTTCGGGGGCGGTGCCGCCGAGTTTGCGCGGGAGTTGCTCGGTGAAGGCGACCTGAATGCCGAGCCCGGCGGCCGCCTCGATGGCGAAGGCGCAGCGTTTTTGCACCGCCTCGGTCTGGTGGATGCCTTTAAGGAATGCGGGTTGCAGGTCGACAACGAGCAGGAGGACACCGGCGAGGGGAGTGGGCGTGGACATGGTGGTTTTAGGGAAAGTAACGGCGGCGGGCCTTGACCTGCACGAACCGTTTTTCGGGAAGAATGTAGGCGGTGAGGTGGCCGCCCATCACACAAGCGGTGTCGATGCCGACCGACCACTTGCGTTTATAAACCTCGGGGCGCGGGGTGTGCCCGTAGACGACAAAGGGCGGGCCGGTCCACAGATCGGCCCAGGGCGGGGCATCGGGGGCGTCGGCCCGCTTGCAGGGCCGGCCCAGGGCGTTGATCGACTGGATGCGCGTGACCACCTCGGCGGGTTGTTCGCTCCAGGGCTGATTAGGCAAAAATCCGCCGTGGACAAACACCGTGTTGAGCTCGGGCTCGTAGTGAGTCAGCGGCATGGCCGAGAGGTAATCCCAGTCGGAGGGGCGAAGTTTCAAAAACGTGTCGGCGTCGGTTTCGCGGGCGATCTCTGCGACCGGGGTTTTGTGTTTGCGGTAGTCGAGCAGGCGCAGCTCGTGGTTGCCGAGCAGGGCGATGGCATGGTGCTGGCGGGCCAGGTCGATGACCTTGCAACTATCGGGGCCGCGGTTGACCAGATCGCCGACAAGGACCAGACGGTCGTCCTTGGTGAGCGCGAGCTGTTCGAGCAGCTCTGCAAACTCGAGGTGACACCCGTGGATGTCGCCGATGGCGATGATACGACCGTTCATGCGTGCAAATGCGCAAATTTGCTAGCGTCCCCCCCTTGGGGAAGTAAACAAGAAAGCCTATGGATTTGAACCTGCAGCCCCTCGCCAGCTCCTGTTTTGTCACCGGGACTCCTTTCGGTGATGGCGAGCGCGTGATCAGTTTTCTGCTGCGCAGCGAGACGAGCGAAGAGGTGATGCGCTACGATGTGGCGGCGGCGGCGCGGGAACGCTTCACGGTTCAGGGGACGGTGGCGTGCAGTTGGGTGCACGTGTTTAAGCCGCGCAAGCAGGGCGAAAACCCCGAGCGCGAGCTCAAGCTGACGGCGGAAAACCTGTTTGTGACCCTGGCCGATCCGGCGATTGAAATCGCCCCGGAAAACGAGCGGCTGGTGCAGTTTTTGGCGCTGATGCTGGAGCGCAAAAAACTCCTGCGGCCCAAGGGGCGGGCGGCGGACGGGGCGCGCAACCTGTTCGAGCACGCGAAGACCAAGCTGATTTACGCGGTGCCGGCTGGGGAGCTGAACCCCGAGTTTTTTATGGCGATTCAGGATCAGTTGGCGGCGCTGGTTGGCGGCGGGAGCAAGAAGCCGGCCGAGGCCAAGCCGGCGGCGGGGGCGACGGCCCCGGCGAGCTGAGCTGTAGCGGGGCGAGGGAGTCGTTTCGATTCCGAGGGTGGGGGCGAGCGAGTGGAGCGAGCGCGGCGCGTGTAGGCGGGCGGAAGCGGATTACGAAATGGCTGCGCCATCCCGCTACGTTCCGGAAGAATGTGAGCGCTCCGAGGCGTAGCGGGACGACGGAGTCGTTTCGATTCCGTGCATGTGGGAGGCGGCGGGCGGCAACGGATTACGAAATGGCTGCGCCATCCCGCTACGTTCCGGAAGAATGTGAGCGCTCCGAGGCGTAGCGGGACGACGGAGTCGTTTCGATCCGATGGGGT
>CAMBUJ010000268.1 GCA_945871005.1 Opitutus sp. GAS368 | reverse complement strand
TCCCATCCCGAACACGGCCGTTAAGCCCCGAGCAGCCAATGGTAGTAGGGCGTTAGGCCCCGCGAGAGTAGGTTGTTGCCAGGTTTATGCCCCGTAGATTGCGAAAGCAGTTTACGGGGCTTCTTCGTTTTTGGGTCCCGCGGACCGCCGCGCTCCCCCTCATCGCGCCTCGTAGCTTCCGTCCGCTCGCTTTACGATCAGCGCGATTGAGCCGATCCGTTTTGGTCGTTTTATCAAAAACGCGTCTTCACTTCCTGTGCGTCGGTGTATTCCGTGGGCGCATGTCTTCCCCGGTCGTTGCGGTTATCGATATCGGCTCCAATTCAATCAAGGTCCTGGTCGCCACGCGGCGTTCGGATGGTCGACTGGAAAGTTTAAAAACCCTGACCATCGACGCTCGGATCAGCGCCGGCATCAGCCGGGCGGCCCCGCAACTCAGCGAGGAGGGGATGGCCCGCGGGTTGGCGGCCATTCACGAGTTGCTCGCCGTGGCCGCCCCGTTCGAGCCCTCCCACACGGTGCTGGTCGCCACTAGTGCGGTGCGTGATGCGCTCAATGGCCCCGAGTTTCAACAACGGGTCCAACTCGCCACCGGTCACGCCATCCGGATTTTGTCAGGGGACGAGGAGGCCGATCTCATCGGCCGCGGGCTCACCTGCGATCCCGCGCTGGCTCACTTGCGTGACTTTTATGTCTTCGATTTGGGCGGGGGCAGCTTGGAGTGCCTCGCATTTCGGGATCGCCGAATCGAGCAGGCCATCAGCCTCCGCCTGGGCTGCGTGCGTATGACCGAAAAATTCATTACTGATTCGCATGCGCCCCTTAACGCTGCCGCCTGCACCGAGCTCGCCTTGCATGTTCGCGATACCCTTAAGCAGTCCGGTTTTCGTTTTAACTTACCTGGAGCAGAAGCGGTTTTTACCGGTGGAACCTTGACCAGCGTGCGTGTGATGACGGGCGCCCTGCATGGTGTTGGTTTGGATGATACGCCCGCCGTGGTACTCGCCTCCACATTGCACGCACTGCTTGACGAAGTTGGGGGTAAATCGTTGGCAGAACGGCGCCAAATCCCCGGCATGCCAACGGCGCGCGCCGATGTGTTTCCGGCTGCATTGATCACCGCAGTCACCTTGGCCGAGTTCGGACTGTTTGAGCGGTTTCATCATTCGCTCTATAATTTGCGCTGGGGGCTGGCGGCCCGAGCCTTGGCTTGAGTTGCCCGTCAGCCGACCGTGGGGGGGGGGCGGCTTTCTCGGCACGTGAAAGATCGGGCTCAGTCGTGATTCAACCCTTGCGGGCGGCGAGGCGGCACGCCCCAATTCGGCCACGATGTCTTCGCCTTTACCCACCACCCCCGAAGCTTTGCTGGATGCGGTTCGCGCTCATGCCGCCGCGGCCGAAGACGCCTGGCGCTCGGGCGATCCTGCGCAGCTCGGTGACGGCTTAAGGGCCTGTGATGCCGCGCTTACCTTGGTGCAAACCGCCGTGGTTGCCCCCGGCCCAGACCAGCCGGTGGTGCTGCCGGTCGCGCTGGCCGAAGTGGCGCAACATGTCTGGCTGCAACGCGGTCACATGCTCGACGCGCTGGCCTCCGTGAATGGCGAAACGAAGTGGGTGGTCGAGGCCTTGCGCAGTTACGACCAAGCCCTCGGCATGGGCCAGCAGTTAAAGGCCGCCGCCGGCTTTATGGCGGTAGCTTGGATCAGCCGAGGCAAGGGCCTGCAGCGGCTCGCATCCCCCGAGGCCCTCACCGAGGCCTTGCGCTGTTACGATGAGACCATCGCAATCATCACCGCTCCGAGCGAGGCCCAGCCGCTATCCATTGAGTTGGCCAACACGTTGGGCGCGGCCTGGATGGGGCGGGCCGGCCTGTTGCAACGTCGCGGTGAACTCAGTGGCCCGCAGGGGGCCGAGCAGGCCTTGGAGCAGGCGGTCGCTTGTTTGCAGACCGTGGGCGATTTTCCGATGGCACGGCGCAACTTGGCGTCGGCCTGGACCAACCTTGGGCTGGTGCGCCAGGGGATGGGCCAATTGCCCGCCGCGGTCGAGGCCCAGGCCCAGGCCCTCACGACCATCGAGGCGCTGTTGGATCTCGATCCGGAAGCGCTGCGGGTGGAGCGGGCCACTATTTTGCTCAACCTTGGACAGGCCCAATGCGCGGTGCACGACACCGTCTCTGGACTAGATAATCTGCGTCTGGCGATCAGCAGTGCCGGTTCGCGCGCGGCCAACGACCCGTCCGCCGCGGACACTGTCTTGCGGGCCCGCCACGCGCTCGGGGTGACCTTGGGCGCCCAACTTGCGGCCGCAGCGCCTGACGAACTGACCCGCTCTGCCTGGCTAACAGAGGCCGGCGACGCGGTCGAGGAGGGCCTCGCTTTGTTAAGCGCTTGGGGTGAGCGGGCGGTCTGGTTCGCGGCGATCGGCAACCGGCTCTACGATTTCGGCGCGTGGTTTTACCGAACCCAGCAGCCGCAGTTTCTTGGGGAATTTTTATTGGAACACCTTGGCGCGGATCGGGACCGGGCGAAAATCGCCGCCTCCGCCGTGCAAGCCACGCGCGAGGCCATTACCCAGCGCAGTTTTAGCGGAGTTGCCCACGATGCGATGGAGCGGGCGCTGGATGTGTTGCAGGCAATGACCGAGGTCGAGACGCGCATCAAGTCGATGACGGTTCCGGCGGCGGCGCCATGAGCACGCAGCTGGGCGTCACGGTGCTCTGCGGGTTCCTCGGGGCCGGCAAGACGACGTTGCTCAACCACGTGTTGCGCCAGGCCGAGGGGCGGCGCTGGGCGGTGGTGGTCAACGACGTAGCGGCGGTGAATATCGACGCGGCCGTGGTGCGCGCCGGCGCCGAGACCGCGGCCGCGCGCGACATCGTCGAGCTGGGTAACGGCTGCGTGTGCTGTTCGAGCAAGGATGACCTGGCCGAGACGGTGGCCGAACTGGCCGCTTCCGGCCGCTACGAACACATCTGGGTGGAAACTACCGGGGTGGCCGAGCCGCGTGGGCTCGCGACGTTGTTTACCCGTAAAAACCCGTTTGGGCGCGCCTTGGGCGAGGTCGCGCCGCTGGCGGCTTTGGTCAGCGTGATTGATGCCGCGGCGTTTCTGCGCGAGTTGGCCACAACCCAGCCGGCGGCTTGGCCCACGGGCGCACCTGACACCTCGAATCCCCTTCGCGCCGTACCAGCCAGCGGGATACGCCCGCTCTTCGAGTTGCTGCTCGAACAGGTGGAGTGCGCCGACGTGCTGGTGATCAACAAGTGCGATCTGGTGCCGGCCGACGAGCAGGCGCGCCTGGAAGAAGTGCTGCGCGGGTTAAACGTGCGCGCCGAGATCGTGCGCACCGAGGGCGGCCAGGTGGCGAGTGAGTTTTTGCTCAGTCGGGTGCGGTTTGACGCCAAAGAAACCCTCGGGGCTGCCCGCTGGGTGCGCGCGCTCAACGCGGTCGCCCCGGGCTCACTCGTGCGGCCCGCGACCGCCCCGGTGCCGGCGGCTCGCGCTGAGCATGAGGTGAAATACGGGATCGGCTCCTTCGTCTATCAATCGCGCGCCCCGCTCGATCAGGCCAAGTTCAGTCAGCTCTTGCTGGCGGGCATGCCCGGGTTGTTGCGGGCCAAGGGGTTTTATTGGACCCGTGAGCAGCCCGACGAGATGGGCTTTGTTTCGGTGGCGGGCGGCGTGGTGCGCTTTGACACCCTAAATTACTGGTGGGCGGCCCTGATCGAAAACGGTAAGGCCCGCCTGGAGGAACGCCCTGAGTCGATCCGCGCCGTCTGGGTTGAGCCGCACGGCGATCGCCGCCA
>CAMBUJ010000267.1 GCA_945871005.1 Opitutus sp. GAS368 | reverse complement strand
AGGTCCTCGGGTAGCCGTAAGCCCTGAGCGAGCAGGTAGCGGCAGAGGCTTTGGCCGGTCATCGAGCTCGCACACACCCAAGCGTCCACGCCTTGGCGGAGTTGGTCGCGGACTTTCTCGAAGGCATCCACTGCGGAGAACTCGACCGCGGAGAGCGCGCTGGGCAAATCGACCCGAATGACTTGGTTCGGGTTAAACTCCAAATCGAGGCGGGTGAGCGCCTCCACGTAGGCGGCGTAGCGCGAGCACGACCAGGTCATGTCCGTGCAGAGACCGAAAAAACCGATCCGGCGGTGTCCGCCGGCATGGAGGTGGTGGACGAGTTCGGCCATGCCGCGGCGGTCATCGATACCGATCTGGTCGATGGTGGTGCCGGAGTAATCGTGGATGATGGAAACGGTGGGGAACTTTTCCGCGATGGCCTGGGCGACCGCCTCGGGCCAACGGTGGATGAGCACGACGCCCTTGATTAAGCCGGAGCGGAAGGAGGCGGGCGCGGTGCGGGGTTCGAGTACGCTGGCGCACTGGTCGTGGGTGACGAGGTGGGAGAGGATAGCGACGTTGGAGGTCACGGCGGTGGCGCTCATGCCGGCCATAAAACGCTGCGGGGTTTGCGGGGAATTGCTTTGCGAGAGCGCGAGCACGTGTTGCGGGGCGGCGAGCTGGGTGGTCGGGGCTTTGTTGTTGGCCGCGCCACCGGGCAACACGTAGCCCATTTGGTGGGCGAGGGCGGCGATTTGGGTGCGGGTTTCCGGGTGGATCCCATCGACCCCGCGCAGGGCGCGCGAGACGGTGGAAACGGAAAAGCCGAGACGTTCGGCGATGGCGGCAAGATTGATGCGGGTGGAGCGGGGGCGGGACATGGCGGGGAATTTTTACCCGACCATGGCGGCAATCTCCCCAAATCCAAGATAAATTGCGGTTGCTTGCGCAAATGCTGGATATTATTGGTGCAAGGTATGATAGTTGCTGGAGCGGATGGCCAAGGGGCGGGGCGTTACATGGATACCTCTGTCGCGTGAAATCGGGTGCTTTAATAATTCAACAAGTTGAGGCCCCCTCGGGCTCGCCGTTTCCTGTTGGTCCCTCCGCCTCTAGTGTTTATTCGGGGTTAGTATCCGTTCTTTGTTTTGCATAAGTTCTCGCAAGACAAGCGATAATTGACTTGGCCTGATTCGGGAATCGCGGAAAATGATTCAAGTTTTCACCCGTTTGGCCCGTTTAGTCTTTTTTTTCCCACCTTTTTTCGGGCCCGGCCCTTCCCCCCTATGTCCGCCCCTCTCCACGCTCATCCTTGGCTTTCCGATCAAGGCGACGGCACCTACCGCAACCCGGTGCTGCACGCCGACTACTCGGACCCGGATGTCATCCGGGTGGGCGATACCTATTGGATGACGGCGTCGAGTTTCACCGCCACTCCGGGCCTGCCGATTCTGCGCTCGCACGATTTGGTGAACTGGGAACTCGTTAACCACGCCCTGCGCCAGGTCCCCCATGCCAGCTACGCCGCGGTGCGCCCCGGCTGCGGGGTCTGGGCCCCGTCGATCCGCCACCACGCCGGCCAGTTCTGGATATTTTTCCCCATGCCCGACGAGGGTCTTTATGTGACCACCGCGACCGATCCGCTCGGCGCGTGGTCCGAGCCGTGGCTGCTCCAGGCGGCCAAGGGTTGGATCGATCCGTGCCCGTACTGGGACGCCGACGGCAGCGCCTGGCTGTTCCATGCGTTTGCCAATTCCCGCTCGGGTAAACGCGACCGCCTCCATGTGCGCCCCATGTCGCCGGACGCCCGCCGGCTGCTCGGCGAAGGCGTGGAGATTGTCCACGCTCCGCAGCACCCGTACCTCGAAGGCCCCAAGGTCCACTTCCGCGATGGTTGGTATTATGTGATGGCGCCCGGCGGCGGCGTGCCGACCGGCTGGCAGGTGGCGTACCGCTCCCGCTCCCTCACCGGCCCGTACGATGAAAAAATCGTGCTCGAAACCGGATCGACCGCGATCAACGGCCCGCATCAGGGAGCGTTTGTCGATACGCCCGCCGGCGACTGGTGGTTTATCCATTTTCAAGATGTGGGTGCGTTCGGACGCATCGTGCACCTGCAACCGGTCGTTTGGCCCAACGGTGAGGCGTGGCCGCAGGTCGGGGTCGATTACGATGGCAACGGGGTGGGGGAGCCGGTGGCCGGCGCCAAGAACTCGCTCTTGGTGGCGGGGGCGCCGCGCTTTGCTCCGGCGACCAGCGACGCGTTCGACGCGCCCACGCTCGGGCTGCAGTGGCAATGGCAGGGTAACCATCAGGCGGCATGGGCCGAGCTGACGGCCCGGCCGGGTTGGCTGCGGTTGGTGGCCCAGCCGCCCCATCCGGACAAACTCGATCTCACCCCCCACCTGCTCCTCCAGAAGTTCCCTGCCCGCACCTTTACGGTCACCACCGTGATCGATCTGGTCACGCCCGCCCCAGGGGCGCCAGCGGTGTTGGCCGGGCTGGTGGTAGTCGGTGGGGCGACCTCGGCCTGTCTGGCGGTGCGGTCCGCTCCCGATGGCCGCCGGCTGGTCTGCCGGTTGGCCGAAACCAACGTGCTCGATTGGCCGGTGATGGGCGGACCGATCCACCTGCGGGTGGCGGTGTCAGCTGATGGCAGCTGCGTGTTTTCCTACGCCGGCGAGAAGGCGATTTTTGCCGAATTACCGAGTGTCTTTGTGGCCCGTGAAGGCGGCTGGATGGGGGCCAAAGTCGGCCTGTTCGCCAGCGGCGCGGCGGGGTACGCCGACTTCGATTATTTTAACGTGTCCGCCCCGACCGCCTAAACTTCCCGGATTTTTAACCACTAATGATCACTAATTTTCACTGATAATGCAGGTTCGATCCGGGGGTATTATTAGTGCCCATGAGTGGTCATTAGTGGTTACCCCGTCGGCCTCCACGACTGGTTTTCCGTCTCCTACGTGTTCTCGATTTCTCTACCGCCCCTTTCACTAAACTTACCCTACATGAAAACCCAAAGCATCCTCCTCACCGCGGTCCTTGCCGCTGCGTTATCCGTCTCCGCGTTTGCCCAGCAAAACAAAGGCCCGACTGCCTGGGTTTTTTCCAAGGCCGTCGTCACTAAGCAGGGCTTGGAGGTGCCGCCCACGGCTGGGGCGGTCAATGTGCTCACGTTCACCACCGGGGCGACGGTCGCCAGTGATGCCGAGGCGCCTGGCGGCAAGGTGGTCGTGCTCGATGGTACCCAAACCACCCCCGGCATCTCCCTGCGCACGCTCAACGCCATGGACGCGTTCCTGATCAAGTTGAGCTTCAAGCCGGCCGTCACGGGCGGCGAGCGCCAGACGCTCCTGCGTTTGGCCAGCAGCGAGTTGCGCTATAACCGGATGCAGGCGCGGCTGGAGTTCATTGTCTGGCACGGCGATCCTGCGGAGCAGAAGTTTGTTAACGTCACGGTGCCAGTAAAACCAGGAGCGTGGAACGCGGTGAGCGCCAATTATGAGGCGGGTAAACTGACCTTAACCGTCGGTAAGGTGACCAATATCGTGGAGTTGCCCGCTGGCGCGATGGTGCCGTCGGTGCCCGCTGGGGTACGGGTAGGCTTCGCCAATGAGCGCCCCTACATGGGCTCGATCTCTGAACTCTCCATCGGCGCGCCGAATTGAGCTGAGAGCTGGGAGCTAGGAGCTTTCGAGCTTTCGAGCACTCGACCCCAACCCCGACCTAACCCCGTTATCACCCCAATCCAAGCTCCCCAATCCAAGCTCCCAGCTCCAAGCTCTAAGCTCCAAGCTCATAGCTCCCCCCCCCCTTACCCCATGAAACCTT
>CAMBUJ010000266.1 GCA_945871005.1 Opitutus sp. GAS368 | reverse complement strand
GGCTCCCAGCTCGGGCTGACCCCGCACCGCCACCGGCAGATCGATTTTTTGCGTTCCACTTTTAAGGACCGCTTTATTGCCCACCACGATCACAGCCTGAGCGTCGCCGACCGGGCCGGGTTGAGCCGTTACGCGGTGGGGTTTTGCCCGGAGGGGCGCAAGTTTAACACCCCGGCGATGGCCGGCACCCACACCGACCGGCCGTTTTGGTCGGGCTGCCTCGGGCTGGTTCCGGTGTCGGAAAACTCGGCGTCGGGCGGGCGTCTCGACCGGTTGGCCGCCGACGGGTTAATCCGCCGCTATGCCCACGCCGACCTGCCCGCCCTGCGTTTGGCCTGCGAACAAGCGCTGGCGACCCCGGCTGCGGAGCGGCGCCGGATCTACGATCATTTTAACCGGGTGGAGACGGTCGGGCCCGTGCTGGCCGAGGCGCTGGTGGCCGCCCACGCCGGAACGGCCGACCGCATTGCGTCGGCAAGGGAACGAGAATGAGAACGAGTAAGAGAACGAGAACGATTCGGAGTGCCTCGGAGTGTCCGGCCGTTCTGTCACCGCCTTTTTAAGCCGTGCCGCCCACCCCACGCAGTTCCTCCGGGATCGAGTCGCAGTTCGCCGCCGCCACCGCCCACCACCAGGCCGGGCGTTTGACCGAGGCCCTCGCCGCGTACCAACGCCTGCGTCCGCTCGCCCCGCGCGACTACCGGGTCTTGCACCTGGGCGGCACTGCGTTGTTGCAACTGGGCCGGGCGGAGGAGGCCTGCCCGTGGCTGGAAGCGGCCCTGCGTCTGCTGCCCAAGGCCGCCGCCACCCACATGTGCCTGGGCCTGGCGCTCTCGCAGGCAGGGCGTAATGAGCCAGCCGAGGTGCACCTGCGCGCGGCCGTGCGGCTCGAACCGGCCAATGGCGAAAGCGCCTCCAACCTGGGGATTTTCCTCGTGCGCGTCGGCCAGGGGGCGGACGGGCTGGCGGCGTTGCGGCGCGGGGCGGAGCTGCGACCCGGGGTGGGGGCCGGCTGGCTCAATCTCGGCGGGGCGCTGCTCAGCCTCGGGCATCCCGCCGAGGCGCTGGGGGTCTACGAGCGGGCGATCGCGCTGGCCCCGCGCGACCCCACCGGCCACCGCGGACGGGCGATGGCGTTGCACGGCTGCCACCGCATGGCCGAATCGCTGGCCGCCTTTGACTCCGCGCTTTTGCTCGATCCGCACGACGTGACCTCGGCGAGCCAGCGGCTGCTGGTGTTGCATTACCTCGATGAATTTTCCGCGGCGCAGGTGGCCGCCGCCCACCGCGATTTTGGGCAACTGGCGGCCGCGCTCCAGCCGGCCCGGGTGCTCCCTCGCACCGGCGGGGCCGACAAACGCCTGCGCGTTGCCCTGCTCTCGCCGGACCTGCGCACCCATGCGGTGGCGGGCTTTTTGGAACCGCTGCTCGGCGGCCTGACTGCGGACGGCTTCGAGCTGGTGCTCTATCACGACCACGCGATCGAGGACACCACCAGTGCGCGCCTGCGCGGGCGCGCACAGCTGTGGCGTAATTTTTGCGGCCTGCCCGACGCCGCGGTTGGGCGGCAAATTTTGGCCGATGCCCCCGACGTGCTGGTCGATCTGGCCGGGCACACTGGGCAAAACCGCCAGGGATTGCTGGCGAGCCGACTGGCCCCGGTGCAGATCACCTACCTCGGTTATCCCAACACCACCGGGTTAACCACCATGGACTTCCGCCTGACCGACGCGTTGGCGGATCCGCCCGGTGAGGCGGATGGGTTGCACACCGAGCGGCTGGTGCGGTTTGCCCCGACCGCGTGGTGTTATGGACGCGCGAGCGAGGCGCCGGAGGTGGTGGAGCCGCCGTGTTGCGCGGGGGCGGGGGTAGCGCCGGTGTTTGGGTCGTTTAATAATTTAGGGAAACTCTCGAAGTCGACCTGGCGGCTGTGGGCGCGGCTGCTGGCGGCGGAGCCCGGGGCGCGGCTGTTGCTCAAGGGCACGGCGCCGGCGGCGGATTGGCTGGAGCGGCAGGCGGCGGCGGTCGGGCTGGACCCGGCGCGGGTGACGCTGCTGCCGGTGGTGGCGGGGCAGGCGGCGCACTTGGGGTGTTACGCGCAGATGGATGTGGCGCTCGATGCGGTGCCCTACAATGGCACGACGACCACCTGCGAAGCGCTCTGGATGGGGCGGCCGGTGGTGACCCTGGTGGGCGACCGCCATGTGAGCCGGGTGGGGGCGTCGTTGCTCACGGCGGCGGGGCAGGGCGACTGCGTGACGGTGAATGAGGAGGAATTTGTGGCGCGGGCGCGGGCCTTGGTGGCTGACCGGGCGGGGCTGGCGGCGCGCTCGGCGCGGTTGCGGGCGGAGCTGCTGGCTTCGCCGCTGATGGACGCGGTGGGGCAAGGGCGGGCCTTTGCGCAGGCGATCCGGGCGTGCTGGGTTCGCGGCGGGGGCTGAGGGATACAACGGGAAATCTTACTGAGTCTGGCCGACCCATTTATCATGATCTCAGGATGGGGTAGCGTGGTTTATCAGTGTTAATCATTGCCCATAAGTGGTTAACTTAGTTCTGGTTCATCGAAGAGAAGGCAGGTTTTAACCACTGATTGGCACTGATATTCACTGATCAAGAAGGAGTGACTTCTACCACCGAATATTCGTTTAAGGCTTGGGTCGCGCTCGTCGCCGCGCGGGTTCACGCACTCGGCGGCGCCACCTCGGCCAGCGCGGTGCGCAGGGCCGCTTCCCAGTGGCGGGTGAAGGCGGTGGTTTGCCCCAGCGGGCCGTTCAGCAACCGCTCGCGCAGCCCCGCCCGCAACCCGGCGAGAGCCGCGCGGTCCCGGGCCAGTCCCACCGCGATGCGCACGAATTCGGCCGGGGTTTGCCCGACGCATTCCGGCAGCCCCGCGGCGCGCAACAGGCTCACGCCGACGCGTGAGACATGGGTATCGCCGGCCAGAGTCACCACCGGAACGCCCATGAGGAGAGCTTCGCAGGTGGTGGTGGTGCCGGCGTAGGGCGTCGCATCGAGCGCCAGATCGGCCGCCTGATAACGCGCCAAATGCGCCCGCACCGCTAGGGATTCGCCGCTCAAAATGACCCGGCCGGGAGCGATCCCGTGGGCGGCGAATTTTTCGGCAAAGCCGCTTTGCGCGCCCGGGTCGGAGCCGCCGGGGGCGTGCAGGTGGAGGCGCGAGTGGGGCACGGCCTGGAGCACCGTTGACCAAAGGGCGATCGTGGCCGAGCTGAGTTTGGCGAGCGCGTTGCAACTGATAAAGGTGAACGGCGCCCCCGTCAGGCAGGGCAGGGGGCCGACTGGCGGGGCGTCGGCCGGCGGCTGGTAACAGCAAAACACCTCGGGCAGGCGCAGCAGGCGTTCGCTGCCGTGGAGGCGTTCGTCGACCTCGGGTGGCAGGCAGGCGGAGTCGGTTACGCGGAAGTCGATCTCGGGCAGTCCGGTGGTGGCGGGGTAGCCCAGCCAGGTGATTTGGCAGGGGGCGGGGCGGCGGGCAAACACGCCGAGGCGGTGGTCGGCGGTGTGGCCGGAGAGGTCGATGAGCACATCGATCATGTCGGCGCGGATACAGGCGGCGGCGGCCTCGTCGTCGAGGCGGGTGAGGTCGCGCCAGTGGTGGGCGGCGGCGCGCAGGCGGGCGGTGACCGCGTCGGCCTCGCGGTTATTTACGTAGCAAAAGGTTTCGACGGCGGCGGGGTCGTGGGCGGCCAGGACGGGTTCCAAAAAGAAGGCGACCGCGTGTTGGCGGAAGTCGGCCGAGACGTAACCGATGCGCAGGCGGGCGCTGGGCGCGGGGGCGAGGCGGGCGAGGCGGGTGGG
>CAMBUJ010000265.1 GCA_945871005.1 Opitutus sp. GAS368 | reverse complement strand
GATTTGGGTGAGGGCGCCGCCGCCCAAGGTGACGTTACCGGCTGCGCCGCCGCCATTGACGATGCGGACCTGGCTGGTGGAAGAATTCGAAATACTCCCGCCAAACTGGGGCACGTCGCTGTAACCGGTGAAGGCGACGATCGCACCGTCGACGGTGTTGGTGGCGTTCTTCGCCCAGGTGAGCGCGCCGCCGGTGTTCACCCGCACCCACGAGCCGAGCATACCGTTGGCCTGATTCAGACTGTCGGTGGTGGCGATACCGGGCTGGCCGAGCACGAGCGAACCGCCGGACTGGACGGTGACGGCGTTCAAGCGCAGCACGGAACTGCCGCTGCTGCGCGTGATCAGGCTGGAGGTGCCCGCTGAGAGCGACGTGGAGCCCACGGTTTCAGTATGCGCGCCGCCGGCCAATTCGACCGTGCCACCAGCCAGCACAAGCGAGCCGGCGTCCGCCAGCTTGGAAGTGTTATTCGCAGAGTAGTTCAACTGGAGCGTGCCGCCGCTGACCCACGTGGTGCCGGTGTAGGCGTTGTTGCCGCTGAGCGTCCAAGTTCCGCTGCCGGACTTGCTCAGACCGGTCGTGTTGGTGCTGCTGTTATTGACGATGGCCCCGGCGATTTCCGCGGTGGCGGCGGTGCTGCCCTGAAGTCTGATCACCTTCGAGCCCGCGCCGGGCGCAGTGAGCGCGCTGGTGAACTTCAAGTGTCCGCTTGTGCCCGACTGGGTGAGGTTCGCACCGCCGGTGGTGCCGGCCAGCTGGATAACGCGATCGGTGGTCACGCCCGCGCCGGTGTATTCGAGCCCGCCACTGGTGCCGCCGTCGCCCAGCGCAAGGGTTGCGTGGGTGCCGAGGTTACCGCTGACGCCGGCATTGGTGAGGTTGGCGACACTGACGGTGCCGGCGAGTACGCGAGTCGCTCCGGTGTAGGTGTTGGTGCCGCTTAGCACGACGGTGCCCGCGCCCGCCTTGGTGAGTTCGCGGCTGCCCCCGGTTTCGGAGATGACGCCGCTGATGGTGGAGCGACCGTTGCGCGCGCCGATGATGCCGTCATTCGCACCGGTGGTCGCGCCGTCGAGGACAACCGGGCCGGACCAGACCGCGTCGGTGCAATCGAGGCAAAGCTGGCCGGACGATTCGCCGGTATCGCCGCCGTGGAGCACGACCTTGGCCTTATGCGTGCCGACGCCCACCGCGAGCGTGGCGTGCGTGAGGACGTTGAGGGTGGCGGCGGCATTGTCAGGACCGTCCATGCGGACCTTGCCCGCGCCGGCGGTGGCCCCGACGCCGAGGTCCCAGGTGCCGGTGTAGGCGGAGTAATCGCCGCTAAGAACCATCGTGGTTGCACCCGTGCCCAGTGCGGTGACCTGGATCATGCCGCCGCCAAGCAGGCGATTGGTCAAACCGGTGTAGGTGACCCCGGGCTGGTTGAGTTGCAGGACCGCGTTATTGGTGACCGGACCGGTGCCGAGCGCCCCAGCGTGGCCGGCGAGGAGCAGGCCGGAGTTGATCACGGTGCCGCCGGAATAGGTGTTCGCGGCGGTGCCGTTGAGCGTAAGTGTGCCAGCGCCGGCCTTGGTCAGCGTGCTCGCGCCGCCGGGGTTGTCGGCGAGGATGGCGGCAATCGAGGCGGACGCGCCCACCGGGTTCACGGTGACGGTGCTGGCGCGGTCGTCGGCGAGGCGGAGCGAACCCGTGCCCACACTGCTGATACTAAACCCGGTGACGTCAAAGGTGAGGTCGTTGACGACGACATCGGCGCCAAGGGTGACCGCTTCGGGCGAGCCCGAGGTGGCGTCGAAACGGGCGCTGCGATTTTGGGTCCACACCGCAGCCGGCTGCCAGTTGGCATCGCCGGGCAGTGGGCTCCAGAGGTTGTCGGCCGAGGCGAACGAATCCCACACCTGCACTTCGAAGGGCACGATGGGGAGCGAGGCGCCCGGGGTTGCGCCCAGCGCGTAGTCGGCGCTCGGGGAAATCGAGAGGCTGACCGTTTCCGGGGTGCCGTTATCGGGACCTCCGGCCAGGGCGGTGACGGTGATTTTTTGTTCCAGGCTGCCCACGGGGAAGCTCACGCTGGCGGGCAGGGTTGCGTAATCACTGCCGGGCGTGGCGGTGCCCGTGTAGGTAAGCGCGACCGGGGTGGCGGTCAGGGCGTGGCTGCGAGTGAGGGTAAAGGAGCCGGCGACCGGGCCGCGTTTGTAGGCGGGGGCCGTTGCGGTGACGGTGATGGCGGGCGGTGGTGGCGGCAGGGTGGTGAATACCGCCGGTGCCGAGTCCACCGAATAACCCCAGTCGCCATAGGCGGTGCGCACGGTGACCGAGTGGGAGCCAGGGGCGAGTTCGGGCAGGACGGTGGCGAAAAGCGCGCCTTCGGGTACGACCGGAGCGGGACTGCCATCGGTTTGGGTGAAGCCTGTTGCGACTAGGACCGTGGCGAGCGGCGTTTCGACCTCGAGCTCGCCGAGGGCGGCTTCGTTTTTGAGGTAGGTGACGTCATTCACCAACTGCTGCAGCGAGTTGATGTGGACGGCGAGGGTGACATTGAGCGGGGAGATGGACGCGCCGGCGAGGGGGGCGGCGAGGGTGACGGCGGGAGCGGTGACGGCTTGCGTGTAGAGCGAGTCGATGTCGTCGGCGGCCAGGGTCTTCTTGTAAACTCGCGCATCGTCGAGCCAGCCCTTGAAGCGCCGGGTCGCGGCGAGCGAGTCCCAGCCGAGGTAGGTGGTGCCGTCGAAGGCTTCCGCGGTATTGGCGACGGGGTTGGTGGCGCTTTGCAAACCCGAAGGGGTGCGCAGGTGCAAGGTGGTGCCGGTCGCGGAAACACTCATCGCGACCAAGCACCAGGTGTTGGCGGGCACGATCAGCCCGGAGCTCCAGTTGTAGGTCGTGGCCAGGCCGTTCCAGGTGTAGCGCAGCTCGTTGTTCGGGCCGAAGCCGAGACCGGCGACGGAGGTGCCCGCGCGGGTGAAGAATACGGGGGCGCTGGCGGTTTGGGTAACGCTGCGTTTGACCCAGGCGGTGAAGGTAAGCGCGTTGGTATTGTAGCCGGGCGCGACGATCGCGGTGTGGTCGTCGACCCCGTCGTAGTAAACGCCCTTGCGAGTGACCGCGGAGTTGGCGCCGGCTTGGTTGATCAACGGGCCGTTTTCGTGGGTGGCGTGGCGGGTGTCGCGGATGAGGTTGTGCGCGGTGGAGCCGAACCGTTCATCGAGCGGCCAGTGATCGGTGGGGGTGAAGGTTTGCAGCCGCAGCACCACGAGTCCGACTCCTTGCAGCGCCGAGGCCGAGCTGTCCTGGATGCGGTAGTGGAACCAATCCACGCCGGTGCGGATATCGGCGGGCGGGCTGTAGAGGAGCTGATCGCGGCCGCCGGGGCCGGTGCCCACCGAGCGGGTGATCGAGCCGCCGCGACTGCTGGTGAGCTCGAAGGAATGCAAGGTGAGTGCGTCGCCGTTAGAATCCGAGTCGTTGGCCATGACATCGATCGGCGTCACGACGTTGCGGAGAAACTCCACGGTATCCAAATTGGTGCGGGGTGGGACCGGGAGCGGGAAAGCGCCCAGGTTGTCCAGTTTTCCGATAATCCGGCCGCGGCCGGCGAGGATGCGGCTCAGTTCGTTGGAGGAAAAGCGGGAGTAAAGGTTGCGGGGGGTCATTACCGAAAGGCCTTCCGGCGTGCCGCCCGGGTTGTGTTCCGATCCCCAATTATGCCCCACCTCGTGGCGGAAATAACGGCTGAAATCGGCATCCGGGCCTTCCACGTAAATTCGCGAATAGCGAATACCGGGATTCGAGTAAATGCCCCCGGTCCAGGCCAGACCGCCATTGCTGC
>CAMBUJ010000264.1 GCA_945871005.1 Opitutus sp. GAS368 | reverse complement strand
GGCCGCCAGGTGCGCGTGAGCGGCCGGGTCGAGCCGGTCACCGACGAGGAAGCCGATGCGTATTTCAACTCCCGGCCTTACCTGAGCCGGATTGGCGCGTGGGCGTCGAAACAATCCAAACCGCTCGACGGCTATGCCGAGCTGGAACGGGCGGTCGCCTCCACGATGGTGAAACACCCCCGCGGCCGCATGCCCCGCCCGCCCCACTGGCACGGTTACCGGGTGGTGCCCGAAAACATCGAGCTGTGGCAGGAACGCCCCTTCCGGCTGCACGAACGCGTTGACTTCACTCGCACCGCCAAAGGCTGGAAGGAACAGGCCCTCTACCCGTAACCCTCCCGCTGCGGTCCCTGGCGGTCCGCTACGGTTTTACGCACCAGCAGTCGAGTTGGGGTTAAGGCATCCTTGAGCAGCTCACCCTCAAGGTCGCAGTCGGTTGCCGATCGGGCGTGGGTCCGGCGGGTGAGCCCGGGAGGGGTGGGCTCGGCGAGCGCCTGGGCCTTGAGGTTGCGCCTCGACACCCGGTGGTAGGCACGGACACTTTGGAGCATCTCTTCCGTTCCGGACATGCCTCGCTCCATTTTATTGCGGTCTGCGCGCTGGTGCCTGGTAGCGAGTTCGCTGCCAGTGGCGGCGCTGTCGGCGCAAACTGCGGAGAATCCCGCCGCACTCGCAGCGAAAGCCTCCCCAACCAGCCCGTGGATCGTCCCGGTGATCGGCCTGCTGGCCGTGGGCGGACCTCTCGCCTGGTGGCTCAATCGCCGGTTGCGCCGCCAGGTCGGTCGCCAAACCCAGGCCCTACACGCCTCCGAGACCCGGCTGCGCAACCTCTTTGACCATGCTCCGGTGGCGATCCTGGAGGTCGATTTTTCGAGCGTTGCCAGCTGGTTGGACGATCTGCGACGGCGCTGCCTGATGGATCTAGAAGCCTACCTGGTGGCAAATCCCGAGGTGGTGGAGACCCAGTTTCGGCAGGTGCGTGTGGTCGATGCCAATCGCGCCGCGTTGCGCTTGGCTGGGGTCGATAGCGTTGCGGCCTACGTGGCGGGCCTATCCGGCGAGCCGACTGCGGAGCAATTGGGCGCGTTTGTATCTCAGGTGAAGGCGCTCTGGGCCGGGCAACGCGAACTGACTCGGGAGCTCAGTTACCGCGGGATCGATCGCCAACCCGGTCACAGCCTCATGCACTGGAGTGTGCCCCAGGTGGACGGGCGCACCGATTACGGCCGGGTCCAGGTCGCCTTCACCGACTTGAGCGTGCTGCGGGCGGCCGAGGGAAAACTGCAGGATGTCGAGGATCGCTGGCGGCTGGCGGTCATGGGGATCAACGCGGGCATTTGGGAGTTTGATTTCGCCACCAAGGAGACCTTTGTCTCGGAGCGCTGGCAGGAGATCATCGGTTATTCCAGCACCGAGATGGTCAACCCCGGCGAGGATTTTTGGCCGCGGATCCACCCCGATGACGTCAAAGAGGTGAAGCGGAAACTGCAGGCCTATTTGGCGGGGCAGGGCCCGGGCTACGCGGCGGATTTCCGTATGCGCTGCAAGGACGGGAACTATAAGTGGATCCGCTCGCGGGCGATGGCGCTGTTCGACTTGGGAGGTAAACCGATCCGCATGGTTGGGTCGCACACCGACATTGATGAGCGCAAGCGGGCAGAGGACCAGTTGCGCGCCTCCGAGGAGCGTTACCGGGTGCTCTTTGAGAACTCCCCGGTGGCGATCATCGAGTACGACCTGCGCGGGCTGCGGGCCTGGCTGGGCGGGCTACGGAGCGAGGGCGTGAAGGATTTCGAGCGTTATGCCGATGCGCACCCGGAGGTGTTTAAACACATGCTCAATGGGGTGGTGCTGGTGGGGGTTAACCAGGAGACGTTTCGGCTGGTGGGGGCGGCCAACCAGGCCGAGGTTCTGGCCTCCCTCGGGCGGATCGTCACCAGCGATGTTGAACAGGTGCGGCGCAGCCTGTGCCGCGCGCTGTGGGAGGGGCGCACCGCCATCGAGGGCGAGATGCAGCTCAACGCCATCGACGGCACCCCGCGCCGGGTATTTTACCGCTGGTGGGTGCCCAGTTTTGGCGGCGAGCCCAACTACGCCTGGTCCCAGGTCGTGCTGGTGGACCTCACCGGCATCAAGCGTACCGAGGAGGCCTTGGCCACCGAGCGTGAGCGTCTCGCGGTGACCCTACGGTCCATGGCCGAGGGGGTCATTACCACCGATGTGCAGGGACGGGTGCTGTTTTTAAATGAAGCGGCCGGTGAGCTCACCGGGTGGACGGCGGCCGAGGCGATCGGCCAGTTGCTCGAGGTTGTTTGCGTGCTGCGCCACGAGAAGAACCGTCAGGCCTTGCCGCCCCTGGCCGCCGCGGCGGTGGCCTCCGACCAGGTGGTCGATTTGCCGGCGCGCACCGCCCTGTTCGGCCGCTCGGGCATGCCGCGGTTGGTCGAGGGGCGTTGCGCGCCCATTCACGGGGCGCGCAGCCAGACGATGGGCGCGGTGCTGGTGTTGCGCGACGTGACCGAGCGCGCCCGGCTCGAGGGCGAGATCCTGCGCGCCTCGAAGCTCGAATCGGTGGGCGTACTCGCCGGCGGCATCGCCCACGATTTCAACAACCTGCTCACCGTGGTAATGGGTAACATCACCCTGGCGATGCTCGACGTGCAGGTGATGGCGGCGGTGGGTCGCTGGCTGCAGAACGCCGAGGTCGGGGTCATGCGCGCGCGCGACCTCACCCAGCAACTGCTCACCTTTGCCCGCGGCGGCGAACCGATGCGCTCGGCGGTCGACTTGCCCGATGTAATCAAGGAGGCGGCCCATTTCGCACTCCACGGCTCGAAAGTGCGCTGCGAGTTCACCATCGCTGAGGGACTGTGGACGGCCGACGTGGACAAGGGCCAGATCGGCCAGGTGGTGCAAAACCTGGTGATCAATGCGGTCCAGGCCATGCCCGAGGGCGGTGTCATCCAGGTGAGCGTGGGCAACCAGCGCCTGGAGCCCGCCACCGTCGCGCAACTCTGCGCGGGCGACTACCTGCGGATCACCCTGAGCGACACCGGCGAGGGCATTCAGCCCGAAAACCTCACCCACATTTTCGAGCCCTATTTCACCACCAAGAAATCGGGTAACGGGCTGGGCTTGGCCATGGTTTATTCGATCATTCGCCGTCACGCCGGACACATCGAGGTCGAGTCGGAGTTGGGCCGCGGCACTACATTCCGGTTTTGGCTGCCGGCGGCCCCTGAACTCAGCGTCCCTGCCAATGAGCTCGTGGCCGCCCCGCGCCACTACACCGGGCGGGTCTTGTTCATGGATGACGAAGAGTCGATTCGCCAGATGGTGACCGTGCTACTCGGGCGACTCGGGTTTCATGTTGAGGTGACCGCCGACGGCCAAGAGGCGGTGAACCGCTACTGGGAGACTATGACCGGAGCCGAGCGTTTCGACCTGGTGATCATGGATTTAACCGTGCCTGGCGGAATGGGCGGCAAGGAGGCGATGCAGGAGCTGCGCCGGCTTGATCCGGGGGTCAAAGGGCTCGTTTCCAGCGGCTATTCCAGCGATCCGATCATGGCCAATTTCCGCGCCCACGGCTTCAACGGCATGGTGGCCAAACCCTACCGGTTAACCGATCTGGCCAAAGCGATCCGTGGCGTGATGGACGACTCGGCGGGGGAGTAGTCCGAGGGGGGCGCTTACTTCTTGAGCCGCGACTTGATGTTCTGGCTGGGACAACCGCAGTTGCCGCCGCAGCCGGGCTTTTGGCGCTTTTTCCAGGCCCCGCGCAGGAGCAGCCCCAAGGTCACGGCGACCACGAGCAGGGCGAGGGGCGTTTGCCAGTCGGTGAACATGA
>CAMBUJ010000263.1 GCA_945871005.1 Opitutus sp. GAS368 | reverse complement strand
ACCGGGGTCGTGATCGGCATGACCCCGGTCTTTGCCTTCATCGCTTTCTCCAACGGTATCCTTTACCCCACCTACGAGTACGCCCCGCGCTTGTTCGCTTCGTTCGGTCCCGCCGAAGACCAACTGCTCGGCGCGGTCATCATGAAAATGGGCGGGATGGGAGTCACCTTCATTGTTTTTATCATCGCCTTTTACCGCTGGTATCAGGCCTCGGAAAGAAGCACCCCCAACCACGCCGAATAAAGCCACTGGTTCGCGGTAAAACCTTGGCTTAACGAGCTCTTCCGGCGCGCGCGTCCGACTTGCAACGCGATAGTTTCCCGCCGCCGGATTTCTCGCTTGTACGCCTCTCGGCCCGAAGGCACAAACAACCCTCGTGCCCGTCCCCAAAAGCCTTCCCGTCGCCGAGATTCACTCCGCTATTGAGCGGTTGGCCTGCGCCATTCGCACCCGTCACCCCGCTCCCGCTGGCCTAGTCCTGCTCGGCATCGCCAACGGGGGCATCGAACTGGCCACCCGCCTCGCCGCCGCCCTTGGCAGCAAAGTCGGCACACTCGACATCTCCTTCCATCGCGACGACATCACCCGCCATCCCATCCCGAAGGAGTTCAGCCCCACCCGCATCCCCGTCGATGTGACCAACGCGACCGTCATCCTGGTCGACGATGTCCTCTTCTCCGGGCGCACGGTCAAAGCCGCCCTCGACGAGCTTTTTGACTACGGTCGCCCCGCCAAAGTCGAGCTGGCCGTGCTGATCGACCGGGCCGGTCGCAAGCTGCCCATCTCACCCGATTACACCGGCTTGGCGCTCGAAGTTCCCGCCTCCGCCAAAATCGTCGTGCAACTCGATGCCGCCAAGCCTTCGCGCGACTCGATTTGCATCACTCCGTTTAAACCTGCCGCTTAACCTTCCGCGTTTCTCCTCCGCATGGCCTTGATCGGGCCTGCATACGCAACCGCCCTTCGCTCCACCTTCCCTATGCCCTGGACCCGCCGCCACCTCATCACGCTCGAGGAACTCTCCCTCGACGAGATCAACCAAATCCACGCCACCGCCACTGCGTTTAAAAAGATCCTCGGGCGCAGTGTGAAAAAAGTCCCCGCCCTGCGCGGCAAGACGATCGTCAACCTCTTCCTTGAGCCGAGCACGCGCACCCGGATGGCCTTCGACATGGCCGCCAAGCGCCTCAGTGCCGACGTGATCTCCTTCGACGGCTCCAGCTCGTCGACCACCAAGGGTGAAACCCTGCGCGACACCGCTCAAAACATCGAGGCGCTCGGGGCCGACATGCTGGTCATCCGCCACGCCGCCGCCGGTTCGCCCCTCTACCTGTCGAAAATCCTCGGCATCCCGGTGATCAACGCCGGTGACGGCTCCCACGAGCACCCCACCCAGGGCCTGCTCGACACCTTCACCATGCGCGAGCACCTCGGCTCCCTCAAGGGCCGCAAGGTGGTCATCTTGGGCGACATCCTCTTTAGCCGGGTGGCCCGCTCCAACATCCACGCCCTCAACAAACTGGGCGCCAACGTCACCGTCGTCGGCCCTGCCACCTTGGTGCCGCACACCCTCAAGCCGATGGGCGTGACCGTCTCCCACGACCTACGCAGTGCGCTTTCCGACGCCGACGTGGTCATGCTCCTGCGCATCCAACACGAGCGCCAGTCGAGCGGCATGTTCCCCTCGTTGGGCGAGTACACCAGCCTGTTCGGTCTGAACAAGACGCGCGCCGGCTGGCTCAATCCCAAGGCCATCATCATGCACCCCGGCCCGATTAACCGCGGGGTGGAAATCGACAGCGAACTGGCCGACGGCAAGCGCAGCGTGATCTTGGAGCAAGTCACCAACGGCATCGCCGTGCGCATGGCAGTGCTCTACCTGTGCTCCGGCGGCCAACCCGAAAGCGTCGTCTCAACCGAATAATTTTTTACCGCGTCATGCCTTCACTCTGGATTTCCAACGCCCGCGTCATCGACCCCGCCGCCAAGCGCGACTCCGTCGGCGACCTTTTCATCAAAGACGGCAAGTTCGTCGCCTCCCTCTCGGCTGCCGAGCTGAAGAAGGCTAAAAAAATCGACGCCCAGGGCCTCGTCGCCTGCCCCGGCCTAGTCGATATCCACGTGCATTTCCGTGAACCCGGCCAGATGCACAAGGAAACCATCGAAACCGGCTCGCGCGCGGCCGCCGCCGGCGGGTTCACCTCCGTGGTCTGCATGCCCAACACCGCCCCGGTCGCTGACTCCGCCGGCACCATTCAACAAATTAAAGACTCCATCGCCCGCACCGCCTGCGTCAAAGTCTACCCCACCGGCTGCATCACCGTGGGCATGAAGGGCCAAGCCCTCGCCCCGATCGGCTCGCTTAAACGCGCCGGGGTCATCGCCATCACCGACGACGGCGACTGCGTCCAGTCCAACGAACTCATGCGCCGCGCCTGCGAGTACGCCAAGATGTTCGACCTGCCGCTGATGGACCACTGCCAAGACCACTCGATGACGGTCGGCGCGGTCATGAACGAGGGCGTGGTGTCCACCCGCCTCGGCCTCAAGGGTTGGCCCAATGCCGCCGAAGACATCATCGTGGCGCGCAATGTCGTCCTCGCCACCTACACCGGCGCGCACATCCACATGCAGCATATCTCCTCGAAAAACTCCGTCGAGATCCTGCGCCGGGCCAAGGCCCGCGGCGTCTCCGTGTCCGCCGAGGCCACCCCGCACCACATCGCCCTCACCGACGAAACCCTCGGGACCTACGACACGAACTTCAAAATGAACCCGCCCCTGCGCACCGAGGAGGACCGCGTGGCGATCATCGAAGGCCTGCGCGACGGCACCCTCGACATTTTGGCCACCGATCACGCCCCGCACACCGACTACGAAAAGGACAAGGAGTTCGACTACGCGCCCAACGGCATTCTCGGATTGGAAACCGCCCTTCCCATCTCGATCGAAATCCTTGTGCGCAAAAACAAGTTCAAGCTGCCCTACGTCATCGACCTGTTGACGCGCAAGCCCGCCAACCTACTCAAACTCGATGCCGGCACCCTCGCCGTCGGAGCCCCCGCTGACGTCTGCCTGTTCGATCCCGACGAGAAATGGGTGTACGACGCCAAGGCCGGAATGAGCAAATCGAGCAACAGCCCGTGGCACGGTCAGACCCTGCAAGGCCGGGTGAAAACCACGATTGTGGACGGCAAAGTGGTGTTTAACCACGGCAAGATCGTTTAACGCGCCAGGGCCCGCCTCGAAAGCCGCCGTCCGCCCTCCACCCCGCCCACCGCCCTTTTTTTCCCGCCTCCACTTCGCGTGTATTCCCTGATTATCGGCGTGGAGGTGGCGATCTGGCTGGCGGGGCTGGTTGCGTTGTGGCGGCTGGGGTTTGGCCGCCGTGCGGTGGTCGCGCCGGCGCTCGCCCCCTGGGTCGTCTCGGTTGAGGGTTTCGCACTCGGCACGGTGTTCACCATCGGCGGAGCCCTCGCCCTACCCTATGCGGTGAGCCACTTGAGCGATACCTGGCTGGGGCCGGCCGCGCGGGATTGCGCTTGGTGGGAAGTGGTCCAAGCGGCCAGCTTTCAACTCGGGTTATTAGGCGGCTTGGCCCTCGCCGCCCTTTACCTACGGCTAAGCCAAACCCGCCCAGCGACCGGGGCGGCGGACACCTTCCCTGCGCAACTGGCGGCCCCGCAGCTCCACCCGATGCTGGCGGGCGCCACCGTCTTCCTGATCGCGATCCCGGTGATCAACGGCATTGGCCTCGGCTGGAAGGCCGTGGTCGAGGCGCTTGGCTTTCCCACCAACGAACAAGATCTGGTCGGGTTGTTTCGTGACTGCGACGACCCGGCCCGCTGGGTGGT
>CAMBUJ010000262.1 GCA_945871005.1 Opitutus sp. GAS368 | reverse complement strand
TGTCACCGCGCTGGTTGGGCAGACCGACCAGGCGAAGGCCGTTGCCGAAACCCACACGAAAGCCCTCGCCGCCAGCCTAGCTGCCCGCGATGCCGCCGAGCTTTTTTTGAAAAACTACGATGGCGAAGCCCTCGCGGCCGAGCGCGCCCGCTTGGACGCCACGCGGGGTGCGCTGACCGGACTGCGCGACCACCTCGCGAAGATCGCCGACCTGACGACCCGCACGAGTGCGGTTAAAACCGAGCAAGCGGCGGCCCAGGCGGCGTTCGACCAGGCGACCCATGCCCTCGCTGCACTGGAGACCACTCAGTTGCCCGGGGCGAAAGCCGCGTGCGACGCCCTCATCGAAGCGCTCACCGCCGCCGAAGCCGCCGCCGATCCCGCCACCGCGCTGCTGCGGAGCGCGCTTCGCCCGCAGAAGCCCTGTCCCGTTTGTGGCGGGGAGCACCATCCCTATGCCGTTCAGCCACCCACGGACGAGGCCGCCGCTCTCGGCGCGCTCCGCAAAAGTGTGCAGCAAAAGCAGGAAGCCGTGGCGGCGCTTTTGGCCGAAGTGGCCAAGCAGCAATCGGTCCGTGAACTGAACGTCCAACTTACCCAAACGCACACCGCGTCGTTGGGGGGGCTCGACCAACAACTCGCCTCCCTCGGCACCGCTGCCCTCGCGCCCGACCATCCGCTCCAGCATCCCGCCGCCCGCGTGATCCTGGCCCTCCCGTCCGGCGAACAGGTTTCCGCAATCACCGCGCAACTTATCCAACTGGATCAGGCCCGAACCGCGCTGGATGCTTCAGTGAAAGCGCACCTTCAGGCGACAAAGGCCTTCGACGCCGCCCGTGCCCGCCATGAGGCAGACCAGACAGCGTTCACCCAAGCCGAGCGCAGTCTGGGCCAGTTGACCAATCGCCTTGCCACGGCCAGCGCCGACCGGGATGCCGCCCAACGCACTGCCGAGGCCGCAACGCAGGAGCTGTCCACCCGCTTGGCGGAGTTGGAGCCGTTGTTCATCGGTTTGCCCGTCGCCCGCGCCGACTTTGAGGCCGATGCGGCCGACCTGCTGGCCCGTTTTTTGGACAACGTGGAGACGCTCAAGAAACTCGACCGGCAACTGGACGAGGCTGCGCGTTTGTCTGCAAACGCCGAAGTCGAACTCACTGGGTTCATCCTTGCCGCCACAACGGCGACCGCCGCGATGGTGAAACGCAAAGACGAGGAAACCGAAGCCCGACGCGCCCACGACGTGGTCCGCGCAGAACGCGACCGGTTACTGGGCGGCCGACCGGTTGCGACCGTGTTGGCCGAGTTGAAACAAGCCACCGAGCAAGCCGAGGCCGCTTTTCTCACGGCGACAACCGCGTTGACCGAGGCGGGAAAAGCCGTGGCTACGGCCACCGAGGCCGAACGGAGTACCCAGGTGGCCCGCCTGGCTACACACGCACGCCACCAGACTGCTGAGGCGGTGCTCGCCAGCTGGTTGGCCACTTTCACGGGGCGCACCGGACGCGAACTCACGTCGGACACGCTGGAGAGCTGGCTGGGACGTGATGAAACGTGGTTCAAAGCCGAGCGTGCTGCCCTGGACGCGTTACAGTCCGCAGTAAAAACCGCCGAGGGCGCGCTGAAGGCTCACCGGACTTCACTGGAAGCCCATGTCGTCACCTGTCCGACGCCGGACGATGAGGTGATGGTCACGGCCGATCTGGCCCAGCGTAAAACCGCCAAGGAAGCGGCAGCCCAGCACCAGGTGACGACAACCGCCACGCTGACGGCGGACGATCAACGCCGCGCCGACTGCGCCGCGCTGTTGGATCAACTCAACGCGCAAAAAGCCAAAGCCGAACCCTGGGGCCAACTCAACGAACTGATTGGGTCGGCGGACGGGGCCAAGTTCCGGGCGATTGCCCAACGCCGCACGCTCGACCTGCTGCTCGGTTTTGCCAACGCGCAGCTCGACCTGCTCTCGTCGCGCTACCGGTTGGAGCGGCTGCCGGAGTCGCTCAGTTTGATCGTCTGCGACCGGGATATGGCGGACGAACGCCGCTCGGTGCATTCGCTCTCGGGAGGTGAGTCGTTCTTGGTTTCGTTGGCGCTGGCGCTCGGGTTGGCCTCGCTCACCTCGAACCGCCTGCGCATCGAGTCGCTGTTCATTGATGAAGGGTTTGGCAGTTTGGATCCGGCGACCCTGGCGACGGCGATGAACGCGCTCATGCAGTTGGAAGCGCAAGGGCGGAAAGTCGGGGTGATTTCCCATGTGACCGAGATGGCCGACGCGATCCCGGTGCAGATCAAAATCGAAAAAGGCCGGGCCGGGGCGTCACGCTTGGTCGTCCCGGGTGCGGACCCGCTGCTGGCCTACGTTGAACCCCTGGCGGAGGCCCAAAGCGACAAGCTGCGACCGGCGGCAACGCGGAACGCGGTGAAGGCGCCCGCGTTGGTGCTGGCACCCGAGGAGCAATCGGAGCGTGCGGAGGCGTTGCTCAGCCGACTGCGCGAAACCGGCGGCAAGTCCGGCAACCAAAGCCTGCGCGAAGCGCTGGGTTGGGACGAACCGACCTACGAAGCGGTTAAAGCCAATTTATTAGCCGGCGGCCAACTAATCGCCGGCAAGGGCCGGGGCGGTTCGGTTTCGGTGGGATAAATTAAATGTTTCTATATAGCTATTATATAAACCATACGCTCTGTTGGCGAATTTGAGGTTTGCCACCGCCCGAACCGCTCTGGAATCAGCTTAAGTCCACTTCGACAAAGTCACGGAAATAGGCATCGCAGTCATTATAGTAAATGCCCCCATCATCGATAAGCGTTACATTCCAAACGAAACTGCTCCATTGGCGGTAATCACCTCCATCCAAATCCTCATCGACGATTTCGCTAAATTGCATTGATAGCAGTTTATTGAGAAATCGCGGGTTTTTCGAGTGAAGTGTCCGTGCATCGAAAATCATGAATCGCCGGTTTTGTTGTGCATTTATCGCCAAGGGCACGATACACGTCTTGTCGATGCCGAGGTTGCCATCGATGATGCAGTCATAGGCCTGGCCAAGTTTTAGCCCACAATCTTTCATGGTTGGTTTTGATTTTATCACCTATCATAAAAGCTTATCAGTCGCTCAGCTTTTGTCGTTGGTGGATGTGGTAAGTTAAATGCTACTTTATTAAATGAATGCAAGGCGCTTAAAAAGTACCAGGCATTTAACTGCACGGCATCGTCGCTAGCCCGGAGGGGCCGGAGCTCTATTTTGGCGGCGAGTGAGGTGGCCCAGAGGCGCTGGGCGTTGGGCACACCCACAACCACGCCCTGCTCGTTCCGGTCGATGTGCAACACCCCTCCCTCGGCGTTGGCGAAACCGCAGATCCATTTCAGGAACTCGTCGCGCAACGACTCCTTCCACTCGGTTTGTTGGGTTTCTTTCATTGGTGGTGGATTAGCTAGCGATTGAGGCTAACGAGGTATCGGTAGAACTTGGTGCCCCGGGGGAGCCACCCGCAGAATCGACGAGATTACTGAGCATGAAGTCGAATATCTTATTTCCACGGTCTCGAATCAGGCGGGACCATTCTTTCGATTGACGCCACTGTTCACGATTCTGGTCATGCTCTTTGTATGATCCACCGGTATAATATACATCATATTCCTTTTCCGCTGGATGCTTGTTTCCGACTCGCGTGTTTTCCTCCGGTGTAATCAAAAGCAGATTCCCGATGCCATTAATACAGCCGTTGATCTCCTTCTGAAATGAAGCCCACTCATCTTCGGTCATCGACTTTAAGGGAGGTCCTAAATTCATTGCCACGCTTTGATTTTCACAAACCCGACTAGTGCGAACGGGGATACGTTCGCAAAAACGGTAGTAAATCGGCTTTAATATTATGGTTTCACGTGGTTTGAGTGTGGGGCTCGATGAATCAAGCAGC
>CAMBUJ010000261.1 GCA_945871005.1 Opitutus sp. GAS368 | reverse complement strand
CGCGAAGATCCTGACGCCTGGCGCCGCGCCCGCGCCAAACACGAGCTGGGCGAACAGACGGAGTGGAAATTTGGCGACGTGCCCGAGCGCGTCCACGTCTGCGACCAGGCCGGCGTGGCCGTGTATGCGTTTCCCGGACTCAAAAACGGTCCGGGCGGCGGCGTGGCGTTGCGGTTGTTTAAAACCCCCGAGGAAGCGGCCGAGTCGAACGCGCACGCGCTGGAGCGGCTGATGGAGTGGCAACTGGCGCACCCGCTGGCCTGTTTACACAAAGACTTAAAACAGCTGCGCGAGCTGGGCGCGTTGTTGGCTACTCTCGGCACCACCGAGACGTTGCGCGAACACGCCTACGAGGCGCTCCGGCACTGGGCCTGCGCGGCGTCGCGGGTCAAAACCCTCACCCCGGCCGCCTTCGCCGCCGCGGTCATGAAAACCAAAAACGACCTGCTCGGCCTGGTGCCGCGCCTGGTCGATTTGCTGCGGGAAATCCTCACGCTGCGCCAGGCGCTGCTGGTGCATGCGCATCCCTATCGCGGGCAAGGCCCCGACCTGACCGCGCTGGTGCCGGCGGACTTTTTGCGGGTGACTCCCTACCCGCAGCTGGCGCATTTCCCGCGTTACCTGAAGGCGATGAAGCTGCGCGCCGACCGCTGGAAACAGGCGCAGGTCAAGGACACCGAGCGCGCCAAACAGCTCGCGCCCTTCCTTGGGGTGGCGGCGCTGCGCTGGCAGGTGGAGGAGCTGCGGGTGAGTTTGTTCGCTCAGGAGTTGGGCACGGCTGAACCGGTCTCGGTGCAGAAATTGGAGCGCGCCCTCGCGGAGTGGAAACAAAGCCAGGCGCCCAAGCCGCCCGCTGCGAAGTCCGCGACCTCGTCGGCAAAGTCCGGCGCCGGCGTGGCGCCGGTCGCCGAGCCGGTCAAACCACGCGAAGCGACCCCGCTGCCGGTGACCACCACCAAGCCGAAGGCGCCGCTCAAGAGCTTCGGTTCGCTCGACGCGCTGTTTCGCAAATAGGTGATTGCGGTGTAGCTTTCGGACATGAGCGCACCACCGATTCCTTCTGCCGAGCGCGACGCCCAGCGGCGCCTGATCAGGAAAAACGGCCACCGAGGTTTGGCGGGACTTCGTGGGTTTTTAATACTCGTGGGGCTGCTGGTTTTGGCGCCGGGCGGGCTGGTGGCGCGGCCGTTTACGGTGATGGTTTACAACGTGGAAAACCTCCACGACGTCGACGGGGTGGCGGTCTACGAGGAGTACCAGCCCTCGCTCCATCCGCCCGCCCACGTGTTGACCAAGTTAACCAACATCGCCGCCATCGTCGCCCGCGCGGGAAGCGACGGCCGCGGCCCCGAGGTGATTCTGTTTCAGGAAATTGAGATCGACCACACCCCGGGCAAGGCAGCGCCCGACTACCCCGCGATTCTTAAAACCTATGCCGGCACCACCCTTGAGCGCATGCTTGGCGCGGAGCTGAATGCGGCGATTGCGGACCTGCCGGCCGAGGCACTTTTGCTCAAGGCATTGGCCGATCGCGGGCTGGTCGGTTACACCGTGGTGGTCGGCGGCGACGGGGACGGCGAGGGCGAAGGTGAGGGCGGTGTCGGGGGCGGGCTGGCTCGGGACGGGATGGCGCCGCTGGAGCTGCGCGGCCGTGCGGCGATCAAGAACGTGGTGTTTACCCGGTTTCCGGTGCGCGCGGTTCGCACCTACCCGTTGCAGAGCGCCCGCAATCTGCTGGAGGTGCAGCTCGACGCGGACGGTTGGCCGCTGACCGTGTTCAACGCTCATTGGCGGGGAGGTGCGAGCAATGCGAATACCGAGCCCGTGCGCGTGGAGAACGCCGGGGTGCTGCGCCGCCGTCTCGACGAATTACTCAAGGCCGATCCCAACGCAGACATCGTTATCGGCGGCGATTTAAACTCCCACTACAACCAGAAGCGCCGCTCCCGCCCAGGCACCGTCACTGGGATCAACGACGTCCTCGGCTCGCAGGGTAACGAACTGGCGCTGCGGGGTCCGAGCCGCGACCTTTACAACCTCTGGTTCGAGCTCGCCGAGTGCGAACGCGGCAGTGACGTCTACGCGGGCGAGTGGGGGACGTTGATGCACCTGCTGGTTACCCGCGGGCTCTATGATCGCAGCGGGGTGCAGTATGTGGACAACTCCTTCGCGGTCGCCCGCGTTCCTGGGCTCAACGCCGACGCTGCCGGGCTGCCGATGCGCTGGAGCGCGGTGGGCGCGCTCGGGCGCGGGTATTCCGATCACTTTCCGCTGACCGCCCGCTTCCAGACCGTCGATGACCGCCAGCCGGGTAAGTTTATGCCGCTCGCCCGCGAGGCTGCGGGCCACGAGGCGGAGGGTGGGGCGCCCGCGCGCAAAGTGGATTTGGCTCAGACGGATTTCGCCGCCGCGGTGAAACTCGCCGAGTTGCCTGCGGCGGCTGATCTGCGTGACGGAAGTTGGACGGGGAAGCTGTTTCAGGTCGACGCCCCGGCGTTGGACGACCGCCTGTTGCGGGTGGAGGTGCGCGGGCAGGTTTATGAGGTTTACGGGACGCGTAAGGAGATCCGTGAGCGCCTCTACGCCCAGCGCCGCGAGTCGGGCGGGCGGCTGCGGTTTTACGGGGAACTGGGCACGTTTAAGGGGACCTGGCAGTACGCGGTGAAGTCCGTCGAGTGGGTGCGGTGAGTGGGTGCTCGCTGGCGAAGTAGCGCGGACTTCCAGTCTGCATCGGGGCCGTAAGCACTTCACGCCAGAGCAGACTGGAAGTCTGCGCTACTTGGTGAATTATCCACGCTCCCATGCCGACGCTCACTCTCTACACCTACGCCAACTGTGACACCTGCCGCCGCGCGGTGAAGTGGCTGAACTCCCACGGCATCGATTTTGTCGAAAAGCCGATCCGCGAAACCCCGCCCTCGCCGGCGGAACTGCGCGCGATGCTCCAGCGACTCGGGGGCCGTTCGGCGTTGCGCAAGCTCTTCAACACCTCGGGGGTTGAGTACCGGAAGCTTAAGATCGGCGAGCTGCTGCCCACGATGGCGGAGCCCGAAGCGCTCGCGCTGTTGGCCGGCAACGGCAGTTTGGTGAAACGCCCCTTCGTGCTCGGGTCGGGCGGAGAAAAAGGGGCCCGCGGCACGCTGGCCGGGGTGGGGTTGGTGGGTTTTGACGAACCGACCTGGGCGGGGGTGTTTGCTGGCAGCGCGCGCTAGTAGCGATTCGGCGACAATGGGCCGGGAGGCAACGAGCCCTGATCGGAAAAAGGCGGTCAAGGTGCTTCGCAAAGAGGCTCAACGCCTCCCTGAGCGCACGCTCAGAGCCACATCCGAACACGTGGCTCCGGACGTGAGTCCGGGGCGCAGGGGCAAGCCCCGACCCTGAGCTCACGCTCAGAGCCACGTCCGAACACGTGGCTTCGGACGTGAGTCCGGGGCGGCAGGATCAATCCCCGACCCTGAGCTCACGCTCAGCGCCACGCATGCGCACTTCCGTCGTGGCCTCGTGCGTGAGCTCGGGGTGCTTCTCCTCTCCATCAAACGTGAGTCGGGCTAAAACCAGTCGTTCCCGTTCTCCGGCACGGCTTTTCGACCCAATCGGCACTGCGGCAAATTCCGCCCGTTGACTCGCGCCGGATTCTTCATGCAGAGTCCCGCTAGTGAGCGCTCCCGTATCTACACCTTTTCAAAAAACCGTCAGTTGGCTCGTCGCGCATGCGAATTTCCCTGCCTATCGCCTGCCTGACAAAGCCGAGCTGATGGTACTCATCGTGACTGCCGCCGAACAGGAGCAGGTCGCGTTGCAGCGTTCCCCGCGTTTCCTGGTGGAGAGCAACAACGTTGCCGCCGACGCCTCGCTGAAGGCCTACAACATGAACCGCTCGTTGGCGCACTACGTGTGCAACAACGGTCAGAAGACGTAAGGTCTGCGTGGTGGACGGCAGGGTGG
>CAMBUJ010000260.1 GCA_945871005.1 Opitutus sp. GAS368 | reverse complement strand
AACGCCGTCAGGCCGCCACGGCCGACGGCACCGGGGACGGCTGGCCGCCTGAAGTCAGTTTTAAGGGGCAGATCCTGCATTTCTTCGGTGAGATCGAGGCGATTTTCGGGATCTGGGTGCTGGCGCTGGCCGCAGCCGTGACCGCCTTCAAAGGCTGGCCCACCTTGCTGGAGTATGTCGGCAAGCAGGTGAATTTCACCGAGCCGATGTTTGTCGTGGTGATCATGGCGATCGCCTCAACCCGGCCGGTGCTGCGCTGCGCCGAGCAGGGGATGCGTGCGGTGGCATCGCTCGGGCGGGGTTCGGTGGCCGCCTGGTGGCTGTCGATTCTGATTCTCGGACCGATCCTCGGCTCGTTTATCACCGAGCCGGCCGCGATGACGATTTCGGCCCTGCTGTTGGCCCGGCAGTTTTATAGTTACAAGCCCTCGATGCGTTTTGCTTACGCCACGATCGGGCTGCTCTTTGTGAACATTTCGGTGGGCGGAACCCTGACCCACTTCGCCGCCCCGCCGGTGCTCATGGTGGCGGGACCGTGGAAGTGGGACCTGTTGCACATGCTGCAGCATTTCGGCTGGAAAGCGGTGGTCGGCATCGTGATCTCGACGGTGGGCACTTACCTGGTGTTTCGAAAGGAGTTCGCGGGTTTGCAGGCCCGGCGCGCGCAGCAGACCGACGGGCCGAGCCGCAGCGAAGGTCGCGCAGTGCCGGCCTGGGTGACGCTGGTGCAACTCGGGTTTCTCGCCAGCACGGTCTACTTCGCCCACTACCCGGCGTTATTTATCGGCGGTTTTCTCTTCTTTTTGGCCTTCAACCAGGCCACCGCTCACCACCAAAGCCCGCTCGACCTTAAGCCCGCGCTGTTGGTGGGCTTTTTCCTCGGCGGGTTGGTGGTTCATGGCGGCCTGCAGGGCTGGTGGA
The DNA here is from genome assembly GCA_945871005.1 of Opitutus sp. GAS368. GTDB lineage: Bacteria > Verrucomicrobiota > Verrucomicrobiia > Opitutales > Opitutaceae > Rariglobus. Next base: position 3,052 of record CAMBUJ010000260.1, on the reverse strand, counting down.
TCGAGCCGGTGCTGAAAAGTCTCGGTGAGGTGCCGCTGTTCCTCAGCGCCACGGTGCTGACCGCTTTTAATGATAACGCGGCGATCACTTATCTGGCCACGCTTGTCCCGGGTTTCACCGATCCGCTCAAGTATATGGTGGTGGCCGGCGCGGTCACGGGCGGCGGCTTGACGGTGATCGCCAACGCGCCGAATCCGGCCGGCCAGTCGATTTTGCAGCGGTTTTTCCCCGAGGGCGTCTCGCCGCTCGGTTTGTTGTTTGGCGCGCTCGGGCCGACGCTGGTGATGGCCGCGTGTTTTCTCTGGTTGTAAGCGAGGGCGGGCGGCCGCTTCGCGGATGGATAAATAAAAAGGCGCGCACCGATTTCGGTGCGCGCCTTTTTTTTGTGAAGCGCGATCGCGCGCTGGGCTACTGACTCAGAGGTTGCCGATGATGGCGTCGGCCATGGCCTTGGTGCCGACGATCGGCTTGCCGAAGGCGATGTCGCCGGTGCGCACGCCGTCGGTGGCGACAGTCTTGCGGACGGCCTTTTCGATGCGGGTGGCAATGGCGTCGAGGCCGAAGCTGTAGCGCAGCATCAGGGCGACCGAGAGGACCTGGGCGCAGGGGTTGGCGATGCCTTTGCCGGCGATGTCGGGGGCGGTGCCGCCGGCCGGTTCAAACAGGCCGTAGGGCAGGCCGAGGGAGTTTTTACCGGTCCCGAGCGAAGCCGAGGACAACATGCCGAGCGAACCGCAGATCACCGCCATCTCGTCGGAGAGGATGTCGCCGAACATGTTTTCGGTGAAGAGTACGTCGAACTGGTTGGGGTCACGGGCCAGCTGCATTGCCGCGTTGTCCACATACATGTGGCTAAGGGCGATGTCGGGGTGATGCTTGGCGAAGTAGGCGGTGACGACTTTGCGCCAGAGCACGGAGGTTTCCAGCACGTTGGCCTTGTCCACCGAGCAGACCTTGCGGCCGCGGGCTTTGGCGGTGACGGCGGCGACCTCGGCGATGCGCTCAATCTCGGAGGTTTTGTAAACCATCGTGTCGACGGCCTGCTCTTCGCCGTTGGGGAGAACCGTGGTGGTCTTCGGCAGGCCGAAGTAGATGCCGCCGGTCAACTCGCGGATGCAGACGATGTCGATGCCGTTGGGGATGCGCTCGGTCTTGAGCGGGGAGGCGTCGGTGAGGTCGGAGTAGAGCAGGCCGGGGCGGATGTTGGCGAACAGGTTGAAGGCCTTGCGCAGCGGCAGGAGGGCGGCGCGCTCGGGCTGTTCCTTGGGGGGGAGTTTTTCCCACTTCGGGCCGCCGACCGAGCCGAAGAGGATGGCGTCGGCCTGTTGGCAGATTGCCAGGGTGGAGTCGGGCAAGGCCTTGCCGTGATTGTCGATACCGGCGCCGCCGACGTCGGCGATTTGGTAGGAAAGGGTGAGGTTTTCCTGTTTGGCGACGTGGTCGAGCACGCGCAGGGCCTCGGTCATGACCTCGGGCCCGATGTAGTCTCCAGGAAGAACGGCGAATTTAAGGGTCGGCATAAAGGGGGAGGACTAAGCAAGAGCGCGGCGGCGCTGGCAAGTGGGGAAGTGGGGCGGGGGTCGGGCGGGCACGGGCGGGGCTTTAACTCGTTCTCGTTCTCTTACTCGTTCTCGGTCCGCGGTTCTGACCGGGGCACGGGAGGGGGTTCGGAGTCGAGAACGAGTAGGAGTAGGAGAACGAGAACGAGGCGGCACCTTGAGCTCACGCTCAAGGCCACGCCAGACGCTCAACCCTCCGCCGATCGGCTCGCGTGGCTCCGGGCGTGAGCCCGGGGCGGGGCCCCGTCCTTTGACTTAACCGCTCGCGCGCATTAGGTCTGCCCATGCACCCGCACGGCAAAATCCTGACCGTCGCGCTGCTCCTCCTCGCCGTGGTCTTTGGCGCCATTTTTCTCTGGCTGCACTGGCGCAACTCCACCCCTTGCGCCGGCCTGGTCAGTGGCAACGGCCGGATCGAAGCCACCGAGATCGACGTGGCCACCAAACTCGCCGGACGGGTCACCGATATCCGGGTTAACGAGGGTGATTTTGTCGTCGCGGGCCAGACGCTCGCCGACATGCAGGTCGATGGGCTGCTGGCCCAACGTGCCGAGGCGCAGGCCCAGCGCCTGCAGGCGCTCAACGCGGTCATCAGCACCCAGGCGCAGGTCACGGTGGCCGAGAGCAACCGGGCCGCCGCTCAGGCGTTGATCGCCCAGCGCGAGAGCGAACTGGACTCGGTGCAGCGCCGGCTGGTGCGCACCGAAAGCCTGCGGGCTTCGGGCGCCGTAACCGAGCAGGATCTCGATGACGCCCAGGCCAACGTGCGCGTTGCCCAGGCAACCCTCGCCGCCGCCCGCGCTCAGACCGCCGCCGCCCAGGCCGCGATCGAGGCGGTGCGCGCCCAGGTGGTCGGCGCGCAGTCGCTCGTCGCCGCCACCGAGGCGACCCTCGCGCGCATCGACGTGGACATCGCCGACGGCCAGCTGAAATCCCCCCGCAGCGGCCGCGTGCAATACCGCATCGCCCAACCCGGCGAGGTTCTCGGCGCCGGGGGCAAAGTCCTCAACCTCGCCGACCTCAGTGACGTTTACATGACCTTTTTCCTGCCCGAGACAGTGGCGGGTCGGGTGGCCCTCGGCAGCGAGGTGCGCCTCGTCCTCGATGCAGCCCCGGAGCGCGTCATTCCCGCGCGGGTTTCCTTTGTCGCCAGCACCGCGCAGTTCACCCCCAAGACGGTGGAAACCGCCAGCGAGCGCCAGAAGATGATGTTCCGGGTTAAGGCCCAGATTGATCGCGAGCTGTTGGCGAAAAATCTCCACCAGGTGAAAACCGGTCTGCCCGGGGTGGCTTGGCTCAAAATCGACCCCGCCACCCCGTGGCCGGCCCACCTCGCGGTGAACTGGCCGCCATGAGCCCCGCCGCCCCCAGTCCCGCCGCGACCGCCGTGCTCGGCGCGCCGGTTGCCCGTCTGGCCGGGGTGGGGCTGCGTTATGGGGAAATCCGCGCCCTCGACGGCATCGACCTGGATCTGCCCGCCGGCGCCATGATCG
>CAMBUJ010000259.1 GCA_945871005.1 Opitutus sp. GAS368 | reverse complement strand
GGCATGACGTTGCGTGAGGACGTGACCACCCCGAGCGGCCTGGTGTTGCTGACGGCCGGCACCCGGTTAACCGACGCGCACCTCCAGCGCCTGCACAATTTCGCCCAGCTCAACGGCATCACCGAACCGATCGCGGTGGAGTGAACGGGACGGGGGGATGACGTTTTCGTGGCCTTGAGCGTGAGATCAAGGTCTGGAACGCACCTGCGTGTGACTTTGGCTTGGTGTAGTCCCGACCGGTGGTCGGGTCTACAACGGATCGGCCCCATGGCCTAAGTCCATCCATCCATTGGTATTATACCAGCAGCTGGTTGCTTTTGGACTTTCCTGTCGCAGATCAAAATCGCTCCGCGATCTCGCTATGACGGGGAGCGCTGCGGGGCGTAGCGGGACGACGGAGTCGTTTCGAGTTTGGGGATCGCACGGAGCGCCGAGCTCCAGCGCGGCCTGAGCGGGCGCATGCCCCCAAGTCCCGAGCCTCGAAATCGCTCCGCGATCCCGCTACGTTCGGAGTGTGCGTAGCCTGACGACGAAGTCGTTGGGATCCCGGATTACGAAATGGCTGCGCCATCTCGCTACGTTCGGAGCGCTCCGGGGCGTAGCGGGACGACGGAGTCGTTTCGAGTTTGGGGGATCGCACGGAACGCCGAGCTCCAGCTCGGCCTGAGCGGGCGCACACCCCCAAGCCCCGAGCCTCGAAATCGCTCCGCGATCCCGCTACGTTTCGGAGTGAGCGTAGCCTGACGACGAAGTCGTTGGGATCCCGGATTACGAAATGGCTGCGCCATCCCGCTACGTTCCCGAACCACGCCCGCGCTCCGGGGCGTAGCGAGGCGACGGAGTCGTTTCGTTTGGCAAAGTCTGATTTCATGTAGCTGTTGGTATGAGCTACTGGCTCGGACCACTCCGTTCGATTGCCCCCCTCAGCACCCCGATCCCCGAATGCCGAGCGGGAGCTCCGCGGTCCGCCGGGGCCCGCTCAACGCCCGAGGAGCGCATCGAGCTCCCCGGCATCGAGGTCCTCCCGCACCACCAGAATCGCCAGGGTCTTGGCCACATACTCGCGCGTTTCCAGCGGCAGGGAGTCGGCGATTTCGCCAAAGGTTTGCGCGTCGGCGGCTTTGAGGCTGCGGCGCACACAGCCTTCACCGGCGTTGTAGGCGGCGAGGGCGAGCGGCCAGGAGTCGAATTTCTCGTAAAGCCGCCGCAGGTGCACCGCCGCCGCGCGGGCGTTTTTGTGAGGATCGTCGCGTTCGTCGTGCGGGTGCAGCCGCAGCCCCTGCTCGCGGGCGACGTAGGGCATGAGTTGAAACAACCCGCGCGCCCCGCTCGCATTCAGCGCCCGCGGATCGAAATTAGACTCGGTTTCCGCCAGCCAGGCCAACTCCCCCGGCAGCCCCTCGTCCACGAAGATTCGTTTGAGATCGCGCAAGTAGGTTTTCGCCCGGCGCGGATGGGGGCTGTCAGCCAACAGGGCCAACCACGCGTTATAAAGCGGGAGCTCCACGTCAGCCGGGCGGATGCCCGGGTCGGGGGTGCGCGGCGGCGGCGGGCGGACGAAGACGACTTGGACCATCCGCCCAGAGTGGGGCCCAGTCACGGCGGAGGGAGCGGGCAGGGGGATGAAGTTCAACCGGGCATCGCCGCCATAACGGGGCCGAGTCCGCATAAAGCGCAGCGGATTGGGGGCCCCGCGGAAAGCGGGGAAAATCACGGCCGCCGCCGGCCCGCTCGGGCAGGTGGCGGGGCGAAAGGAGACCGGGGTGGGGTCAAACCCGGCGTTTTCGAATTCCGAGTTCGCCAAGGAGCGCGCTCCTTTGTCGGGGAGTTGGGTGAGGGTCGACGCGAACGCGCAAACGGCCATCAAGCAGAGACAAGGCAGTACCAATAAAACCCGCGCGCGCATCCGTACTTGGACCGCCGGCCCCACTGGCAGTTACGCCTGAGGCGGGTGGGTGATCACCCCAAAGTGAGGGGCGCAGGCAGGTGGGGACGGAGGAGGGGGTGGTTTTGCCACCAGAAAAGGGGTGAACACCCGGGCGGAGAGCCGAGCTCCAGCTCGGCTCTGGCGCGGGCCGTTGCCCTTGCCCGTTGACCCGGAGCCGAGCTGGAGCTCGGCGCTCTGCTCGGCCGGCGCCGCTTTACCGTTTGACCCTCCCAGCGGGGCGTCTAATCCCAACCCTTCTGCACGATGAATCGGGTCCACATCAAAACCTACGGCTGTCAGATGAACGAGCGCGACAGCGAGGCGGTCGCCGCCATGTTGCGCACCCGCGGTTACCGCATCGTCGCCTCCGAGGACGACTGCGACATCCTCCTGCTTAACACCTGCTCGGTGCGCGATGCCGCCGAACAGAAGGCGATCGGCAAGGCCGGCTTCGTCGCCCACCGGAAGAAGAAAGACCCCGACTTCGTACTCGGGATTTTGGGCTGCATGGCGCAAAACCGCGGCGCCTCCCTGCTCGACCAGTTGCCCGACGTCGACCTGATCGTCGGCACCCAGAAATTTCACCAGGTTCCCGACTACCTCGACAACCTGCGCGCCGCCCGCGACGCCGGCGTGCCCATCGGCGAGACCATCGTGGACATTGCCGAGGAGGCCGGCTCGCAGAACACGATTAAAGACCACCTCGCTCCCGAGGCCGGCACGCTCGGCGCCGATGGCGAGCAACTCGCCCCCCAGGTCAACGCCTTCGTTTCAATCCAGCAGGGCTGCAACATGGATTGTGCCTTCTGCATCGTGCCCAAAACCCGCGGCGACGAACGCTCGCGGCCGATGGCCGACATCGAGGCTGAGTGCCGCAGTCTGGCGGCGCGCGGAGTGAAGGAAATTACCCTGCTCGGGCAGATCGTCACCAGCTACGGGCGCCGCGACTACACCCACACCGATGGCATTTCCCCGTTCGTGCAGTTGCTCGAACGCGTCCACGCCATCGACGGCATCGAACGCATCCGCTTCACCTCGCCGCATCCCCGCGGGTTCAAGGACGACCTCGTGCAAGCCTACGGCCGCCTGCCCAAGCTCTGCGAATACGTCCACCTGCCCATGCAAAGCGGCAGCGATCGCATCCTCAAGGCGATGAACCGGCCCTACTCCCGCGAGCGATACCGGGAGATCGTCCAGGCCCTGCGGGCGGTGCGCCCCGATATGTATTTTTCGACCGACATCATCGTGGGGTTCCCCGGCGAGACCGACGAGGAGTTCGAGCAGACCCGCGAGCTGTTCGAGGCGTGCAACTACGACATGGCCTACATTTTCAAGTATTCCATCCGCAGCGGAACGCCGGCGGCCGACATGGGTGACCAGATCCCCGATGTGGTGAAAGAGCACCGCAACGCGGTGTTGTTGGACATTTTGAAAAAGAACTCTGAGCGCCGGAACGCCGCGCTGCTCGGCACGACCGAGGAAGTATTGGTCGAGGGGCCGGACAAAACCGGCCAGCGCTTCACCGGGCGCACCCGCGGCAACCGGGTGTGCATTTTTGACGCCCAGCCCCGCCTGATCGGCCAGCTCGTGCCGCTGAAAATCGACCGCTCCAGCGTGAGCACGCTCTACGGGGAACTGCAGTTGGCGGGCGTTTAGGACTAACGAGAACGATTAAAAACACCATGTCACTCACCCTATCCACCCTCCTTGTCGGCCTGATTTTACTCGGGCTGGGCGCCCTGCTGCTCGCCAGCAACTCGGCGATCATCGCGATGTTTAAGGCGCTGCCCCGCTCCCGGACCGCCGCCTTCGTGTTCTTTGGCGGCGGCTCGGCCTGGTTTACCTACCAGGTCGCCGGGATGTCGGCGGCCGACGTGATTCTCTTCTCCTCCCCGACTCCCTTCGTGTTTCTCTTCGCCGCACTCGCCGTCCTTTCCTTTATCTACTTGCCGGAGTTCTTGGCGGTGCGCGGACTGAGCGTGGTCATCTTGGTCGGCGCTTGGCCCCTGCTGATGTCCGCCTACGGTCGTTATGAACTGCCGCAGCGCCTCTTTCTGGTGTCGGCCCTGTACGTCGCCGTTAG
>CAMBUJ010000258.1 GCA_945871005.1 Opitutus sp. GAS368 | reverse complement strand
CGTTCTGGGAAAGTCTAAGGTCGAGCGGCCGTTGGTTTGCGCCTGGGCAAGCAACCGCGTCGACCCGCAAAAAAAAGACCCGACGCCATGCGTCGGGTCTTGGGTCTCGGCAGTGAGCGGTAAACTCAGTGCTTAAAATGGCGAATGCTGGTGAACACCATGGCCATGCCACGCTCGTCGGCGGCGGCGATCACCTCGGCGTCACGCACGCTGCCACCGGGTTGAATCGCGGCAGTCGCACCGGCTTCAGCGGCGGCAATCAGGCCGTCAGCAAACGGGAAGAGCGCCTCGGAAACCACCACCGAACCGTGCAGGTCGAGCTTGGCCTCGCCGGCCTTCCACACCGCCACCTTGGAGCTGTCCACCCGCGCCATCTGGCCGGCGCCGACACCGAGGGTCTGCTCGTTTTTAACGTACACAATGGCGTTGGATTTGACGTGTTTGCACACGCGCCAGCCGAACATCATCGTGTCCCATTCTTCAGCCGTGGGCTGGCGCTTGGTCACGACCTTGAAGTCGCGCGGGTTGCCCAAAAGCTTGTTGCGATCCTGCACCAGCAGGCCGCCAACCACCGAGCGCACGTCTTGGAGCGAATCCGCGCCGAGGCCGTCTTTGGCGATCATCAGGCGCAGGTTTTTCTTTTTGCCGAAAATCGCCAGCGCCTCGGCGCTGAAAGACGGGGCAATGATCACCTCGGTGAAGATGTCGGCGATCTTGGCGGCGAGGCTGGCCTCCATCGTGCGGTTGACCACGATGACGCCGCCAAACGGGGCCTGGCGGTCGGTCGAGTAGGCCTTCTCCCAGGCCGTATCCAGGTCGTCGGCACAGGCCACGCCGCACGGGTTGGTGTGTTTGAGGATGGCCAGGGTGGGCTTCTCGAACTCACCGATCAGGTAAGTGGCCGAGGTGATATCCAGAATGTTGTTATAGGACAGTTCCTTGCCCTGGAGCTGCTGGAAGTGGTCGTTAAAGGTGCCGTAGAGGGCGGCCTGCTGGTGGGGGTTCTCGCCGTAGCGCAGCGCCTGGGCCTTTTTGTAGGTGAGCGTGAGGGTCTCGGGCAGGCCGCTGAGGGCGTCGAGGCTGGGTTCGTCGGCCTGGGACTCTAGGTATTTGGCGATGGCGGTGTCGTAGGCGCCGGTGCGCTGAAACACCTTGAGAGCGAGCTTGCGGCGCAGGGCGGCCAGCGCGGCGGGATCGGCGAAGGCGGCGAGCACCGCCGGGTAATCGTTGTGGTCAACCACCACGGTGACGCTCTCGTGGTTCTTGGCGGCGCTGCGCAGCATTGAAGGGCCGCCGATGTCGATGTTCTCGATCGCCTCTTCGAAGTGGACGCCCTTCTTGGCGACGGTCTGCTCAAACGGGTAGAGGTTAACCACCACCAGATCGATCAGGTCGATGCCGTGCGCCTGGGCGGCGGCGAGGTGGTCGGCCTTGTCGCGGCGGCAGAGCAGCCCGCCGTGGATTTTGGGGTGAAGGGTTTTGACGCGGCCTTCCATCATCTCGGGGAAGCCGGTGTGTTGGCTGACCTCGGTAACTGGCAGGCCCTTTTCGGCGAGCAGTTTGGCGGTGCCGCCGGTGGAGAGCAGCTTGTAGCCATGCTGCTGGACGAGGGCGGTGGCGAATTCCACCAAACCGGATTTGTCGCTCACTGAAAGAAGGGCCAGTTTTTGCATAAAAGAGGGGCTTTGTGCGGCCGGGTAAAAGCAGAGGCAAGCCCGCAGTGGCGGCGAGGTGCGCAGACGTCCCGTTTGCAGCGGCAGTCAGTCGAGTTAACCCCAAGCAGACTGGAAGTCTGCGCTACTTTTGCGAACCGCTCGCGGGGGCGGCGCGGCCTGCGGAACCAAAGCGATTGCAAACCCGCCGGCAGTGGCTTGCTTAACGCCCGTGACCGTTTCCCTCGCACTTCCCGGCCTGACCGCTCGGCTCGACAAGCTCGTTTACCACCACGGCGGCAAAAGCCTGCCGCCCGACAAGCCGCACGCCTTCGTCTATTTTATCACCATCCACAACGGCTCCGAGCACACCGTCACCCTGCTCGGGCGCAAATGGGTGGTCACCCACGCCGACGGCAGCCAGCTGGTGGTCGAGGGCGACAAAATCGTCGGAGAAACCCCGCGTCTGGCCGCCGGCGAGCAGTTTTCCTATAACAGTTACCATGTGACCGCGCTCTCGGCGCGCTCCCAAGGCAGCTTCCACGGGGTCGATGACCTCGGCCGGTTGGTGCACGTGGTTTTGCCTCCATTTGATCTGGTCGTTCCTGCCGAGTCGGGGAACCCTGGCTCGGGCGTTTCGTAGGGGAGCTCCTGAAATCTCCGCAAACCTTGGCCGGGGACGGACAACGCTACATTTTGATCCTGTAGTGCTGTCCGTGCTTGGCATTCCTGCCGATCATCGCGCCGGCCAAAAAAAACTTTGCGCTTTGCCTGTCAGGGCCTACTCCGTTCTCGGCAACTTATGTCAAAGGTTGCCACGTCTCTTGCCTCCGCGTTCGACGCCGAATTCTACCAGCCGGCCGATATCTTCTTTCGCGCCAATTTGCCGGTCGCACTCACGTTCGACGACGTCTCCCTGGCCACGCTCTATTCGGAGATTCTCCCCAAGGACGCCGACACCTCCACCTCCCTCTCCGACGCGCTCCGATTGTCCATCCCGGTCATCTCCTCGGACATGGACACCGTCACCGAGGCGCGCATGGCGATCTCCATGGCGCTGAACGGCGGCCTCGGGTTGATCCACTACAACATGCCCGCTCGCGACCAGGTGAAGGAAGTCGCTCGCGTTAAACGTCACATCCACGGGCTCATCCAAGATCCGATCACCGTCTCGCCCCACCAGTTGGTCGGCGACGTCCTCGCCCTGATTGAAAATCGCAAATTCGACTTCCGCACCTTCCCGGTCGTCGATGAAGCCGGCAAACTCGTCGGCCTGCTCTCAGGCAGCACTGTGCGCGAGCGCTACCGCACCCGCAGCGTGGCCGAAGCGATGACCCCGCGTGGCGACATCCTCACCATCCACGAAAAGGCGCTCCAGCCCGATCCGATCAAAGCGGCTGACGCCTTCTTTAGTGAGCATCTGGGCATCCACAAAATGCTGGTGGTCGATGACCAGGACCGCCTGCGCGGGCTGGTGACCTTTTCCGACATCGACCGTATCCTCACCGAGTCGAAATCCCGACGGAAACCGTCCCGCGACAACGATTTCCGTCTCGTGGTCGGTGCCGCCATCGCCCCCGTGCGTCTGCCCGACGGCTCGCTCGACCGCGACAAAATCATCACCCACGTCGGTCAGTTGGTCGACGAGCACATCGACGCGGTGGCCGTTTCCACCGCTCACGGCCACACCTCGGGCGTCGGCGACATCGTCAAACTGGTGCGCGATGCGTTCCCGCACCTCACGATCATTGCGGGCAACGTGACGAGTGCCTCCGGCGTCGATTACCTCGCTTCGTGCGGCGCCAGTGCGATCAAGGTCGGCCAAGGCCCCGGCTCGATCTGCACTACCCGCGTGGTCGCCGGCGTGGGCATTCCCCAACTGACCGCGCTCTATGTGGCCGCCCAAGGCGCCAAGGCGCGCGGAGTTAAAATCATCGCCGACGGCGGCATCACCAAGTCGGGCGATATCGTCAAAGCCCTGACCATCGCCGACGCGGTGATCTTGGGTGGGTTGCTGGCCGGTTGCCGTGAGGCCCCAGGCGAGATCATGGAGATCAACGGCAAACTCTTTAAACAGTACCGCGGCATGGGGTCGATCAGCGCGATGAAGGCGGGTAGTGCCGCGCGCTACGGCCACGACAAGACCGACACCTCGCGCAAACTCACCGCCGAGGGCATTGAGGCGCTCAAGGAGGTTTCCGGTTCGGCCGACGACGTGCTCGCCACCTTGGTGGGCGGGGTGCAAAGCGGCATGGGTTATCTCGGCGCCAAGGACCTCGCCACCCTGCGCGAAAAGGCCCGCTACATCCGCGTCTCGCCCGCCGGCCAGAAAGAGGCCGCGCCGCACGACGTGGTGGAAATCAAGACCCAGACGAAGGGCTAA
>CAMBUJ010000257.1 GCA_945871005.1 Opitutus sp. GAS368 | reverse complement strand
ACTCCGAACGTAGCGAGATCGCGGAGCGATTTTGATCCGAGATCGAAAAGCCTAAAAACATCGCCCCCCCCTCGGAATCGAAACGACTCCGTCGCCCCGCTACGCCCGACCCTCGCATCCGAACTCAGAACGTAGCGAGATCGCGGAGCGATTTTGATCCGAGATCGAAAAACCTAAAACATCGCCCGCCCCCGGATCGAAACGACTCCGTCGCCCCGCTACGCCCAACCCCCGCATCCGAACTCCGAACGTAGCGGGATCGCGGAGCGATTTTGATCCGAGATCGAAAAGCCTAAAACATCCCCCGCCTCCTCGGATCGAAACGACTCCGTCGTCCCGCTACGTGCCCACCCGCCGAACGTTGGACCCGACCAGCGCCGGACACACCCCCGTTAGCCCGCCGGGCGTCGGGCGAAGAGGAACCGGTCGCGGTCGGTCAAATCCCGCTTCGACTCCACCGCAACCATCCCAGCCTCCCCCAGCCACTGCACCAACTGCGCGTGCTGAGCGATGCCGGTCTCCAACGCCAGCCAGCCGTCGGGTTTTAAAAATGCTCCGGCCCCGGAGATGATCGTGCGCAAATCGGCCAACCCCGCCTCCGCCGCCGTCAGCGCCGTAACCGGTTCGAAAACGCGCACCTCCGGTTCGGCCGCCGCAGTCTCCGCAACCGTCAAATAGGGCGGATTCGACACGATCAAGTCAAACGGCGCCACCGCCGCCGCCGTGAGCGCATCATACCAACTCGACTTCACCAACGTCACCCGACCGTCGAGGGCCAAGGCGCGGGCGTTTTCCCCGGCCAGCGCGAGGGCGTCGTCGCTGGCATCGACCGCAGTCACCGCGGCCTCCGGAAAGCGCTTGGCCAGGGCCAGGGCAATCGCCCCCGTGCCGGTGCCCAAATCGAGAATCCGCGTTGGCGCCGCGTCCGCTAGGCGCGTTTCCAACAACTCGACCAAATACTCGGTTTCCGGCCGGGGAATCAGGGCCCGGCGGTCCACTTTGAGGCGCAGCCCCGACCACTCGGTTTCGCCGACAATGTACTGCAACGGTTCACGTTGGCTGCGGCGCTTCACCAGCGGGCGGATTTTCTCCAACTCGGTCTCGGGCAGCTCGCGCTCGAACTGCAGGTAAAGTTGCATGCGTTTCAGCCCGAGGGCGTGACCAATGAGCAGCTCGGCATTGAGCCGGGCCGATTCCACGCCTTTGGCGGCGAGGAAGTCGGTGGTCTTCTGCACGACTTCGAGAAGGGTGATCATCTTAAAAAAGAGGTAGAGCGCAGATTTTTAACCACTAATGAACACTAATGTTCACTAATCAGGCCCGCAAAATTCAATCAGTTCGGATTAGTGCCTATTAGTGCTCATTAGTGGTTAACAAGTTCGATCTCGGCTCAGTCGTCGTCGCCGTCCTTGGCGCGGGTGCGCACGTAGGGCTGGCCGGTGAGGGCGGCGAACTTTTCTTCAAAATCCGCGCGCTGCAACGCCTCGATCACCGGGTCGATCGCCCCCTGCAACACCTGGGCCAAACTATAAAGCGTCAGCCCAATGCGGTGGTCGGTCATGCGGCTCTGGGGGAAGTTGTAGGTGCGGATGCGCTCGCTGCGCCCGCCGGTGCCGATCTGGCTGCGGCGCTGGTCGGCATACTTGGCGCGCTCCTCCTCCTCCTTGTGTTGCAACAGCCGCGAGCGCAGCACCGCCAGCGCGCTCGCCTTGTTCTTCTGCTGTGAACGCCCGTCGGCGCAATACACCATCATGCCGGTGGGCTTGTGCAAAATGCGCACCGCCGAGTCGGTCGTGTTCACCCCTTGCCCGCCCGGACCACTGGCGCGTTGCACGCTGATTTCCAGGTCCTGCGGATCGAGGTGGAAATCGACCTCCTCGGCTTCGGGCAACACCGCCACCGTCACCGTCGAAGTGTGGATGCGGCCGTTGGCCTCGGTCAGGGGCACGCGCTGCACGCGTTGCACGCCGCTTTCAAACTTGAGCTGCCGGTAAACATCCTGGCCGGTGATGAGAAAACTGACTTCGCGGAACCCGCCGCGCTCGCTCAGGCTGCTGCCCATCGGCTCGATCTTCCAGCCGCGGTTCTCGGCGTAACGCTGATACATGCGGGTGAGTTCGGCGGCAAACAGGGCGGCCTCCTCGCCGCCGGTGCCGGCGCGGATTTCCATCACCGTGTTGCGCGAGTCGCTTACCTCGGGCGGAATCATCGCGGCGAGCACGGAGCCGTGCAGGCGCTCGAGGGCGGCGGCCAACTCGGGCAGTTCGCCGGCGGCCAATTCCTTCAGCTCGGGGTCGCCCTGGGGGTCTTTGAGCAAAGCCTGGGCCTCGGCCAGCTCGGCGCCGGCCTTTTCGTAGGCGCGGTGGTCGGCGACCATCTGGGCGATTTTTTGCTGCTCGCGGGAGATCTCGGTGGCCTTGCGGGCGTTGGTGTAAAACGACGGCTCCGCCATCTGCGCATCGAGCTCATCGAGGCGGCGTTTAAAGGGAAGAATATCGGGCAGGGAATCCATGCGAAGGCGGTTATGTAAAGTAGCGAGTAGCGAGTAGCGAGTAGCGAGTAGACCGGAGTTGGCGGGGTTTGAAATCGTTCTCGTTCTCTTACTCCTACTCGTTCTCGATTTGAATCTCGATGGAAGGGCATGGGGTCGGGAGTAGGTCGCGAGGACAAACTTCAGATTTTGAGAACGAGTAGGAGAACGAGAACGATTTCAAAACGCCCCAACCTGGAGTGCGATTTGCGCGTTGCGGCGGGCGGCGCCTGCGGCTTGCTTCAACCCACTCCACCCCAGCCTCGGCGCGCACGCCGGACGGGGTGGCTTCACCATGGCCACGACGCTTTTTACGCAGAACATCATCGCCTGTATCTGGGACTTCGACAAGACGCTCATCCCCGACTACATGCAGGCGCCCCTGTTCCGCCGCTTCGGAGTCGACGAGCCCAATTTCTGGAACGAGACCAACAACCTCGTCACCCACTACCGCCAGCGCGGCTACCAGCTCTCCGGGGAAATCGCCTACCTCAACCACATCCTCACCCACGTGCTCGCCGGGCAAATGGCCGGCCTCAACAACCGGGTGCTGCGCGAGTGCGGGGCGGACATCGGCTTTTACCCGGGCATGCCGACCTTTTTTGACCGCAGCCGCGCCTTCGTCCGCGAAAAAATCGAGTACCGCAAACACGAGATCACCTTGGAGCACTACATCGTCAGCACCGGCCTAGCCGAGATGATCCGGGGCAGCGCCGCCGCCGCCGGGGTGGACGGGATCTGGGGCTGCGAGTTCGTGGAAAACCCGCTCCAGCCCGGCTTTCTCGCCCAAAAAGAGCTGGAATTGGCCGCCGAAGCCGAAATCGCCCAAATCGGGCTGGTCATCGACAACACCACCAAGACCCGGGCGATTTTCGAGATCAACAAGGGCACCAACAAAAACCCCGGCATCGACGTGAACTCCAACATCAAGCCGGAGGACCGCCGGATCCCGTTGCAGAACATGATCTACATCGCCGACGGCCCGAGCGACATCCCGAGTTTTTCGGTGGTCAAGAGCGGTGGGGGCAAGGCCTACGCGGTCTACAACCCGGATTCGACCGCCGAGTTTGAGCAAAACGACCGCCTGCGCCAGGTCGGCCGCATCGACCATTACGGCCCGGCCGACTACGAGGAAAAAAGCCAGACCTCGCGCTGGTTGCGGCTGCAAATCCACGGGATCTGCGACCGCATCGTGGCCGACCGTGAAGCTGCGGTGGCCCAGCGCGTTTCCCGCCCGCCGCGCCACCTGGGAGCGGCGACCGACGCGGCAGCCCGCCCGCCGGCCGCCGGCCCGCACCAGACGACCTTTATCGACGACCCGAAGCAGGGCTGAGCGGGGCGGATGGCTCCGCTAACGTAGCGAGATCGCGGAGCGCTTTCGACGTTCCTAGGAATCGAAACGACTCCGTCGTCCCGCTACGCCCAACCCCCGCATCCGAACTCAGAACGTAGCGAGATCGCGGAGCGATTTTGTTCCGAGATCGAAACGCCTAAAAACATCGCCCC
>CAMBUJ010000256.1 GCA_945871005.1 Opitutus sp. GAS368 | reverse complement strand
GTGCGCGAAAGTCGGGTGGCATGCCCCGGAGTGAATCATAATAACTAAAAGTCAGGTTCCAGACCTGGCCGGTGAAGATCATCAGCACGCAGGCCAGCTCCAGGCCGATGTTGCTGTGGGGGAACACGCTCACCAGCCCTAAGACCAGCCCAGGCAAGAAGCTGAGCACGGGCAGGCTCTGGAGCACATCGAGCGCCGGCAGGATAAAACGCTGGGCCCGGGTGTCGTAAAACGCCCACGACGCCACAACCAGGGCGAAGATTAGCGATAAAAAATAGGCGATCCACCCGCGGGCAAACGAGAACAGGGCGTATTTGGGTAGCGACCACGGGGAGAGGTCGATTTCCATGCTGGACCGCAGCGGCTGGCGCCATTCCCCGACCACCAGGGAAATCCCAAATACGAACGAAACCAGCCCAAGGATTACCACCAGGTCGATCAGCAGATAAGCGCGGCGGACTCCACTTTCCTCAATGGCGCAAGGGGCGGGGCCCGAGCGGGATTGGTGGCGACGGAACAGCTTAAATAAAGGGTTGCTCGGCATAACGCTCGTCCTACGTTAGCCACTTTACGTTGGATGCAAAACCACGGTCCGAAACGAGTCTATACCCCGCAATCGCTCGAGTTCTGGTTCGGTAAACTCGAACACGACTGGGAGCGTCATTTCAGCGATGCCCAACTGGAGGAGGGCCACCGCATCTATCGCGACGGCGAGGTGCGCGAACTGGAGTTGACGGCCACCGATGCGATCATCCACCGCCGCATCGACAAAAAAGACGAGTACGCGGTCATCGAGTGGGCGAAAAAAGGCGTGGTGGTGCGTTCTTCTTCCACCGACCTCGATTTGGCCCATGCCTTGGCGGTGGCCGGTTTGCACGAGATTGAGGAGTTGGTGGCCGACGAGATTTCCCCGCTGCCCGAGGTTGTTCCGATGAGCCCGCCCGCAGCCGTGCCGTCCACCGGCCACAATCCCCCCGCGCTACGCCCCAAACCCGCCCTGACTCACGCGCCGGCGCACGGCCACCCTCCGGCCCAAGCCGTGGGCAAAGGGCTCGCGCATGCGCATGCACAGGCGGCCAAGGTCGTTCCCGTCACCGCCAAGTCCGCTCGCGCACCCTCGGGCGCGCGGAGTACTCCGGCCGGGGCCGTTGCCCGCGAAGCCTCCCGCACCCTCATTCTCGTTTTCACCACCACCGTCGACGGGCTTTCGTTTCAGGCCAACTGGATCAACCCCGGCAAGAAACGCGTGCCTGCCTTGGGACTTGTTTCGCAGGCCGCCGGTCACGGCCACGCCACGGTGACCTCAAGCGAACGCGCCAAGTTGATCGGCTTGGCCGCTTACGCTCGCAAGGCCCACTTTACCTATAGCCAACAGACGGGAATTTACCTGCTGGCTTCAGTGGTGGAGATCCCCAATTTCCTGAAATCAACGCTGGCGGCGTGGAAAAAACTCTTCTCCGTCGAGCTCGATGCCCCCTCAGGCCTGTTACTTAACGGGGTGAAGGAAATCTCCGTCGAAGCCGTCGCCACCACCCGTAAGGGCAAAGGCAAGGCCGATGGACCCGGGCTGGACTTGCGTTGGATTTTCAAGGCCGGCGAACGCCTGCTCACCGACGAGGAAGTCTCGTTGCTCACCCGCAAGGCCACTTCGACGATGGTCATCCCTGACATCGGCATTGTGTCGTTGCCAGTCGAACGGCTGGCCTCGATCAGCGCGTGGCACCGGGCGGCGGCCGAGTCCCGTACCCACGGTGACCTTTCCCCGTATCTGATTTTTTCTCTCTACAGCGACAATCGGGTTAAACTTAGCCTCTCGGCCGAACTGGAAACCTGGCGCAAAAACGTCCTCAGCGCCACTGCCGTCAGTCCGAACCTGCCCGAACTGCTGCGTCCGTATCAGCGGCGCGGCGTCGAGTGGATGCACCACCTCTGCGATGTCGGCTGCCACGGCTTGCTCGCCGACGAAATGGGGCTGGGTAAAACCCTCCAAGTTCTCACCTTGCTGGCGACCCGGGCTCAGTTGGACTTGCCCAGTCTGATCGTTTGCCCAGCCAGTGTGGTTCCCGTCTGGCAGGAGGAGATCCAGCGCTTTTATCCGCACCTCGTTGTCGATGTGCTCAAGAACGGCCACGACTTTACTGCGCGTAAGGATGCCGTCGTCTGGCTGGCCAGTTACACCCAGTTGCGCAAACACCGCGCGCTGCTCGAAAAACAGTCGTTTGCCTACGCTGTGCTCGACGAGGGCCAGTTCATCAAAAACCCTGACGCCAAGGTCACGCAGACCTGTTTTGCAGTGCGGGCGCGCCATCGGTTGGTCCTGTCGGGAACTCCCTTGGAAAATCGCCAACTCGATCTCTGGTCGATCTTCCGCTTCCTCTTGCCGGGTTTGCTGGGCTCGCGGGTGGCCTTCGAGGCATCCCTCACCCAGGATCGGGCCGGAACGCTCGATCGACTACGGGCCCAGCTCGCCCCCTTTATTCTGCGCCGCACCAAAAACGAGGTGGCCACCGAGCTGCCCCAGAAGGTGGAAATGGAGCTGCTTTGCCCGCTGACCGAAGTGCAACGCGCCGAGTACGCGAAAATTTGCGCCGAGGGGCTCGACCGTCTCGGCGACGACGTCAGCGCCGCTCTGCGCGAAAAATCCTTCGGCTTCCTCGCGTTGCTCACCCGCCTACGCCAAGTCTGCTGCGATCCCGATTTGCTGCCCTGGATGAACTCGCCGCTGGCTGATTCGGGTAAAATTAATCTGTTGGTGGAGAAACTCGCCGAGGTCATCGCCAGCGGGCACAAGGTGGTTATCTTCTCCCAATTTGTGATGCTGCTCGACCGGGTGCGGCAGGCATTGGCGGAAAACTTCCCTGAGTTGCCCCGCTACGAATTGACCGGCGTGACCCTCGACCGGCTCAAACCGGTTCACTCCTTCCAGCACGCCAAGGGCGCGGCGGTCATGCTGGTTTCCCTAAAGGCGGCCGGTACGGGCATCACCCTGCACGCGGCAGACTACGTTTTCTTACTCGATCCCTGGTGGAATCCGGCCGTGGAGGCGCAAGCGGTTGATCGCGTGCATCGGATCGGCCAAAAAAGCACGGTGTTCGTCTATCGCATGGTCACGGCAGGGACGATCGAGGAGCGCATCCAGGCCTTGCAGGCGTCGAAGAAGGATCTCTTCGATCGCATCGTGGGTGGGCTGGGTGGCGATTTCGACCTGAGCCGGCACTTTTCCTCCCTGCGTGACTTGGTGCAGCTCACCACGACGCAGGAGGAAACCGAGACGGTGGTGTGAACGCCGGAATACCACGGGGTAATACCTGGGGTGAAGGCCGCTACCTTTCGGACGCCTGACGGGAGGCGAACGCCGAATTTCGGTGTTTTCGTTTGGTTCGTGTTAATCAGGGCTCTGGTTGCCGCAAGGTTGGATCAAAGCGAATGGGAGTGGATCTTATAGCTTATTGAGGCCGGTCTGGTGATGAGCCCAATATCCTAATACGGCGGGACAGGAGCGATGAGCGATCGGCCCAGCGAGCAGGGATAAGCGGGGATTACAGCCTAAAGGTGGATCCCACGGGGCTAGATGGACGAGTAATCGATACGCCACGTCAGGCTCAAAGAGTCACAAACGGGCAGCTGTCCAAAGGGGCATCCTAGGAGAAACTGAAGCATACCAGCCGGGGTGGTTTTTTTGCCGAATCTCAAATGAGGTCCGGTTTAACGCATTTCACCTAGGTAAAAGCGTAGTTTTTAGGCTGATACTTAGCCTGAATTGGTCCGGTTTCGGGGTTTTTCCGGAAGTGAATCAGCGCACCAGGCGAACTTTGTGTGATTTTAATTCACTTTTTTCCAATGACTTAGAGTTAACTTTTAATTTCCGTGAAGAAAGTTCTTGAAGGCGGACGAGTGATTTGCATTTTCTGTCCTCCCGTCGACGAGCAACGCAGCAAGCGAAGCGAGTCGGAGGGAAGTTCCTTGAAGGTTTTTTTGCTAAATACTGATGAAGTTTGAGGCAGGTAACTGAAGAAGACTGAAGCAGTATATAAGCAAAGAGATGAGTA
>CAMBUJ010000255.1 GCA_945871005.1 Opitutus sp. GAS368 | reverse complement strand
CGTCCGGATACGCGGACAAAGAACGTGGCGGCGGGGCGGCGAACCAGGTGCTCGTTCAGGTCTAGATCCCGGTCGATGTGGTCTTCGGCGGGGCTGGGGAAACCGGCCGGAGTGGCGGAGAACATCAGCGGGCGGGTGCGGGGTGCGCCCGCGGCCGTGGAGTGGATGGAGGCAACCGTCAGGTCGGAGTTCCCCGCGGTTATGTGCGCCGTGAGGCGGGCAGGGGGCGTCGGCGCGGGTGGGTAACCGGGGGCGAGGTCGAGGCGCTCCCTTTGGGGTTCGGTGAGGTGCATGGCGTGGGTGCGGGCGTTTTGCGTTCACCTGAACACACTGCGGGCTGCGCGGCGAGCTTTGTTCTTTTTTGTCTTATTGGACGGCTCCGCCGGGCCAAAAAAAGGAATACGTCCGACACAAGTATTCCTTTAAAAAAGCCATTGACGCCGCCGCTCTCGTTTGGCCTAGTCCTCAGCTTTTCCGCTAAAACTCTCGCCACTTTCATCATGTCCATCGAAATCAAGATCCGCAAAAACGAGCCTGTTGACCGCGCGCTGCGTCGTCTGAAAAAGAAGCTCGAGCGTGAAAACATCATCAAAGATGTCCGCGCCAAGCGCTACAACGAGAAGCCGACCGAGCGCCGTCGTCGTAAGGTGAAGGTCATGGCCTTCACCCAGATGTTGCGCGATCGCCACTCCAAGTAAAAATTCGCCCCGCCTGGGGCGCATTTTGACTAACCGCGCCAGCCGACTTTTCGGTGGCGCGGTTTTTTCGTGATCGGTTTACCGCTTCAGTTTCGTCTGGTTGGTGTCGTTATTAACTTCTCTTGGTGAAACCTTCGCTTGCTCTGTCCACCTGCTGGAACTCCTACCGTCACACCGACGGTTACGCGATGCTGCGCGAAATCGCCGAGTTGGGCTTCACCCACGCCGAACTCAGCCACGGCATCCGCATTGTTTTGCTTCCGGGGGTGATCCGCGCGGTTGAGGAGGGGATCATTAAGATCAGCTCGACCCACAATTTTTGCCCGTTGCCCACCGGGATCACCCAGTCGGCCCCGAACCTGTTCGAGCCTTCGGTCAGCGATCACCGCGAACACGAGCAGTGGCTGCGCCACACCAAACGCTCGCTCGATTTCGCCCAGCAGGTCAAAGCCCGGGTACTCGTCCTGCACCTCGGCAGCGTGCAGTTTTTTTGGTTCAACCCGGCGCATAAAATCAAGAATTTCGTCCGCAAAAATCCGACCGCCGCCATCCCCGAGGATCGCCAGTACCAGCAGGTCTTGGTCAAGGCCTGCGCACGTTTGCGCGACAAAATGGGGCCCTATTGGCAGCAGGTTCAGGCCAGCATCGAAGAGGTGCGCACCTACGCGGTGGAACGCGGCATCCAGCTCGGGTTTGAAAACCGGGAGAAGTTTGAGGAACTGCCGCTCGACGACGATTTTGGCTCCTTGCTGGCCGGCTTGCCCGCGCCGCACTCCGCCGGTTACTGGCACGACACCGGTCATGCCGACATCAAACAAAGCATGGGCATGCTCGAGCACCGCACCCACCTGGAGAAAAACGCGGCGCAACTTTTGGGTTTCCACCTGCACGACGTCACCGCCGACGGCAAGGATCACCAGCCGATCGGCGCGGGCCGGATCGACTTTAAGATGATCAGCAGTTTCTGGCGGCCCGAGCACCTGCTCACTCTCGAGCTGAGCCCGCGCGTGCAGCTGGAGGATGTGGTCAGCTCAAAGGCAAAGGTCGAGGCGTTGGTCGCAGCGCGTTTTGGCGTTTGAAGCGTAACGGTCGGGTTGGTTTTGGCCGGCGGCCCGAAGTAGCGCAGGCTTCCAGCCTGCATTGCCCGGCCCGAGCAGACTGGAAGTCTGCGCTACTTTAAGCCGCTCACGGCGGCGCGGCCAACAACTCGGTGACCCAACGGCGGTGCGGGCCCGACAGGGTGATCGTGGCTAACTCGTCGAGCGTCACCCACACCAAACCGGGACGCCCGGCCGCTCCACGCGGCAGTTGGGCTGCCGCCACCGCGTAAATGCTCTCGGTGATCGCGAAGCGAGTGATGCCGCGTTTTTTCTTCAGGATCGGCGCGGCGTCGCCAAAGCTCCCCGCATCCAAGCCCGCATGTTCGGGTGTGGGCAACTCGTAGAGGTTAGCCAGGCGGCGGGCGTCGCCGGAGGTGCGGTGTAACAGCAGTTTGCCCCGCTGGCGGCACCACAGGCGGGAGACCGCGATTTGTTCGATCTGCTTGGGTGCGAGGCGGGGATAAAACTCGGGCTCACCGCGCCTGCTGGCGGCGCAAAACGGGCGCACCGGGCAGACCGTGCAGAGCGGGCTGCGGCGGTGACACACGGTGGCTCCGAGTTCCATCATCGCCTGGTTGTGGTCGCCGGGCTCGGCGCGGTTGAGTAACGCGTCGGCCAGCGGGGCGAGCGCCTTGGATGCCGCGGCACTGTCGCGAAACGCGGTGGCGTCGGCGGTGAGGCGGGTGAGGATGCGCACCACGTTGCCGTCGACCACCGCGGCCGGCGCGCCGAAGGAGATGCTGGTGATCGCTGCCGAGGTGTAGGGGCCGATGCCCGGCAGCTCCAGCCAGGCCTCGCGGGTGCGCGGTGGGGCGGGCAGGGCGACCAAGGCGCGGGCGAGTTTGTGGAGGTTGCGCGCGCGGGTGTAGTAGCCGAGGCCCTCCCAGTTTTTCACGACCTGCTCCTCGGTGGCGGCGGCCAGCGCGGCGAAATCGGGGAAAATCTCCAGCCAGCGGGCGAGGTAGGGCAGCACGGTTTTTACCTGCGTTTGCTGCAGCATGAACTCGCTGACCACGGTTTTGTAAAGCGAGGGCGCGTCGCGCCAGGGCAGCGCGCGCCGGTGGTGGCGGTACCAGCCGAGTAGCTCGCGTTGAAATTCGGTGGTTTGCGGTATCAGGGAGGCGGGCACGGGAAAGCCCTTCAGAAGGCGCAAAACCCCGCGCGAAGCCAGCGAAGATTCTTTTTGTCCTTTGCCCGCTTTTGTTGGCCAATGTTGCCATGTTCAAAACGCCGGACGCCGACTCCGACCAACCCAAGAAACTCAGTAGTTACACCATCAAACTGGATGACACCCAGATGGAGCGGTTGCGGGCGATCTGCGAGGCGCGCCATTGGACGCCGTTTTCGGTGGCCTACACCCGCTTCGCCTACAAGGCCGAGGCGCTCAAGCTCAACCTCACCGCCTACAGCAGCGGCAAGCTCGTCCTCGCCGGCAAGGGCACCGAGGACTTCGTGCGCGACGTGCTCGAACCCGAGGTCACTCAGTCAGCAAAACTGGGATACGACGAGGTGCTCAATCCCGACTGGTTCGAGTCCCACGCCGGTCTCGATGAGAGCGGCAAGGGTGACTTTTTCGGCCCGGTGATCGCCGCCACCGTGATCGGCCAGAAGTCGATGATCGAGGCCTGGCGCAAGGCCGGCGCTCAGGACTCCAAAAAGATGACCGAGAACAAGATTCTCGAGCTCGACCAGTTGATCCGCAACACCCCCGGGGTGGTGGTCAAAGTCTGCTTTTGCGGCATGCCCAAGTACAACGAGCTGATGGCCCGCCCCCGCGCCAATCTCAACTTGCTGCTCGCCTGGCTGCACGGCACCGCGCTCTCCCAAGCGCTGGCCGAGAAACCGGTTAAATGGGGTCTGCTCGACCAGTTCACCGAGCAACCGCTGGTGCAGCGCGAGCTGGCCAAAAAGAAGGTGGAAAACTTCGAGCTGCGCATGCGCACCAAGGCCGAGTCCGACCCGGTGGTCGCGGCCGCCTCGATCGTCGCCCGCGCCGAGTTTGTCCGCCAAATGAACCAGCTTTCCAAGCTGGTTGGTTTCAAACTCCAAAAAGGTGCCGGTCCGCTGGTGAAAAAGCAGGCCCACGACATCATCAGCCAGCTCGGCGTGCACGCGCTCAAGGACGTGGCCAAACTGCATTTCCGCACCGCCTACGAGGTGGTCAAGGAGGCGGGTAAACTCGACGAACTGCCGCTGCCCGAGCCCAAGGAGCGCTTCGGCTTTGGTCGCGATTAACCGCCGCGCCGTACTCGTATG
>CAMBUJ010000254.1 GCA_945871005.1 Opitutus sp. GAS368 | reverse complement strand
GAGGGGAGCGCGGAGCTCCAGCTCGGCACGTCGACGTTGAGCTCACGCGCTGCACTCTGACGCAGAGCCGAGCTGGAGCTCGGCGCTCCCCTCGGCGCCTCGCCCCTAGGCACACTTGGCTAACGGGGTATGAGCGCGCCCTCCGCGGGGCCCCGCCCCTGCCGCTTGCGGGTCGATCACCCCAGCGACCACTCCGGAACGGAGCCCCCTGGCGCGGGGTCGGTGGCGCATGGCCTTAACCCGCTCCCCCCGCCTCCTCACCCTGCTCAGTATCTCGCTCGCCCTGACCGCCGCCGGTCAAAGCGCCGTTCCCGTAGCTTCTAGCTACACGGAAACCTTCGACACCCTCGGAGCCGGACTGCCCGCCGGCTGGGGCGTCTGGACCGACTCGACCGCCACCGGCAACGGCACCGCCTTTGCGTTGAGCACCGCCACCGTCGCCAACAACGCGGGGGCCACGGCCACCTCTTTTTTTCGCAACCTTCCAGGTGCCAGCCAGGTCTGGACGTCCACCTTGAGCACCGGCAGCGACCGCGCGCTCGGTTGGCGGGCGGGCAACGCGGCCAGCCGTGACGGCGCGATCACTTTCACCTGGGCTGACACCGCCGGCTGGAGTTTTTCCGCCCTGAGTTTCGACCTGTTCACGCCCAACGACACCGGCACGGCGGCGACGTTTAACCTCGAATACCAGCTCGGCGCGGCGGGCAGCTTTTCTCTGCTGAGCGGAGCCAGCTACACCACCCGTGCCACCCCCACGGCCCCCGCCTTGCTGGAGGTGACAACCGTCCATTTGACTGCGGCCGAACTCCGTCCCCTCAACGACCAGGCCGGTCCGGTCACGCTACGGCTAACCACGGCCGCCACGGTCACCACGCTGGAGACGGTGGCGCTGGACAATTTTAGCTACACGGCGACCGCCGCCATTCCCGAGCCGGGGAGTTGCGCGCTGCTGGGCGGGGCAGGCGCGCTGGGGCTGGCGTTGGTCGGGCGCCGGCGGCAGGTGGTGCGATTAAGCACCTAACTCGCCCCTCCCTGAGCTTACGCTCAAGGCCACTCCGGCGTGGCTCCGCGCGTAAGCGCGGGGAGAGAGGCGCCGGAAGGGCGCTCCTGGTCGGTCCACCCCATTAAAAACCAGTTGCCGGACGGTAGGCCCCGCCTACCGTCTTTTTTTATGCCCGCATCCGCCGCCGCTTCGTCCGCCTCCCTGCTCTCCGAGTTGCTCGCTCCGACCGACTCCTTTGCCCGCCGCCACAACGGCCCCGACGCCGCCGAACAGGCCGCCATGCTCCAAACCCTCGGCCAGCCCTCGCTCGCCGCCCTAGTTGACGCCACCGTGCCCCCCCACATCCGCCGCGATGCCATGGACCTGCCGGCCGCCCTCGGCGAAGCCGCCGCCTTGGCCGAACTGCGCGGCCTCGCCAGCCAGAATCAGATCTACCGCAGTCACATCGGCATGGGTTACTACAACACCCACACCCCCGGCGTGATCCAGCGCACCATTTTGGAAAACCCGGGTTGGTACACCGCCTACACCCCTTACCAGGCCGAAATCGCCCAGGGCCGCCTCGAAGCCCTGCTCAATTACCAGACCCTGGTCACCGACCTGACTGGGATGCAAATCGCCAACGCCTCCATGCTCGACGAGGGCACCGCCGCAGCCGAGGCCATGATGATGTGCCACCGCCTCAAAGAGGGCGACGCCGCCGCCCACCGCGCGTTTTTCGTCTCCGAAAAGTGCCACCCGCAGACCATCGACATCGTTAAAACCCGCGCCATCCCCCTCGGCATCGAGGTGATCGTCGGCGACCACCGCAGCTTCGCCCCCACCGCCGCCACCTTCGGCGTGCTCGTGCAATACCCGGACACCACCGGCAGCGTCCACGACTTCGAGAAATTCTTCGCCGCCGCCCACGCCGTCGGCGCCTTCACCATCGTCGCCACCGACCTGCTCGCCCTCACCATCCTGCGCGCCCCCGGCGAATTCGGCGCCGATGTCGCGGTCGGTTCGGCCCAGCGCTTCGGCGTGCCGATGGGTTTCGGCGGCCCGCACGCCGCCTTTTTGGCCACCCAGGACTCGTTTAAGCGCCAGATGCCCGGCCGCCTGGTCGGCGTGTCCAAGGACGCCAACGGCGACCCCGCCATGCGCCTGGCCCTCGGCACCCGCGAGCAACACATCCGCCGCGACAAGGCCACGTCCAACATCTGCACCGCCCAGGTGCTGCTCGCGGTCATGGCCTCGATGTACGCCGTTTACCACGGCCCTGACGGCCTCAAGAAAATCGCCCGCCGCGTCCACGCGTTAACCGAACTGCTCGCCGCCGGCCTGCGCGCCGCCGGGGCCACCGTCAACGCCGAGCCGGTCTTCGACACCCTCACGGTGGGCAACATCTACGCGTCGAAAATCCACGCCGACGCCCTCGCCCAGAAGATCAACCTGCGCCCGATCGACGCCTCCACCCTCGGCATCTCGCTCGACGAAACCACCACCCTCGCCCAGGTCGAAACGCTGATCGCCCTGTTCGGCCCGACCCGCGCCCCGCACGCCTCCGACGTGGAACGCGCCGGCTTCGACGCCCCCCACGCCCGCACCACGCCCTTCCTGACCGCCCCGGTGTTCAGCCGTTACCACACCGAGCACGAGATGCTGCGCTACATCAAGCGCCTTGAGGCCAAGGACTTGTCCCTGGTTCACTCGATGATCTCGCTCGGCTCGTGCACCATGAAGCTCAACGCCACCAGCGAGATGTTCCCCGTCTCCTGGCCGGAGTTTGGCCAACTGCACCCCTTCGCCCCGGCCGACCAAACCAAGGGCTACGCCCAGTTGTTTGCCGATCTCGAGGCCTGGCTGACCGAGATCACCGGGTTTGCGGCCGTCTCGCTCCAGCCCAACGCCGGCTCCCAGGGCGAATACGCCGGCTTGCTCGTGATCCGCGCCTTCCACGAGTCGCGCGGCGAGGGTCACCGCAACATCTGCCTGATCCCGACCAGCGCCCACGGCACCAACCCGGCCAGCGCCGCCATGTGCGGTTACCAAGTCGTGCCCGTGGCCTGCGACGCCTCCGGCAACATCGACGTGGCCGACCTCCACGCCAAGATTGCCGCCCACGCCAAGTCCCTCGCGGCGGTGATGATCACCTATCCCTCGACCCACGGCGTGTTTGAGACCTCGATCAAAGACATCTGCGCCGCGGTTCACGCCTCCGGCGGCCAGGTTTACATGGATGGGGCAAACATGAACGCCCAGGTCGGCTTGACCTCGCCCGGCCACATCGGAGCCGACGTCTGCCACCTCAACCTCCACAAGACCTTCTGCATTCCCCACGGCGGTGGCGGCCCTGGGATGGGCCCGATCGGGGTAGCCGCGCACTTGGCGCCGTTCCTGCCCGGCCACGTGGTGGTTTCGCCGGTCCACGACAAGGGCCGCCGCCACCTCGGCGCGGTCTCGGCGGCGCCTTGGGGCAGCGCGTCGATCCTGGTCATTTCCTGGATGTACATCCGCATGATGGGCGCCGACGGCCTGACCGAGGCCACCCGCATCGCGATTCTCAACGCCAACTACGTCGCTGCCCGCCTGGAGAAGTTCTTCCCGGTACTTTACCGCGGCGCCACGGGCCTGGTTGCCCACGAATGCATCGTCGACCTGCGCGGCTGGAAAAAACACGGCATCGAGGCCGAGGACGCCGCCAAGCGCCTGATGGATTATGGTTACCACGCGCCGACCCTGTCGTTCCCCGTCCCCGGCACCTTTATGATCGAGCCGACCGAGAGCGAAACCAAGGTCGAGCTGGACCGCTTCTGCGAGGCGATGATCTCGATCCACGCCGAGATGCAGGCGGTCGTTAATGGCCAGTCCGACAAGTTGGACAACCCGCTCAAAAACGCCCCGCACACGGCCAAAGTGGTAACGGCAGACACCTGGACGCGGAGCTATTCGCGCCAGACGGCGGCCTTCCCCAGCGAGTTCGTCAAACAATCGAAGTTTTGGCCGGCGGTGGGCCGGGTGGACAACGTGTATGGCGACCGCAACCTGATCTGTTCGTGCGTCGGCATGGAGGCCTACGCCGAGGTGAAGTAAGCGGCGCGGGTTTCGCGGAACGCCTAGCTCCAGCTCAGCGTTCCGCTCGAGCCCGA
>CAMBUJ010000253.1 GCA_945871005.1 Opitutus sp. GAS368 | reverse complement strand
TCGGTGGGGGTGCGGGCGAAGAAGTCCTCCATGTAGGCGGTGGTGGCCTTACCCTCAATGAAGGTGGGGTCGCACATGATGGCCTTGTGGAGGGGGATCGTGGTCTTGACCCCGCGGATGAGGTACTCGCTGAGCGCGCGGTAGGTGCGCTGGATCGCCGTGGGGCGGTCGCGGCCAAAGCAGATGAGTTTACCAATCATCGAGTCGTAATAGGGCGGGATGTTGTAACCCGAGTACGCATGCGAATCGACGCGCACGCCGTGGCCGCCCGGGGCGTAATACAACCCGATGGTGCCCGGCGAGGGCACAAAGTTGCGGGCCGGATCTTCGGCGTTGATGCGGCACTCGATGGCGTGCTTCTCGAACTTGATGTCGGCCTGGTCGAAGGCGATTTTCTCGCCGTTGGCCACCAGGATCTGCTGCTTGATCAGGTCGATGCCGGTGCACTCTTCGGTCACCGGATGCTCCACCTGGATGCGGGTGTTCATCTCGATGAAGTAAAAATTGCCCTTGGCATCGACGAGGAACTCGATGGTGCCGGCGTTCTCGTATTCGGCCGCCTCGGCCGCCTTGACGGCGCACTTGGCCATCTTTTTGCGCAAATCGGGGGTGAGGAACGGGGACGGGGACTCTTCGATCAGCTTTTGGTGACGGCGCTGAATCGAGCAGTCGCGCTCACCGAGGTGGAGCACCTTGCCATGGCTGTCGGCCAAAATCTGGAACTCGATGTGGCGGGGTTTTTCAATGTAACGCTCGATGTAAACCGAGCCGTTGCCGAAGGCCTTTTCGGCTTCGTTGCGGGCCACATGGTATTCCTTGGCGAAGGAGATGTCGTTGTGGGCGATGCGCATACCGCGTCCGCCGCCGCCGGCAACCGCCTTGATGATCACCGGGTAACCGATGCGGCGCGCCACCTTGACCGCCTCCGTCTCGTTATCCACTGGGCCGTCCGAACCGGGAACCGTCGGCACGCCCGCCTTTTTAACCGTGTCTTTGGCCACAGCCTTGTCACCCATCATCGCGATGGTCTTGGACTTAGGGCCGATGAACTTGATGTTGCACGATTCGCACTGCTGGGCGAACTTGGCGTTTTCCGACAAAAAGCCGTAACCCGGATGAATGGCATCCACATCAGCGATTTCCGCCGCGGCGATGATACGGTCCGCCCGCAGGTAGCTGTCGGCGCCACGCGGGCCGCCAATACAGATCGCTTCGTCCGCCAGCTGGACGTGCAAGGATTGCACGTCGGCCTCGGAGTAAACGGCGAGGGTCTTAATACCAAGCTCGCGACAAGCGCGGACAATGCGGAGGGCGATTTCACCGCGATTGGCGATGAGGATTTTCTGGATCATCAGGAGTGTGGATAATGAATAAACCGCTGCCTCGCACCAAAATGCGCCAATATTAAATCAGCGAAATCAGGGACGAGCAGCGGTTTGGGTGGAGGGGGAGACCGCAGCTAAGACTTAGGCCTGCTTCAGCTTGAAGAGCTTCTGGCCGTATTCGACGGGTTGGCCGTTTTCGACCAGAACCTCGACGACGACACCCTTGGCCTCGGCCTGGATCTCGTTCATGATCTTCATCGCCTCGATGATGCAAACCACGGAGCTCTCGACGACCTTGGTGCTGTTTTCCGCGTAGGGTTTGCTCTCCGGAGAGCCCGAACGGTAGAAGGTGCCCACCATCGGGGACTTAATGTAAGTGACGCTGGCATCGTCGGCGGCGGCAACGGGGGCCGGAGCGGCGACGGGGGCCGGGGCGGCCGTGGGTGCGGCAGCGGGGGCGGCATAGGCGACCTCGGAGTGCGGCGCCGAGCCGGCGCGGCTGCTGCTGATCACCGGCAGGCCATTGGCGCCACGGCGAATCTTCAACTTAAAGCCCTCTTCCTCGACCGCGAATTCGGTCAGTTCGGAGCGCGTCATGAGGTCGATGATTTGTTTGATCTGTTTTAGGTCCAAGGTGTGCCTAGGTTGAGTTAAATGGGCGTTACGTTTTCTATCCTGAGCGGCCACTTTGAAATGGATGCCGCCGCGTTGTGCAATCCCTGATTTTCCGGCCAATTTCCGCCTAATTTCGGGTAAAATAACCGGATCCACCCTGCTTTTTCAGGGGTTTCCCCACTCGGAGCTTTGGTCGCCAATGGGGTGCGGGCCCCATAAATCCGCCCCCATAAATTCAGCCATTTCCCCGTTTTTTCAGTCCGCCGGAGCGCAAAAAAGGGCGTTTCGCGATCGAAACGCCCGAAATCCCCCGGCGACAGAAAAATTCGCCGTTTAGCCGACCCGGGTCAGGGCCAAATCGCTCCACTCGCCCATCACCCGACTGGCGATTGGCCAAGCCGGAACGGTAGCGGCAAACACCGCCCGGACCTGGGCCAATTCCTGGGCCAAAATCCCGCTTAAAACCAAGGTGCCGCCGGGGGCCACCGCGCCAACCAACTCGTTGGCAAAGCGCATGAGCACATCGGCCTGAATATTGGCCAAGACCACCTCGGCCTGCCGCCCGCCGGCCAAACCGCTGACCAAGTCGCCGGTAAAAAAGTTCACCGCCCCGCTCAGGTCGTTCATGGCGGCGTTCTCTTCGCTGATTCGAACCGCCTCGGCATCATTGTCGAAACCGGCGATTTGGCCAAAGCCGAGTTTGGCGGCCGAGAGGGCCAAGATGCCCGAGCCGCAGCCCGCATCAATCACCCGCAGTTCGCCCACGCGCGCGCCGGCCTGCTCGGCCAAGACCACCAGCCGCTCGCAGCACAACCGGGTGGTCTCGTGGTTGCCGGTGCCAAAGGCCAGGCCCGGATCCAGCCAGATAACCACCTCACCGCCGGCGGGTTGAAATGTGGAGCGCTCCCAGACCGGCACCCAATGCAGGCGGCCAAACTGGGAGGCCTTGAAGTGCGCCTTGTAACTGTCGCGCCAGTCTTGGTCGGCGAGGGCGCGGAAGGTCGGCTCCGCCAGCGGGCTCAGGCCGGCGAGCTGCGGAACGAGTTCTGACCAGCGCGCGCGGGCCTCGGCCTCGTCGGCAAAAATGCCCACGATCCAAGCCTGGGGGATGATCACATCCTGCAGCAAACTCCACCCCTCCACGCCCAGCTCGAGCAGCACCTCGTCGATGGCATCGACCGCTTGGGGGGAAATCTCGGCTTTGATCTCAAAAAGACTCATAGTCGCGCAGACTCCGCGCCGCCCCCGAGCGAGGCAAACGCATTCTCCGGCCGGTTGGGGGTGCGAAGATTTTTTCGGGGTTACGACCCCGCAGCAAAATCGCTGCGTTCAGAGTGTCCGCAGCGCGTAGCGGGACGACGAAGTCGTTTCGTTCCGAATTCCGCATCATTCTCTTTTTCAAATCCCACTCGCCCCCGAGCGGAGCGCCGAGCTAGAGCTCGGCGCTCCCGGCGCCTCACTCGTCGTCGATCTGGATATCCTTATTGCGGTGACGCGGACAACCGGCCCGCAACCACCCCGTAATAAACCGGTCGATGTCGCCGTCCAACACCCCTTGGGTGTCCGAAGTGGACACGCCAGTGCGCAAGTCCTTCACCATCTGATAGGGCTGGAGCACGTAACTGCGGATCTGGGCGCCGAAACCGATCTCGCCCTTGTCGCCATAGAACTTATCCATTTCCGCGCGCTGCTCGTCCTGCCGCTTTTCATAGAGGCGGGATTTGAGCACGTTCATCGCGGCGGCCTTGTTTTTGATCTGTGAGCGCTCGTTTTGGCAAACCACCACCGTGTTGGTCGGGATGTGGGTGATACGCACAGCCGAGTCGGTCGTGTTAACCCCTTGGCCGCCCTTGCCGGAGGAGCGGTAAACGTCGATGCGCAGTTCGCTCTCGGGAATGTCGATTTTGATCTCGTCGGTGATCTCCGAGACCACGTCGACCGCGCAAAACGAGGTGTGACGGCGCGCGTTGGAGTCGAACGGCGAGATGCGCACCAAGCGGTGCACGCCGCGCTCGGCTTTGCAGTAACCGTAGGCGTTTTCCCCCTTGATGAGGATCGTCGCCTTGGAAATGCCCGCGGTGTCACCGGGTTGCACATCCATGAGCTCGACCTCAAAACCGCGGCGCTCGGCCCAGCGGTTATACATGCGGTAAAGGATGTCGGCCCAGTCGTTGGACTCGGTGCCGCCGGCGCCGGCCTGAATGGAGAA
>CAMBUJ010000252.1 GCA_945871005.1 Opitutus sp. GAS368 | reverse complement strand
ATGCCGGAACTCGTGGATCCGTTTCTGCTGCCGTGTATTCCGTCTGACTCGACCTTCGTCGAGGCGCGGCAGAAGTTTGCCAAACAGTTCCCGACGGCCATGCGGGATCTGTGGCAGCGTCTGGTCGAACATGCGGTAGAGTTGATTGCCAAGTCCCGCCGGACCATCGGCGGACTGCAATGGGTGGCGGTCGACGGCACGTGGGTTTGGGCACCTCACGAAGCCGGTAACATCGCGCGTTGGGGACAACCCAAGGCCGGTGAGGGAAAGAAGCTGCACTTCCCTCAGATGCTCCTGGTGACGGCCTTGGATGTGCTCACTCGGGTCCCGCTGGCGGCCACCGTGCTGCCCCACGACGGCAGCGAGCGGGCTGGACTGCGCGCCTTCATTGACGAGTTCAAGACCGGTATGGTGCTGTTGGTTGATCGCGGCTTCCCTGCCAAGGACCTGCTGGCCAGTCTTGTTGCCCGGGGTGCAGACGTTCTCTGGCGCATGGGTACGGCCGAATGCAATTCTTGGGACTGCGTCCACCGGTTCCTTCACGACCGCGGCAAGCCGTTGGAAGCCATAGTGTTTTTACCGCTTGGGCCGAAGGGTGCAGACGGCCTGCCCACCCTCATCCACGTCCGACTCATCCGCCGCGTCTTCAGCCGAGGACGGCCCAAAAAGGGCCAAAAACGCGAGGTGCTGGTGCTGATGACCTCCCTGCTCGATGCCACGGCTTGGCCTGCCGACAAGCTCATCGCCATGTACGAGCGGCGCTGGGTGATCGAGGACTGGTTCCGCGATATAAAGGTCTGTTTCGGATTAGAGTCTTTCCACTGCCGCAGCGACGCCCTCATCGAGCAGGAGATCTATTCCCTATTAACCTGGATAACCGTATGCGCCATCGTCGAACGGGACGCCTATCGCCGTATCGAGCGTTCGC
This sequence comes from Opitutus sp. GAS368, assembly GCA_945871005.1. Classification (GTDB taxonomy): domain Bacteria; phylum Verrucomicrobiota; class Verrucomicrobiia; order Opitutales; family Opitutaceae; genus Rariglobus. Next base: position 3,289 of record CAMBUJ010000252.1, on the reverse strand, counting down.
GCGGTCGACAGAACCCTTCGGATCCTCACCGCTTTCAAATCAACCACTCCAATCTCTACCGAGTCGCTGCGCACCTCTTCGCGCGCCTGTTGCGCACCAAGGACATCGCCTCGGCCTTGGCCGAGTCAGAGATCGACTTGCGATGGCTCGACTCGACGGCTCGCAGACGACGCCCTGATCGCTCCCATCCCCGAAGCAGGAAAGCCTGCTACGGGAGGTGGAATGCTTAACCGAGGGCCATTGGGAGCCCCCCCCCACCCTCGCGCCCACCTCAGCCGCCAGCCAGCGCCTGGTGCGCGAGGTCTTTGCAACCCTTCAAATCCAATTTCCCCGTGCCCAGCACCGGGATCTGCCCCACCCGCACCACCAGCTTGGGCACCCACAAATTGGGCAGCCCCGCACTCGTCAGCTTTTCCCGGACCCGCTCCACGGTTAACTCTTCGCTGGTGGTGAGCAGCACCAGTTGCTCCCCCTTGCTCGCGTCAGCCACCCCGACAACCACCAGGGCGTAACCGTCCTCTTGGTTAATCGCGAAGGCTTCCAGCAGCGTCTGCTCCACCGTGCCGTGAGGCACCATCTCGCCGGCGATTTTGGAAAAACGCGACAGCCGGCCTTCGATGAACAAAAACCCGTCGTCGTCAAAACGCCCCAGGTCTCCCGTCAGGTACCAGCCGTCATGAAAAACCGCGGCCGTTTTCTGCGGATCGTCCAGGTAGCCGCCAAACAAATTGGCCCCCCGAAAGGCCACCAGCCCGGTCGCCCCCAAGGGCAGCTCCACCATCGTCTCCGGATGAAACACCCGCGCGGTCATGCCGGCCATCATCCGCCCGACCGAACCGAACCGCTGGCCTTGCTGCGCACCGGCCGTTTCGGTCGAAAGCACCGGGTCCGGCTGGTTGACGTTGGTCGCCGGCGAGGCCTCGGTCATGCCGTAACCTTGCAACACCCCAAGGTGGAACTTGCCCAAAAAGCCTTCGTACAGGTCGGCCGGTAGCCGCTCCGCCCCCGAGACCAGAATCTCCAGCGAACGCAGGTCGGCCGGCTCCGCTTTTTTGAGCAGCGGGCGCATAAAGGTCGGCGCGCCCACCATCACGCTGACTTCCTCTTCGCGAATCGCGTCGATGATCTTTTTGGTTTCCAGCGGGCTGGGCACCGAGACCGAGCGGCAGCCGCGCAAGAGCGGATACCACATGTTCACGGTGAAGCCGAAACTATGGAAAACGGGCAGGCAGCTCATCATCACCGCTGAGGCGGGAAACAACGAGAGGGTGGAGAACTGCCAGCAGTTGGCCAAAATGTTGCGGTGACTCAACACCACGCCCTTCGGATCGCCCGAGGTGCCGCTGGTGAAGAGCAGCCCCGCCTCCTCGCGGTCGCCGCGCGCCGGCAAGCGCAGCAGCCAGGGCAGGCACTGGTTGGGCAACACCCAGGCGGCCACCAGCCAGGGCGCCATCGCGCGCTTGCCCCCGAGTTGTTGGAAAACCGTGGTTAAATCCAGGGTCGCCTCCGGCCAGGGAAAGCCGGGGACTTTGGCCCGCATCGCCTCGGCGCTGATGACCGTTTTCACCCCGGCCAGACGCAAGCTCGCCTCGATGGCGGCGCGCCCGGCGGTGAAGTTGAGGTTCACCGGGACTTTGCCCGCGCAAAGCACCGCCAGGTTGGCGATGGTCGCCCCGGCCCCGGGCGGCAGCACGATGCCCACCCGGCGCTCGGCTACCGTGCGACGCAGGTGCCCGGAGAGCGCGGCGGCGGCCGCAAAGAGCTGAGCGGCGGTGAGTTCGCGGCGGGCGGCCGTGCGATCGACCATGACCACCGCGCTCGGGTTGCGGCCCAGGCGACGCACGATTTCGGCGCCCAGGTTGCGCTTCAATTGCGGACGCTCGTCGTAGGCGGCGCAGCCCATATCCAAAAGCGCGTGACGCACCACCCCCGCCTGGGCCTGCTCGGCAGCAATCGGCTCGCCCCAAGCCACGCACACCGCCGAACGCATCAGACGCGGCGATTTAAACAGATACTTGTTGTCGGAAAACGAAAACACCGAGCCCCACAAGCCGTCGTGGGCCACTGGGATGACCGGCACCCCGGCCTTGCGCACCATCAGCTCAAAACCGCGCTCCAACTTCATCAGCTGGCCGGTGCGCGAAATCCCCCCTTCGGGAAACACCAGGACGAGTTCGCCGGCCTGCAGGGCCATGGTGACGCGGCGCACCGTTTCCAGCGCGCTCGCCGGCGAAACGGGAATCGTCCCGGTGACCCGGAAAATCAGGCGGTAAAACCAGCTTTTTTGGAGGAAAACCTCATGGCCGACGTAGCGGATCGGCCGGGGGCAGGCGACCTGCAGGACGATCACGTCCATGTAGGACAAGTGGTTGGCGACAATCAGCGCGCCGCCCTCGGCCGGAACCCGCTCGGCGTTGAGTACGCGGATCCGGTAGAGCAACCGGCAGAACACGGTCACCGGCCAGCCCAACCAAACCGGCACATGCGCGTGGGGGAAAAATGCGTTCGTGGCCATAGGTGTGAGCGTGAGTTTTTTTAAAAAAATCGGGTGCCGCAAGCACGCGCCCGGGGCCGGACGTTAGGCCTGCAAGAGGGTGCGCAGGGTGGCGCAGGCGGCGGCATTGCCGGCGACAAACTGGATGCGCCCCATTTTCAGGTTAAACACCTGCATGGGAAACTGTTCGCCATTGAGAAACTGAACTTGGCCACCACCCGCCCAGACCAGCGGCACGGCCGCGGCGATGTCCCAGATGCGCACGTTGTGGTCGACGGTGGCGTCGAGCAGCCCGGCGGCGACATAGGCAAGGTGCAAGGTGCTGCTGCCCAGCCCGCGCAGCTTGAAGTTTTCCACCAAGGCGGTGGCGTGATGCGAGTAGGCTTTGTCGTAGGGACTGTGGAAGCCGAGCATGCTGTGGCTGTCCGGCGGGGTGGTTTTGACCAGCGCCGCGCGCTCGCCGTCCCAGAGCCCAAACCCGGGCCCGCCATGCATCAACACCCGGCGCGCCATGTCGTAAACGATGCCATAAACCGGCACCCCGTTCTCCAACAGCGCCAGCGAAATGGCGCAGTAGGGAATGCCCATAGCGTAGTTGTTGGTGCCATCGATCGGGTCGAGCACCCAGGCGAAACGCTCGGTCAGCGGGGTGGGTTCGTCGGTCTCGGCGAGTTCCTCGCTAAACAGATGATCCGTAGGGAAAAGGGCACCGAGCTCGGCAAAAATCCCCGCGGAAATCGCCAGATCGGCGGCGGTGACGCGGGTGCCGTCGTATTTCCACTCGCTCTTCACCTT
>CAMBUJ010000251.1 GCA_945871005.1 Opitutus sp. GAS368 | reverse complement strand
TACGCGACTGCGGTGCTCGATGACGGCCCGATCATTCAGCAGGACGTGACGCGGGTGACTCACCGGCACGGAGTTGAGGATTTGGTACGCAAGGGCCGTGATCTGGAGAAGATTGTTTTGGCCCAAGCGGTGCGCTGGCACCTGGAGAGCCGTGTCTTGGTTTACGGCAACAAGACGGTGGTCTTCGACTGAGCCGGCGTAGCGCAGGCTTCCAGCCTGCATTGGCGTTTTCGGTTTTGGCCGGGCTCGGTGTAGGCCACACCGGTGGTCTGGTACCTCGGGCTAATGCCTACAGCTACAGGATTTAGACTTTTCCAGACGAAGCGACTCCGTCGTCCCGCTACGCCCCAAGCCCCGCCTCCGGACTCCGGAACGTAGCGAGATCGCGAAGCGATTTTGACGCCGAGCTCGAAACGACTCCGTCGTCCCGCTACGCCCCACACCCGCCTCCGGTCTTCGGGACGTAGCGAGAGCGCGGAGCGATTTTGACGCCGAGATCGGAACGGCTAAAAGGGTCCAGCCGTCGGTCTAAGCCCGACCACGGCACGGGTCTACATCGGGCCAACGGCTTACTTCATCGATCGATTGGGGTTAAATTCCCGCCCTTTGCTTACAAATTGTCGTCCTGCTGGGCGGTGTGTTCGCCGCGGTTGGCCGGGAGGTGGTGCGGCAGGAAGAAGTAATAACTCATCAGCCACCAGCTGCGCGACGAGCGGTAAAAGAGCACCGGGAACCCGAGCGCCCCCGCGCCGGCGATGACCGCCGCGACCACCCCGGAAAGCGCGCCGACCAGATAGAGAATCAGCACGGGAAACAAAAATCCCACGGTGGTGACCGCGTAGTTGAGCGACATGGAACCGAGGAAAAAACCCTCGTCGCGTTCGATTTTCAGCCCGCAATCCGGGCACTCGGGGTTGAGCGCGAAAAACGAATCGGCCTTGAATAGTTTGTTGGCGCCGCAGTTCGGGCAGCAGTGGGTAATACCCCGTTGGAAGATCTGGCCCTTGGTGACTTGCATGTAAGAAGAGGGGAGCCGGAAACGGCCGCGCTGGACACAAAAAAGCACGCCGGAAAAAACCGGCGTGCCTTGGGGTTGGCTGCGCGAAGCAACCGGAGTGCTTACATACCGAGCTGGTAGCGGACGAAGCGGCGAACCTGGATGTTCTCGCCGGTCTTGGCGATCGCCTCGGTGAGGATCTCTTTGATCGTCTTCTCGGGTTCCTTCACGAAGGGCTGGTCGAGCAGCGCGACGGTCGCGAAATACTTCTCGAGTTTGCCTTCAACGATCTTCTGGACGGCGGCGGGCGGTTTGCCAGCGACCTGGGCGGTGGCGATGTCGCGCTCGGCGGCGATATCGGCCTCGGGCACCTGATCGCGGGAAACGCAGATCGGGTTGGCCGCGGCGATGTGCATACCGAGGTTGCGCACGAGGGCCTTGAAGTCGTCGTTACGAGCCACGAAATCGGTCTCGCAGTTGACCTCGATGAGGACGCCAACTTTGCCACCGACGTGGATGTAGCTCTCGACGAGGCCTTCTTTGGCTTCGCGATCCGCGCGTTTGGCGGCGGAAGCGGCACCCTTCTTACGAAGGATGGTGACGGCCTCATCGAAGTTGCCGTTGGTTTCAACAAGCGCGCGCTTGCAGTCCATAAGACCGGCGCCGGTTTGGCCACGCAGGTCGTTGACTTGTTGGGCGGTGATGGGAGTGCTCATGATTTAAACAGGGGGGCGGTTAGGCCTTGGGAGCGGCGACCTTCTTGCGGGGGGTGGCGGCGCTCTTCTTGGCGGAAGCGGCGATGTCGGCCTCGGAGACCTCAACGGAGGACGGGATGGAGACCTTGGAGAGGTCAACTTCGCCGGCTTCGTTGGTGGCGCCAGCGGAGGCGGCCATCTCGGAGGAGACGGCGCGCAGGTCGGCCTGACCGCGGGTGTTGCGGCGGCTGTCGCGCTGAGCCAGACCGCTCTGCACGGCCTCGATCACGGTGTCGACGATGATGCGGATCGACTTCACGGCGTCGTCGTTACCGGGGATCGGGTAGGCGAGCTGGGTGGGGTCGGAGTTGGTGTCGACCAGGCCGACGCAAGGAATGCCGAGGCGCTTGGCTTCGGCGACGGCGATGGCTTCCTGGTGGGCGTCGAGGACGAACACAGCGGAAGGCAGGTTCGCCATGTCGACGATGCCGGAGAAATTCTTGTTCATGCGAACCATCTCGCGCTTGATGGCGGACTCTTCCTTGGAGGAGAGCTTGGCCAATTCGCCGGAAGCTTCCAGCTGCTGGAACTTCTTGAACTTAGCGATGGATTTTTTGACGGTGGCGAAATTGGTGAGGGTACCGCCGAGCCAACGGTCAACAGCGAAAGGCTGGTGGGTGGCGATAGCGGCCTCGCGGACAATTTCCTGGGCCTGGCGCTTGGTGCCAACGAAGAGCACGTTACCGCCGCCGGCGACCGTTTCCTCGAGGAAAGTGTAGGCCTTCTGGAGCAGCTCGTGGGTCTTGCCCAAGTCGATGATGGTGATGCCCTGGCGGTGGTCGAAAACGTAGGGCTTGGAGCGCGGGTTCCAGCGCTTGGTCTGGTGGCCGAAGTGGACGCCTGCGTCGAGGAGGTCTTTAGGAGTTACGTTCATGGGAGTTGATCTATGTTATCTGCCTGAAACACAGGTCGGCCAGAGGGCCGCCTTGCGATCGAGAGATGAGTGTGGTTGGTTTTTCCGCCGCCCGGAATGGGCGAAGGAGGGGCAGAGAACAGAGAGCGGTGGGAGGGCTGGCAAGCGGAGAATCTAACTTTTTTGAAAAAGGCCGTTGACAGAGCGCGAGCCGCGGTGATGGTCTGCCCTTCCCACTTATTGCAGGGTGGAGCAGCCCGGTAGCTCGTCAGGCTCATAACCTGAAGGTCGTTGGTTCGAATCCAACCCCTGCACCCAATTTTTTGTTTTTGTTAAACCCGTAAGCCTAATAACTTGCGGGTTTTTTGTGCCCGAAATCCGCGGTTATGCTGCTAACAAAACAGGGGCCCTGGTTCTAAAATTCCTTCCGTTAATTCGGAAGGTTCGACAGGTGGACGCTGGGGCAACTCGAGTGGGATGCCAGCGGCTGCTTGAGAATAAGCTGTGCCTGAGCGAAACGACTCCGTCGTCCCGTTTCGCCCTGTACGTGCGGGGCGTTCCCAGTCCGCTTCCGGAACGTAGCGGGAGCGCGGAGCGCTTTCGATTCAGTGGGGGATCTCCTCCGCCCGCAGGACCCAAACGACTCCGTCGTCCCGCACGCCCAGTACGTGCGGGGAGTTCCCAGTCCGCTTCCGGAACGTAGCGGGAGCGCGGAGCGCTTTCGATTCAGTGGGGATCTCCTCCGCCCGCAGGACCCAAACGACTCCGTCGACCCGTTTCGCCCTGTACGTGCGGGGAGTTTCCAGTCCGCTTCTGGAACGTAGCGGGAGCGCGGAGCGCTTTCGATTCAGTGGGGATCTCCTCCGCCCGCAGGTGCCTGACGACAGTCAGACCTCGACGTCAGCGACAGTCAAAAATCGACACAAAAGTCGGTGATTAGAACGGCGCTGGTCTGCGCTGAGGAGAGGCTCGGGGCCTTAAGCAGGCCAAATGATTACCGAGCATCAGTATCAGCGACTAATGAAGACCCAACAAGACCCGGCCAACGTGCGCAAAGCGGCGATGAAGGCAGGAATGCACCGGCATACCGCGACGAAGTACCTGCGTCAGGGCCACGGCCCGCGTAAGCCCACCGAACCGCGAACACGGCGGTGCGCCGATCCGGTGATCGAACTATGGCCGGAGGCAAAACGCTTCCTCGAAGAAAGCCCCGAACTGGAGGCCAAGGCGCTCTTCGAGCACCTGCTGGCCAAACTCGGCCCGGAGTTGGCCGCCTTGCCCGCGCGCTCCCTGCGCACGTTCCAGCGCCGGGTGCAGGCGTGGCGTCGCCACCACGGTCCGGCCAAGGAGGTGTTTTTCCCGCAGGTGCTTAACCCCGGTGAGTGTGTCCAGGTGGACTGGACCCACGCCACCGAGCTCGGCGTGACGGTGGCGGGCGAGGCCTTCGACCACTTGCTGTGCCACGCGGTCTTGCCGTTTAGCAACGTGCAGTGGGCGGTGCCGTGCCTGTCGGAGTCGCTCTTGTCGCTGAAGGTCGGCTTGCAGGATGCCCTCTGGGCCTTTGGCGGGGTGCCGGCGGGCATCCAGACCGACCAAAGCTCCACCGCCACCCATCAACTC
>CAMBUJ010000250.1 GCA_945871005.1 Opitutus sp. GAS368 | reverse complement strand
GGTTCGACTCCCTCTGCCCGCACCACTTAAGTCGCTCTAAACCAGTGATTTAGTGGAATGGCCTGACTAGGTTGCCCAATTGACATGGCAACCTAAACATGTCCCCGACTCCCTTCGTCGTTTCTCGGTTCGTAAACCGTAACGGTATTACCTCTTGGCGCGTCGATGGCCGTATCCACGGCCTGCGCATCCGCAAGAACTTCAAAACCCGCTCCGAGGCCGGTGCCGAAAAGGCCGCCCTCGACATCAAGGCCGTTCAAGCCGACAGCGGCGTTCGCACCACTACCACCCGCCTCACCGACGAGCAACTGCACGAGGCCGAGGCCGCTTTCCGCCGTCTGGCCAGTGCGCCCAAGCCGCTCGACTTCTACCTCGATTACGCGCTCACCAACTACCGCGCCCCCGAGCGCGAGATCACGTTGGAGGCCGCCGTCGCCGCCTATTTCGGCACCAAGCAAAAAGAGCACGACAACGGCATGCTTTCGCCCTGCCAGCTCAAGGACATCCGGGTCCGCCTCGATGAACTCAAAAAGTGCTTCCCCGGCAAATCAATGGCCGAGCTTTCCCGTGATGTCCTCGCTGCCCATTGCCACCGCGGCAACCCCAAGCCGAAGACCTTTAACAACCGTCGAGGCATCCTCTTCACCTTTTTCAAATTCTCATTCTTTCAGGACTGGGTGGCGGTTAACCCCTTAGAAAAAGTCCCCCACCTACGCATCGGCCACCGGCGCGGCTCGGCCAAAACCCTCACCGCCGAGCAGTGCGAAAAGCTCATGCGCTACATCGAAACCTTCGAGGGCGGCGTGTTTGTCCCCTACTTCTGCCTCTGCCTGTTTGCCGGCATCCGCCCCAGCATCCTCGTCGGCGAAATCTCCAAACTCCGCCCCGAGAGCATCCACCTCGAAACCAGCGCGATTATGATCGAGCCGGAGGTTTCCAAGGTCCGCATGAAGCGAAACGTCACCATCCACCCCAACCTCGCCGCCTGGCTCCGCGCCTACCCACTCTCGCGCTTCCCCATCATTCCCAAGAACGCCACCAACCTGCGGCGTGGCATTTGTAAAAAATTCAACCTCACCCACGACATCTTGCGCCACACGTTCATCTCCATGCACGTCGCCAAATACAGGTCCATGGGCGAGGCCGCGCTCCAGGCGGGCAATTCCGAAAGCATCATCCGCAAGCACTACCTCGACCTCAAAACCCCCGCCGAGGCCGAGCAGTTCTTCGGGATCCTGCCAACGCCGGTCGTTGTCCCCGCAACTTCACCCCTCGCCTGCGCCGCAGTTGATCCAGTCGAAACCCAGCCCCTAGCCATCGCCGCGTAATCACTCCGACCGCCCACCCGCCCGTATCACCCACCCGCCCGCACCCTCACCGGTGCGGGCTTTTTTGTGCCCCCCACACGTTGACACCCCGCCTTGAGCGCATGAACCCACCCACCGTTTCCGCTCCCTGCATCAGTCCGCAGATCAACTCCCAGCTCACCGACATCGTCGGTCTTCGCACCAGTGGTATTTTCCCCGCCGGTCGAGAACCCTCCATCCGCACCCTGCGAGAATGGTCCAAACTTCGCCGCATCCCTCACCACCGCGTCGGCCACTTCGTTTATTATGATCCGGCCGAGGTTTCGTTGCACATCCGCACCAAACTGAAAATCCCCGCACGCGCCTAAAAGTAGCGTGGAGTCGTGTTGCGTCGCGTTCCGGCGCCGCTCCACCCGCCCCCAAGCGGTCACGACCAATTTCCGACCTCGGATAGTATCCATATCCAGCCCTCGGTTCCCTCAAAATCCAAGTTAAGCGCAAATTAACTGCCTACCGTTAGCGCCCATTCATAAAACCGCCAAAAATGTGTAATCATTTGATCCATGCCTAGAAGGATACACACCCCACATCCGCTTGGGGCTTGTATGGGCTAACGGCAATGCGGGTTCGAGGGTTTACCCTCCTTCCTGCGGTGTGGCGCGTCCCTTTCTCCGGCCGTGCGCTTTTTCGCGCCGGTCAACGGTGACCGTTTTTCACCTCCGCCCGTCCACCTCCGTCTGTCGCCTCTCCATGTCCGACCCTCGTCCCCTCCGGTTCACGCGCCCCGATCTGCTGCGCGCTCTCGCCCCCGAACTGCTCTGCGAACTGTTGGTGCGCTTCCCCGCGTTCCTCGCCGCCGCCGGACTCGACCTGGACGACCTTGGTACCAACGAGAAGCGCTTCGCCGCCTGCCGCCCACTCATTGACGAACTGCTTAAAAACGGTCCCACCACCCCAACGCCGTTGGTGGAGGCGTTGTTCATCATCTCGGTGCTCGCCGAGCCTGAACCCACCGAGGAGCTTTGGCACACGCTCACCCAGGCCGGCATCGCGATCCCGCCCGACGCCTCCCTCGCCGACCTGGCGTTGGCCTTGTGGCTGCGGGCGCCTGAAAAGGCGCGCCAACTTTATCTGGGCCGTGTGCAACTGCGCACCCGCTCCTTTGAAACCCACGCCGCCCGAACCTTTCTTAAAGCCGCTTCGCTTCGGCCGGTGAGCGGCACGGCGCTTTCCGAACTCCGCCACGCCATTGAACTGTTTTTCACCAAGCAAAACCGCCCCGCCGGTTGTCAGGTCTTCGCCTACCAGCGCGGCCAGGAGCACTGGTTCATGATTCGCCGCAGTGATCGGTTTAGGCGCATCGCCACCGTCAACGCCGACGGCCTTAGCGATTCCGCTGGTTTCTACGCCGAGGCCTTCGACGTGGTCGTGCTCGATCCCGAAAACGAGCACCTTCACATCCACGCTGATGGCGTTCGCGCCACCCGCATGTACAGCGCCCTGTTTGGCTTCGTCCTCTACGGTCGCGACGCCCATTTTGAGGACTGCGGCCGCTTCACCCTGGACCCGCTCCGCGACCTAGGCCGCGCCGCTTTGGCCTGCGCCGACGTGCCCGCCATCCGCGAAATCCAGTTGGTCGAACTCCACGTCGAGTCCAGCATCCCCCTTTTGCATAAAGTCAGCTTCAAGGCCGAAGACGTGTTCGCCATGCTCGACGACCAAGAAATCCAACTGACCATTCAGCATCGTCGGTTACGGGCAGTCTTTCTTTTTCACTTCAAAGGCGACGCCAAGCCGCGCCGCGTGACGATCAAACCCCGCAACCAAACCTGCTATCAACACGACGCAGACAGCCGTGTGGTAGCCGCTTGGATGATCAAACGCGGCTTTGCGAAAACAACTCCTCCCGCCAAGGAGGTTCAAGATGTCTCCCATCTGGAGGGCTCTTGAACTGGTCGGGGCCGACGCCCGCACCCTGCCTCACTGGGAAAAGGGGCTCGGCTTAGCCGATCTCGCCTTGCTGCAACCCTACCTCACGCCCCGCGCTAAGCGGGCCACCAGCAAGCCGTGTGAGGAAACGTTTAAGGGACATTTTTGCCGGTACCGCATCGTCGAACACGACGACGACACCATCGTCGGCATTTGCGACGAGGGCCGCTGCGAGCGTCGCACCTTCACCGCCGACGAGATTGTCCTCTACGGTTTCAATGACTGTAAACTCGCCACCGACATCGCCCGAGCCCTCGGAGTTTCCCCGGTGGCCGAACCGTTCATTGAGGTGCCCTCGGTTCTGCACATCGCCACCCTGATTGGCGCAGCAGGTCTGAGCTTGCCCATCTTACTCATCCGCGCCGGTTGCCCCGTTGGTCTGCTCCATTGCCTTCAGAAACTGAGCTATGATCGCCGCGAAGGTGGGCTGATTTTACTCCTCCCCACCTCGAAGGCGTTGGGCCAGGCGCCCTGTGATTTCGCCGAAAAACGCCGGTGGCCGTTCCTCGTGCTGGACGAACACCTGTTCTTCCGACCGCAGGGAATACAGGGCACCAGCTCCGCCCGCGACGAGTTGGACGCACTCGCCGAGGGGTTGCTCGGGCAGCCTGCACGCTCACGTTTTTCATCTCCGCCCGGTGCACGTTGGACCGATGTGCAAATCACCATTTTGTCCACCGACACTTACCGGGCCAAAGTTTCCGTCCGGGGTACGCCGGTGCGCACCCTCACCGCAGCCGACTTCGGCATGGAGGATAAGCGCACCAAAAAGCCCAACGATCAGTGGACGTTACTGCTGGGCTTGGCCGGTGGTCAGGGGCGTTTCGACCGCCAACTGGGTGCGCGCATGAAGTTCACCGCGGGCAAGCACCATAAGCTGCGCCTCAACGAAGCCCTGCGTGCGACCTTCGGCATTGCCGGTGACCCCGTGGACTGGACCGAGGACGAAAACTGCTGGTCGTCTAACTTCGCTATCAGTCTGCAATAGGC
>CAMBUJ010000249.1 GCA_945871005.1 Opitutus sp. GAS368 | reverse complement strand
AAAACCCCCTCCGACCTGCACCTCGACCACATCCTGTTTGGCAACATCCTCGGCATCACCCCGGGGCAGATTCGGGAAACCACCGTGCTTTGCCTGATCGTTCTCGGCGTGATTCTCACCCTGCGGCGCGACCTGGTGCTGGTGTGTTTTGATCCCTCGCACGCGCGGGTGCTCGGCTTGCGGGTGCAGGCGCTGACCTACCTGCTGCTGATCCTGCTTTCGCTGGCCATCGTGGCGGCGATGAAAGCGGTCGGGCTGGTGTTGGTGATCGCCATGCTGATCACCCCGGGGGCGACCGCCCTGTTGTTAACCCAACGCTTTGACCGCATGGTGCTGATTGCCACGGTGATTGCGGTGAGTTCGGCGCTGAGCGGGATCTATATCAGTTTCTTCGCCGACGGCTCGCCGGCCGCCTGCATCGTATTGGTGCAAGCGCTGGTCTTCGTGGTGACGCTGACGACCCGCGGTTTGCGGGCCAAACCGGCGGTGGCGGCCCCCAGCGCCTAAATCTGCGTGGCCCGGAGCGTGAGCTCAGGGTAGGTCGGGAACGAGAAGCACCCCGGGCTCACGCCCGGAGCCACACGGAAGTGCCCACGCCCCCGTGGCCCGGAGCGTGAGCTCAGGGAATTCGCCCCCCCGCACCCCGCGTCGGTTTTCCACCCACCAAGAGCATTTGGAGTTGGCTGAAACCACCGGCCTAGCCGATGGTTTCGCCCCGTCTCCCGTGCCCGACCTTCTCCACACGCTTCACACCGCCTTCGGCTACCCCGAGTTCCGGCCGCTCCAGCGCGACATCATCGAAACCTCCCTGGCCGGCCGCGACCTCTTCGCCCTGCTCCCCACCGGCGGAGGCAAATCCCTCTGCTTCCAAATCCCCGCCCTCCACCGCCCCGGCCTGACCATCGTGGTCTCGCCGCTGATCGCGTTGATGAAGGACCAGGTCGACCAACTCCAGGCCGCCGGCGTCGCCGCCACGTTTCTCAACTCCACCCTCTCCTCTGCCGAGGCCCGCTCGCGGCTGGCCGGGCTACACCGCAACGAGTGGAAACTGCTCTACGTCGCCCCCGAGCGCCTGATGCTCGATAACTGGCAGGAAAACCTCAAAGCCTGGAACGTCACCGCTATCGCCATCGACGAAGCCCACTGCGTTTCCGAATGGGGCCACGACTTCCGCCCCGAATATCGCCAGATCGCCAAACTGCGTGACCTGCTGCCCGACGTGCCGTTGATGGCGCTCACCGCCACCGCCACCGAGAGGGTCCGCCTGGACATCATCAAACACCTCAAGCTGCGCGCGCCCGCGGTGTTCGTCGCCTCCTTTAACCGCCCCAACCTCACCTACAAGGTCACGCCCAAGGAAAAGCCCACCGACCAGATCATCGCCTGGGTGAAAAAGCGCGAGGACGAGAGCGGCATCGTTTACTGCGCCAGCCGCGCCGCCACCGAGCGGGTGGCCGAAGCCCTCGCCGCCAAGGGCTATTCCGCCCGCCCCTACCACGCCGGCCTGCCCGCCGACGAACGCGCCCGCAACCAGGAGCTGTTCCTGCGCGACGACGTGCGCATCATGTGTGCGACGATCGCCTTCGGCATGGGCATCAACAAGCCCAACGTGCGCTGGGTCATCCACTACGACCTGCCCAAAAACATCGAGGGCTACTACCAGGAAACCGGCCGCGCCGGTCGCGACGGCCTGCCCGGCGACTGCCTGCTGCTGTTCTCCGCGGGCGACGCCGCCAAGCAGACCCATTTCATCGACGAAATGACCAACGAGCAGGAGGCCCAGGTCGCCCGCAACCAGCTCCGCCAGATCATGCGCTACGCCGACGGGGCGAACTGCCGGCGCGGCGAACTGCTCGCCTACTTCGGCGAAAAGTTCCCCTTGGACAACTGCGGGGCGTGCGACAACTGCATGGAGCCGCGCGACACCTACGACGGCACGATCCTCGCGCAAAAGTTCCTCTCCTGCGTTTACCGCATCAACGCCGCCAGCCGCTTCGGGGTCGGCATCAACCACATCGGCGAAGTGCTCACCGGGGCCGACACCGACAAAATCCGCCGCTGGGAGCACGACCGGTTGACCACCTACGGCATCGGCAAAGACCTCGCCCGCCCGGCCTGGGCCGCGATCGGACGCGACCTCCTCCGCCTCGGCCTGCTCGCCCAAAGCGAGGGCGAATTCCCCACGCTCCAGCTCACCGTCGAGGGCCTCGACGCGCTCAAAACCCGCCGCCCCATCACCCTGACCAAGCCGATGGAAACCCCGAAGGTTCGCAAAGTGGTGCGCCGCGAAGGCGACATCTCCTGCGACGAGATCCTCTTTCACCGCCTGCGCGAACTGCGCAAAAAGCTGGCCGACGAGCGCAAGGTGCCCGCGTATGTTATTTTCGGCGACGCCACGCTCCGGCAGATGGCCCGCGAGTATCCGGTGGGCGACGAGGCGATGGCGCCGATCTTCGGCATGGGCGCGAAAAAGCGCGCCGAGTTCAGCGAGGTGTTCGCCCGCGAGATCGCGAGTTACCTGCAGGACAACTCCCGGCAGACGTTTAACGACTAAGCGCCCGCCGCCGCCACGCCTTTAGTCTTTCCCCCTTTCGACCTCTACTTTCGACCCGCCCCTTTCCGACTGCCCGCCCTCCCCCCTCTACCGCAACCCGACTACCCACCATGAAACTGCGCCTTCGCTCCCTTCGCCCACTGCTGATCGCCCTGCTGCCGCTTGCCGCCCAAGCTGCGGTTGAAACCTGGACCGGCCCGGACGGGCAGCCCACTCAGGCCGAGTTCGTCCGCCGCAGCAGCGATTACATTACCTTCCAGAAACCGGCGGGCGCGCGCTACCTGTTGCCCTACGCCAAACTCAGCGACTCGGAGCGGGCGCGCATCGATGTGCTCACCGGTCGCGCGACACCGGCTGCCGCCGGCGAGACCGCGCCGACAGCCCCGAACCAAACCGCTGCGCCGGCCGCCCCGGTCGCCCCAAAACCCCCGACTCCCGCCGCCGAGGCGGCCGCGGCCCGGCCCGGCAAAGTCCTCGCCCCGCTGGTCAACCAGCTGGTTTACCTCAAAGGCTCGACGCTTCAGCCCGTCCCCTCGGCCTCGCTGGCCGGCGTGCGTTTCGTGGCGGTTTATTATTCTGCCCACTGGTGCCCTCCCTGCCGCAGCTTCACCCCGCAGCTCGTGACCGCCTACAAGGCGATCAAGGCGGCCCACCCCGAGTTTGAGCTGATTTTTGTGAGCAGCGACCGCGACGAGGCGTCGATGAAAAGCTACATGCGTGAGACCGCCATGACCTGGCCGGCCCTGCGCTTCGGCCAAAACGGCAGCGCCCGCACCCTGCAGCGTCCCGACTACGAAAGCGGCATCCCCAACCTCGTGTTCATGACCGCAGACGGCAAAGAAATCGCCACATCCTACTCCGCCGGTGGCGACTACACTGGTCCGGGCCAGGTGCTGGCCGCCATCCAGCGGCATTTTAAGAAATAATCTGCATTCGCGATCAAGGTGAGCTTCACTGCGCCTACCTAGAAGGCCTTGGCGCCTAGCCCTGAGCGTAAGCTCAGGGTCGGGATGCCGGCTTCCGCCTCGTTCTCGTTCTCTTACTCGTTCTCGACTCCGAATCCCCGAGTAACGGCCTGCCTCAGATCCCCGCGCTCACGCGCGGAGCCACATTCGGAGTAGCCCGGAGCGTGAGCTCAGGGTCGGGGTGCCGGCTTCCGCCTCGTTCTCGTTCTCTTACTCGTTCTCAACTCCAAAACCCCGAGTCACGGTTTGCCTCAGATCCCCGCGCTCACGCGCGGAGCCACATTCGGAGTGGCCCTGAGCGTGAGCTCAGGGTCGGGGTGCCGGCTTCCGCCTCGTTCTCGTTCTCTTACTCGTTCTCGTTCTCGACTCCAAAACCCCGAGTCACGGTTTGCCTCAGATCCCCGCGCTCACGCGCGGAGCCACATTCGGAGTCGCCCTGAGCGTGAGCTCAGGGTCGGGGTGCCGGCTTCCGCCTCGTTCTCGTTCCCTTACTCGTTCTCGTTCTTAACTCCGAAACCCCGAGTCACGTTCTGCCTCAGATCCCCGCGCTCACGCGCGGAGCCACATTCGGAGTCGCCCGGAGCGTGAGCTCCAACCTTTTGCTTATCCGCGCCGCTTGCAGCGCGTCCACTGCGCCGCACACTGGCCGTTTTTCCGTGGCCCACCAACCTCCAGCCTCCAGCCCCGCCAACGCCTCCGCCACAGCAGCGTCGGCTGACGCCGACACGCCCTCGCTTGATTCGTCGGCCCCGTCGTGGGCCCAGCGCCACGCCGCG
>CAMBUJ010000248.1 GCA_945871005.1 Opitutus sp. GAS368 | reverse complement strand
ACTGCGCACCGCGGAGCAAGCCGGTGATTTCACCACCCGTCTCGCCTTGCTGGAAGAGGCCAAGACGCTGCCCGCCGGCGCGGTGTGGGACGAGCATTGCCGCCGCCAAAACGTGCCGGTCGGCCCGGCCTGGTTGGCCGAAGTCAAAGCCTACGAAAAGGCCCATCTGGCGGCACGGGGCTAAGCGCTCCGAGCGCAGAGTGGGCGGCATGGGGGCCACGGCTCCAGCGGGTATCGACCCGGCTGGAGCCGTTTTTGTTTCTGGCTGAGCACGCGTCCCCGCCGGGGATGGCTTCGGCGCGGGCCGCAGGGGCAACCCATGCCGAGCTAATGGCCTGCCCGGCTCGGCCTGATGTAGATAAAAAGAGTTTGTTTTCTTGTTTGAGTCCGGTGCGGTCTTCGGGCGAGGCTCTCGGGCCACCGAACCACGGGCTCTCCCAGACCACTCTATAAGACATATGAAGCCGGCCGATCCCCGCCCCCCCGTTAACGCCAATTTCCGCCGCTTACTCCTCGTTGCCGGGTGCCTGAGCGGGGTGCTGGTTGGCATGGCCGCGTTCACCTTTCACACTGCCAAGGGCACTTCCTACCTCTCCAACGATCCCAAGGCCTGCGTGAACTGCCATGTGATGCGCGAGCAGTACGACTCCTGGCAAAAGAGCAGCCATCACGCGGTGGCCACCTGCAACGATTGCCACGTGCCCCACGGCTTCATCCCCAAGTGGCTCGCCAAGGCTGAGCACGGTTGGAAGCACTCCGCGGCCTTCACCACCATGAATTTCCACGAGCCGATCGAGATCAAGCCCAAGAGTTTTAAGGATCTGCAGGACAACTGCATGGCTTGCCACAGCGAGATCACCACCGAGATCGCCGACCACAAAACCCTCAGCGACAAAGACCCGCTTAACTGCCTGCGCTGTCACAGCAACGTCGGTCACAGCGCCCGCGGGCCGTTTTAACCCGACACCCCGCCGCCGCCTTTCGCCTCCGCCCACCCCCCCCAAAAAAATCGTTTTCCCAAATCCGTCACCTCTCATGACCACCAAAAAAACCATCCTGCTCGGCTTCGCGGTCTGCACCGTGATCGGCACGGGCATCGCCTTGCTGTTGCAAAACATCAATCACCGCCAGTTCGAGGCGGAGCAGACCCATTTCAAGGTCGTGGAGCTCAACGAGACCATCAGTGACCCGGCGGTTTGGGGCGCCAATTTCCCCCGCCAATACGACACCTACCGACGCACGGTCGACATGGTCCGCACCAAGTTTGGCGGCTCCGAAGCCGATCCATCCGAACCGGGCCAGACCACCAGCAAGATCGAGGCCGATCCTCGCTATAAAACTATGTGGAACGGCTACGCCTTTGCCGTCGATTTCCGCGAGGAACGCGGCCACGCCTACATGCTTCAGGATCAAATCGATACCAAGCGCCAGCAGGTGGTGAAACAGCCCGGCGCTTGCTTGCATTGCCACGCCTCGACCACCGTGCCCTACCGCCAGGCCGGCATCGACGCCGGCGCCCCCGGTGAACTCAAAGAGCCGCTGCTCTCCGCCCATGGTCAGGAGCAGCTCCAGAAGGGGTTCGTCGAACTCTGCGCCAAGCCCTACTCGGAGGCCGTGACCAAGGTGTCGCATCCGGTTTCCTGTATCGACTGCCATGACCCGTCGAACTCGATGCTGCGCATCACCAAACCGGGCCTGCTCAACGGCCTCAAGGTGCTCGCCGAGAGCCCCGAGCCGCTGCCCCACCTGCCGAGCCTGGAGCGCTGGCGCAAGGGCGACAAAGCCAAGCCCTACGATCCCAATATTGAGGCCTCGCGCCAGGAGATGCGCACCTTGGTCTGCGCCCAGTGCCACGTGGAATACTACTTCAAGGGCGACGGCAAACTGCTCACTTACCCCTGGCAGAAGGGCCTGAAGGCCGACTCCATTCTCGATTACTACGACCAGCCCCAGTTCAAGGATAACAACCCGTTCAAGGACTGGACGCACAAGGACACCGGCGCGCCCATGCTCAAGGCCCAGCATCCCGAGTTCGAACTGTGGAGCCAGGGCACCCACGCCCGCGCCGGGGTATCGTGCGCCGACTGCCACATGCCCTACGTTCGCGACGGGGCGGTTAAGGTCAGCAGTCACCACGTGCGCAGCCCCATGCTCGATGTGGCCCGCGCCTGCCAAACCTGCCACCGCACCGATGAGGAGTCGCTGCGCCAGCGCGTCGCCACCATCCAGGACCGTACCGACCAGCTCATGAGCCGTTCGCTCAACGGTCTCAGCGACCTGATCGGCGACCTCAAAAAAGCCCGCGCCGACGGCCTGACCGATGCCCAGCTCGATACCGTGCGCCAGTATCAGCGGCAGGCGTCCTGGCGGATTGATTTCGTGGGGGCGGAGAACTCCACCGGTTTCCACGCGCCGCAAGAGTCGGCTCGCCTGCTCGGTGAGGCCTGCGACCTGGCGCGCATGGGCCAGGTGCAACTGCTGCGGGTGCGCAAAGGCGAAACCGCGGTGGCCCCGGCCGCGAGCAATCCGCCGGCCCCGAGCGCGCCGGCTGCTCACGCTGCCCCGAGTGCCGCTGCCAAGTAGGCCGCTGGCCGGCTGACATAAAAAATCCCGCCCCAACGAGGGGCGGGATTTTTTTATGCCTTGTCGGCCAGGCGTAGCGCAGACTTCCAGTCTGCTCAGATCGAAAAATGCAGACTGGAAGTCTGCGCTACTTGAACCGGCCTCCGCTTGATTTGACGCGGCTTAGGCGCCGCAGCACTTCTTGAACTTCTTGCCGCTGCCGCAGGTGCACGGGTCGTTGCGACCGACCTTGGGCTCGATCTTCACTGGCGCCGGGCCTTGGCGCAGGGTGCGGGCGAAGATCCATTTGCCGCCAATGCGGTGGAATTCCGACTTCTCGTGCATCGCGCCCTCGGCACCGCCCTCGGCGACAAAGTAGGCGGTGAAATCGACGTAGGACACATCCGGCTTCACCTCGGGTTCGTGGGAGTGGATCACCAGGCGCGTCCAGGGCAACGGAGCGGTGTCGGGCTCTTCCACGTAGGGCAGGCGCGAGGAGGGTAGGTAGGTGTGGTGGAGGAACTCGTTGGCGTTGGCGACGTGGCCGGTGAAGCGCGCGCGCATCAGCTGCTCGGCGGTGGCGGCGAGGCGTTTGCCGGTGATGATTGGCTCGCAGCAGGCGGAGAAATCAAGGCCGCTGCCGCAGGAGCAGGGTTGGCCGGAAACGGGTTTGGGCAGGGCGGTGGCGGTGGTGGACATGGCGAATTAGAGCGGACACCAAGCCGCCTGCGCGGCCAAAAAGCGAGACTGGAAGCGGGCGGAGGAGTAGCAGTCAGTCGCCTTCGAATTGTTGCAGCCGCGACTACTTGCAATCAATGCCCCTACCTCGAGCCTTTTGCGGCTAAACTGCCGTGGGGCGTTCCGGAAATCAGAACCCGGCGTTGACCTCGTGTTGGTGGCCGGGGGCAAGCGTGAGCGCACCGAGACCGACGCACTCCACCAGGTCGTTTTTATATAGCTTGGCGGTAAACGGAGTGGTCGCCCCTGAAGTCTCCCAAAGCCATTTGCCGATGGAGACGAACTGGAGCGGCACGCCTTTTTCCCACGACAGGCCGGGGCCGTCGCCGCGCAGGTAAAGGGTTTGCCCAATGCCAATGTAGGCGGTGGCCAGCAGACGGGTGGCCCCATCCGCAGTCGGGGCGCTCGCCATCGTCTCAGCGGTTGGGCTGGTGAGCCCGAGATCGGGCAGGGTGTCGGCCGGCTTGGCTTTGCGGGCACGCGCGGCTTTGGGCAGGGAGGGGGTGGCGTCGTCGACAGGCACCTCGTCGGAGTGGGGCTCCGCGGCGGTGAAAACTGGCGTCAGGGGTGGCGAGGCGGGCGCAACGTCCGCAGGCGGTTTGGTAGCGGGCGCGAGGGGCTGGGGCGCGGGAATCGTGACGGGTTCGGCTGGTGGTGGCGGGGGCGTTACAGCGGGCAAAGCCGGAGTGGCGGGGGAGGGCGGGGTGGCTGGGGTAGGCGGCGTGACTGTGGCCGCCGGCGGGCGGGCGGCGGCGGTGGCTTGGGCGGTGGCCGCGAGGAGGACTTCGATCTGGCGGGTGGCGTGGGCGAGGGCGGCGGCCAGAGCCTTTTCGCGGGCGGCCAGGGCCTCGCTTTGGGTTTTGGTCGCAGCGTCGAGTTGGGCTAGGCGGCGGACGACCGGATCGTCTCCGGGAGCGACCGCCGCAGGCGCGTCGGCTTTGGGCTTGGGAATCGAGTTAATCAGGGTGTGGATGCCGGCGACCGCGATGCTGACTTG
>CAMBUJ010000247.1 GCA_945871005.1 Opitutus sp. GAS368 | reverse complement strand
CGCTACGCCGGCGCCCCGGCCATGCAGGTTGCCCACCGCAGCCATGTGTTTTCCATGCTCGATGGCACCGCGCTGCGCCGGGTCATCACCGAGGAAAAACCCGACCTGGTCGTGCCGGAAATCGAGGCCATCGCCACCGACGTGCTCGTCGAGTTGGAGGCGGCCGGCCAGCGCGTGGTGCCCACCGCCCGCGCCGCCAAGTTGACCATGAACCGCGAGGGTATCCGCCGTTTGGTTGCCGAGGAACTGGGGCTGCCGACTTCGCCCTATCGATTTGTCGGCACCGTTGAAGAGGCCTCCGCGGCGGGCGCGGCGCTGGGTTTTCCCTGCGTGTTAAAACCGTTGATGTCGTCGAGCGGCCACGGCCAGAGCGTGGTTAAAACCGCCGGCGATATGGCGGCTGCATGGAAGTACGCCCAGGAGGGCGCGCGGGCCGGGGCCGGGCGCTGCATCGTCGAGGGGTTTATCCGCTTTGATTACGAGATCACGGTGCTGACGGTGTCGGCGAGCAACGGCATCCAGTGCTGCCCGGCGGTCGGCCACGTGCAAATCGATGGCGACTACCGCGAGAGCTGGCAGCCGTGCCCAATGTCGCCGGCCGCCTGGGCCCAGGCGCAAAAAATCGCCACCGACGTGGTCGCCAATCTCGGCGGCTGGGGGCTGTTCGGCGTCGAGTGTTTTGTCTGCGGCGACGAGGTGATTTTTAGCGAAGTGAGCCCGCGTCCGCACGACACCGGGTTGGTGACGATTGGCAGCCAGCAGCTGAGCGAATTCGCGTTGCACGCCCGGGCGATTCTCGGGCTACCGGTGCCCTCGATCGTGCTGCTGCGCCCGGCGCACAGTGTGGCCCTGCTCGGTCATGGAGACGGCGTGCCGGTTTTCACCGGGGTTGCCGAGGCGTTGGCGGTGCCGGAGAGCCAGGTGCGTTTGTTTGGCAAACCGGAGTGTCGTGGGCATCGCCGCTTGGGCGTTGCGGTGGCCACCGGGGAAACCCCGACCGAGGCCCGGGACCGGGCCCGCGCGGTAGCGGCGGCTATCACCATCACGGTGCAATGCCTGTAAGGCAGGGGTTGGCCAGAGGGTAGCGGTAACGGAAAGAGAAGGAGTAGGATTAAGAGAACGAGAACGATACGGAGTTCGAAGGTGCGTCAACTTTGCGATCGGTAGGTTGGCGGATTGAGTCGTTCTCGTTCGTCAGCGATCTGGAAACGGAAAATGGGGGCAGGTATTATGACCCGAGATGTCGGATCCAGCGTCATTGCAACTGCACCGCTGAATCACGGATTTTTAGCCGCAAAAGAACGCAGAAAACGCAAAGAATACCGGGCTTGTTCTTTGTGATCCTTGCGTTCCATCGCGGCTAAACTGCCTTGGTTTCATCCGACAAGATCTGAGGTAGCTGCAAGGCGGGTTTGGTTAACTGCAGGTTGAGGCATCACTTCCCGTAAAATTCCACTTCGGTTAACGTGTTCAGCCGGGGCGCGGGCGCGATCAGGCGGTAATACCGGTAGTTGCGCGCCGGCAAATAGAAGCTCAGGCGTTTGCCCGCGGTGCTCAACGGGAAGCCGATCCGGCTCTGGCCGTTGCGCACCAGGCCCGGCTCCCAAAACCCTTCGTCGTTCAAAAACGTGAACCACGCCCGCTCATCGTTCGACCCCATCAGCTCCAGCTTGTACGCGGCCGTGGTAAAATCCCCAGCGAACACCAGGTCCACCCGGCTGATCTCGCGGGCGCTCCCGAGGTCGAAAACAAAGGTTCCCTTGTAAGTCACCTTGCGCTGAATCGGGGTCTTGAGGTCGCCGTCGCTCAGCTGCGCGGCGACTTTGGGGTTTTCCCCGGCAGCGAGCTCCTGCTGCATCAGCGGCAGAGCCGACTCGTAGGCTGCCACTGAGGCGGCGGGGAATTTCTGATCCAGCTCGGGCTGGGTGAGCCCTGGGTGATCCGCTTTGAGTTTTTGCAGCAGATTATCCCGGCCGTCCACATGCAGACCCAAGGCCATCGCCTCGCGGCTCAGTTCCCCGGTTTCGACAAAACTGGCGGTTTGAACCACCGCGGCTTTTTGCCACGGGCGGCCATCATCGAGGTGGACGATCACCGGCAGGCTTTCGCAGATTTCGCCCAGAGAATTGGTCAGGGTGGCGACCACCGACCACGTGCCCGCAGCCGGCAAGGTGATGGCGGGAGCAAACGGAGCCTGGCTCAGCTCCTTGATCACTTGGTATCCGCTGTCCAGGGACGTGCGCGAGGCCTTGATCTGGATTTTGCGGATATCTTTCAAGTTGAGCAGCGGGTCCAGTCCGACGGAGACGACGAAGGGTTGCCCGGCAGGCAGCTCGGTGTGGCTGGACGGGGCGGTGATGCGCACGGTGCTGTAGCGGCTGATCGTCTCGTAGCTGTGGGCGGCCTCGGCGATCCACGGCGGCAGGCTGCCCAGCCGCAGCGCGACCTGGGCTTCGAACAACGATTCGGGACTGACCTTGGTGCCGAGACTTTCTGTGGCGAGGGTGTCGGTTTTGAGGTCGGCGATTTCGCAGGGTTGGCCATGCAAGCCGACCACGATCGGAGGCATCATGTAACCGTAGTTGCTGCCCAGCGGCCAGAAATCGACCTTGCCGGCCTTGGTGTTTTCCCAGTTCCAGAAACAGTTATATTTCCCCTGGTGCGGGTAAAACTTCCGCCCGCCCCCGCGCAGGAACGCGAAGTCACCCTGGCACACGTCGAGGAGCGAACTGCGCGAGCCGCGGCAGTGCATCTCCATGCTGCCAAAATACTGGGAACGCTGAGCAATCGTGGTCGCCCCGCCGTCGCCGATCGGCCCGTGCCAGGTCGGCGCCAGTTCCCGGTTGTAAAGGAAGAGGTTGCCATAGCTGCCCGCATAGGTGCCGGCGAGCAGGTGGCCGGCATTGCCCTCGAAAACCAGGTTCATGAAGGTGCTAAACCCGCCGCGGCTGACATGCAGGGCGTTGCCATAATTGCGGAAGCGCACGTGGCGTACCCAGCCGTTAACCACGTCGCGCAACGAGAGCAGGAAAAAACCGGCTTCGGTGCGGCTGCCGGCGTGATGAAAGAACAACTCGCGGTTGTTGCCGCTGAGCGTGAGGTGCTCCAGGCCGACTTCGTCGATCACCTTGTTTTCGTAGAGCACCGCCCCGGAGTAGTTGGGCAGGTCGAACTGGATTGGTTCGACAAAAGTCACCGTGTTGCCCTCGACGGCCTTCACCCGGTGGGTCTCGAAAAGATACTTCGATTGGCCGAGCTCGATGCAGCCCTCGGGGACCTCGTGCGGGGCCATATAGCGCTTGCCGGCCTCGGTGTTGAAATCGAGGAGCGCATTGATCGTCACCACCATGCCCGGGCGTACCTTGGAGGCGTCGGCCAATTGCAGGGAAAACGCGCCGCGCGCCGGCAGGGTGGCCAGGGCGGAGAGGCGGAAGCCGCGGATGCTGTAATCGTTGAGGCGGATCGGATCGGTGATCGTAGCTCGGGTGGGGTCGCTGAAGGTCAGCAGCGAGCCGGCATTCGAGCTGGGTTCGTTGAAGCACAGCTCGGTCTCGCCCATGCCGGCGCCCTTGAGGACGATGTTGCTGCGCGAGATGGTGATCGCGGGTTTACCGAGGTCGGACTTCTCATTGAGCAAAAAGCGGCCGGCGGGAAAAAAAACCACGGCGGGCCCGGGCGAGGCTTGGGCGGCGGCCACGGCTTTTAAGACGGCGTCGCGGTCACTGCGCTCGTCGTTGGGCACGGCGCCAAAGTCGCAGACATTAAAAACCTGATAAGCCTCGCGGGTGATCGTGGGCAGGGGTTTCGCGCTGAGGTGGTAGCCGGCGTAGGAATAGTCCGGCAGCACGGTGCCCTCGCCACGGTGCGGAGAGGCGACGAACTCGCGGAACAAGGCGCTCTCAGGCGGGCGGGCGGCGCTCGGTTTGGGCGCTGGGGCGGCGGCCTGCACGGCGGCAGCGAGCATGAGGGGGGTGAACAGGCCAACGCAGGCAATCGGCAGCGAGGTGAGGCTCATGAGGTGGGACAATAAGCGGACGGGTGAGAAATGAGGAAACGAAACGGACCGCTGGGCGGACCGAACACCAGGCAGCAAGCTACGCGGAAGGGGAACCGCGGTGGGGCGGAGGTGATTGAACCCGTCCGCGAGCCAGCGGCAATGGAGGAGTTACGCTAACAGTTGAGCCACGTGCCACCGGCCAGATGATTTCAGCCTTTTCCGTCCCAGAGCAAAATCGCTGCGCGCTCCCGTTACGTTCAAAGGCCGGCACGCCTAGCCTGGCGACGGAGTCCGGCGTGCGTAGCCCGGCGACAGAGTCGTTGGGTTTGCGGATTACGAAATGGCTGCGCCATCCCGCTACGTTTAGGAGCACTCCGGGGCGTAG
>CAMBUJ010000246.1 GCA_945871005.1 Opitutus sp. GAS368 | reverse complement strand
AAGGGCAAGGCAGAGAAATGAAAAAATGCGTAACGCGGGGTTAAGTTTCATGCGAACAAATGGCGTAAAGACCCCGTAAAACACGTCAATCGCCACCTTCGCTTTTCCGAAAATAGCGCACGAAAAAGGCGCTCCCAGTGTGGAGCGCCTGAAAGGGCTGATTCAGCCGAAGTGTTTTAGCGTCCGCGGCGTTTGCTGATAGGAAACTGGAATTTGTAGACCATGAGCCGGACGTGACGCGATGAAACGGGGTCGGGCTGTTACATGGATACATTGAGAGTCGGATTTCACTCATTTAAAGTTGGCTCATTGATTATGCATCAATGTAACGCCCCGCCCCCCTCGGCTTGGCCCCACTAACACGACACGGAAAGTCCCCAGACGGCTCGGCCCGTTCAGTTTGCTTGGGTTCAAAGCCGCCAGCCTTCTCGCCGCATCAGGCCCTGCAGAGTGATGCAATGCACCCCGAGTTCGCGGCAAACATCAGGTATATACAGAGGGCGGGCCGGGCGGCGCTTCTCGCTGGCCGACGTCTCTTGAGTGACCACGATGCCGTCCCGCAGCTGGGCAAGCGCGATCACATAGGCGTCCGCTTCATCATACTCTGCCTTGGGATCAAGGAGGCCGGGGAAGCGGCTTTGGATCGTAAGCGTCGCCGCCAGTACCGCCGCATTTGGAACCCAGATCGCCGAGTGATCGTCGGCCCACCGACTCAGCTCCGGAGTGCCCACCTTGCGCAGTTCTTCCTCCACGAGCTCAGGCGCGCAAAAACGCCTTTCGTTAGCTAGGCTATCCACACGACTGAGTAGTGAGGGGAAAATATCGGTCGGATAATACCGGAACTGCCAATCCATGAAAACATTGGTGTCCACTACGTAGAGTGGCCGACGGGTAGCGTCACTCATCCGCGCCTCCTGAGCCCGGGCGGGCCTGCAAGGCCCCCTTGAGTTTCTCGAAATGCTCGGCCTTGAGCTCGAGATAGTGCGCGGCATTGACAACGGTGATGCGATTGGTCGCCAAAGCTTCCAGGACGGTCTGCGTGAAGGGTCGTCCGGCCCGCCCGAGGGTCATCGTCACGGGATGGGCGAAGCCGCCGGTTTTGGGCTTGAGCGTGGCGACATAGGCATCCCAACCGCGCTTCCATGAAAGGTAATGGCTCCAGTCGAAATAGCCGGAAGCACGCAGGCGCGTAGCCATGGCCAAGGGGGTGATTTTGAACTGACGGGCCAGCGCACGCACATCGCCGATATCCCACCCATTGCGCGGGAAATCGCCGGAACTGACTGCCCGTTTCAACACCGCTTCCGGTACCAGCGTGTGGCTGGCGGTTTCTTCCGCGAAGCGTTCCACCGCCGCCCAAGCTTCGTTGTCGCGGGATTCCCGGGCCGCGGGAAACTCATCTTTGCCGGCCGCGAGCATGAGATGAACGACCTCGTGGATCAGGGTGAAAGAGCGCGATTCAGGGTTTTCCTTGGGGTTAACGGCGGCCACCGGCAACGGCGTACGCAGCAACGAAAGCCCACGAGCCTCGGCGAGTGGCACTTTGACAAACTGGAATACCAACACGCCGACGTGTTCGACGGCCGTCCGCCAAGCCGCCCATGCCTGCCACTCGTTGGACCAAGCCTCTTGCGCCTCCGCACTGACCGCGAGGGCCGCACGCAGCCTCGCGGCAACTGTGGCCGGGGTTTCGGACAAATGCGCGATCAGGTCGAAGACCGGCGTGGACTCGTCTAGCTCGACAAGCAACTGGAGCATCGTTTCCCGGCGGGCAGACATCTTCCGCACGGCAAAGCGGAGTTCGGGCGATTCGTGCCCAGGCACGATGCCCGGCAGGCGCCGATACTCCGCAGCCAAGGGCGGGAGCGAGGGCGGCTTGGGCTGGAAAAACAGGCTCAGGGGCCGGTGGTAGAGTCGGGCCAGATTTTCGACCTGTTTCAGGGTCGGTTGCAGTCCGCCCTCTTCCCACCCGGTGAGACGCTCGGCCTTGACGTGAAGTTTTTCGGCGGCCCGCTCCAGCGAATACCCAGACTCCTGCCGTGCCCAGCGAAGCACGGCGGCGGAGACAGGAACTGGGAGCGTGGCGGGCATCAGGTTACTCAATGAACGGGCGTTCAGCAGAGTTCACAAGACAGTCGTTGAATTTTGCTTAACCCACCGTGACTTGGCCGTTCATCAGCATCGGCAGCAGCCAGTCTCGCAGCGCCGTCAGTTCTTGGTTTTGTCTTAGATTATCCCTTATCTGCTCGAACATCGCATCCGTTCTCGAAGAAAATTCGGCGATCAATTCCCTTGGTGCAATGATGGTTGGTGAGTACTCTATGTCACTTGTAACAATAGACTTAAAAATCGAGCCACTCGACTTTGCCTTTAGGTATCCCATCAAGCCGAGGGTTTGAAAATAGAGGAACTGCGAGCTGATCCCTTTGTGAGGAATTAAAGCATAGCAGGATTGGCTCATCGCCATTTCACATGCGGTTATCATTACTTTACCAACCGAACCACGCGCCGTTAAAAAGAGAGAACCCGCAGTAAAGAGGCGTGTGCTGCTATTCTGAAGCCCCGCATCTGTAATGTGCGCCTCAGTATTAAGCAGGAACGGCACCGGACTTGCATCCGTGGGGGTAAAAAAGGGAATGTGGCCACTCCAATAATCCGAACGCTCCTTGGTTGGTGTGCCGCCTCCACCTAATTCCGAAATCCTGAATATATTACCAGCTGTCCAGCCTGTGGGGATGAGGCGGTTGAGGGTGGGGTTGTGGACCATCGGGCCGCCGGAGGATTTGTAGGGGTGGCCTTCGAGCTCGGGGCGGCCCAGGCTCGCCGCTTGCGCCGCCGTCAGCGGAAAATCAAACTGCACAAACCAATAATCATACAACAGCTTCGCCATCCCCTCCAACTCCGCGTTGATCGCGTTGTTTAACTCAATCTTCGCGTCCAGGGCCGAGAGGACACTGGCGATGGCGATTTGCTCGCGCTTAGGTGGAAGAGTAACAGGGAATGCACGAATTTGGTTTGCGCTAATGTGGGGAACGCCGGAACCGGTGTTTACTGATTTTATATAGCGAGTGAATGGTGTGCCCGCTACAATGTAACGAAGATACTCAGTCGCAAGATTGCCTTTGCCTCGAAGTCTTGCTGTCCGCTGTACCTGTAAACAAGGAATGTCATCAGCATTAAGAACAGCTTGTTTTAGACCCGCCTCAATCCAAGGGCGATCCATAGCCAATACAACATCACCTTCACTTAATAGGTAGTCCCTGCAGTTACCTAGATCTGATTTCGGCCACCTCTTTACGTCGGCCCACCTGATGTCACCTTGAATGATGTTATCACCACGGAGCAGTCTTATGTCATCTTCTGCGTCCGTAAAATCAGAGCTTTTGAATGGCAGGCCGGTTTGAAGGTCGGTTTCCGCGCCAAGCGTAGTTTTTATCCAGCCGATCACGACTTC
This sequence comes from Opitutus sp. GAS368, assembly GCA_945871005.1. Classification (GTDB taxonomy): domain Bacteria; phylum Verrucomicrobiota; class Verrucomicrobiia; order Opitutales; family Opitutaceae; genus Rariglobus. Next base: position 931 of record CAMBUJ010000246.1, on the reverse strand, counting down.
AACCTCCCCAATTGTTTATTTATCTCTAATTCCAAATCATGCGATTTTGAGAAAAACCCTGATAAAAGTGATTTGTGCTTGGCTAATTTAGATTGAAATTCTTTTGCGCTAATTTCCACATGCTCGACCTTCACCTCAAAATACTGCCCGGCGCTCAGCGAAAAATTTTTCTCAGCTATATCATCATACGAAACGACCACCGATAGCTCCTCGACGACCTGCTTAGTATTAAACGTCCGAATAATAGAATCCTCTTCCTCGGTGGATAATACGGTTTTCTGGTTTTTGCCTTCCTTGACCTTGGTGCCGAGTTTGGAGGCGTCGACCAAGATGACGTCGCCTTTGTTGGAGGCGTCCAAAAACAAGATAGAGACGTTGGTGCCGGTGGTGGCAAAGATGTTGCTCGGCATAGAGACAACGCCGGCGAGCATTTTTTTCTCCACCAGGTGCTGGCGGATGCCTTTATCAATGCCGGACTGCGCGGTGACAAACCCCGTGGGCACCACAATGGCGGCTTTACCGTGGGCGCTGAGCGAATGGATGATGTGCTGGATAAACAGGAGATAGATCGCCATCGAATCCTTTTCCTTGTTGGGCACCTTGGGGATGCCGGCAAAAAAGCGTTCGTGGTTGATCTTGGTGTCGAGCTCGTCGCGGAAGTCGCTGAAATCCAGTTTGAAGGGTGGATTGGAGACGATGTAATCGAACTTTTTGAGCGCACCGGCTTTCTCCTTATGCTCAGGATGGAGGATGGTGTTGCCCTGGACGATGTTGGGGATCGAGTGGACGAGGTTGTTGAGGATCAGGTTGAGCCGCAGCAGGCCCGAGGACTTTTGGGAAATGTCCTGCGAATAGAGAGTGCATTTCTCTTCGCCGATCTTGTGGGCGAGATTCATCAACAGCGTGCCCGAACCGGCGGACGGGTCGTAAC
>CAMBUJ010000245.1 GCA_945871005.1 Opitutus sp. GAS368 | reverse complement strand
GCCGCCACATCCGCCCCGATGAGCCCGCACAGGATGCGCCGGAAATACTCGTGGCGCGGATACGACAAAAAGCTGCGCGAGTCGGTCAGCATGCCCACAAAGCGCGAAAGCAAACCGAGCTGGGACAAGGCGTTGAGCTGCATCTCCATGCCCTCCTTTTGATCAAGGAACCACCAGCCGCTGCCAAACTGGATTTTGCCCGCCACCGAGCCGTCTTGGAAATTGCCGATCATGGTCGCAAAGACGTAGTTGTCGGCCGGGTTCAGATTGTAGATGACCACCTTCGGCAACTGGTTGTCGCGGTCGAGCGTGTCGAGGTAGCGCGAGAGCGCGCGTGCCTGGGGGAAGTCGCCGATCGAATCCACCCCGGCGTCGGCACCAAGGCGCTGCAGCAGGCGGGTGTTGTTATTACGCAACGCCCCGAGGTGAAGCTGCTTGGTCCAGCCGCGTTTGGCATCGAGGCTGCCGAGGAACACCATCACATACCAGACCCACTTGGCGGTCTGCTCCGGGGTGGCGGGACGGCCGGCGCGGGTTTGGGCAAAAATCGCCACCGCCTCCGTCTCGCTGCAATCGGCATCGGGCAAGCTTTCCAGCCCGTGGTCGGAGAGTCGCCCGCCCACGGAGTGGAAAAACGCGTGGCGGCGCTCGAGCGCCTCGAGCAGTGCGGCGAGGGAGTTAACCTCGACCTCGGCGCGGGCGGCGAGTTGATCAGCCCAAGCGTTGAACACCGCCGGAGCGTTTACCACCATGAGTTTGTCGGCCCGGAACGTCGGATAAACGCGGGTCGTGAGGGCCGTCTTGGCGATGGCGACGTGGTGCTCGAGCGAATCGGCGGGGTCGTCGGTGGTGCAGACCACGGCAACGCGGCTGGACGTGAGCAGCCCGTGGGTGGAGAAGGCGGGCGAAGCGAGTTGGACGTTGGCCAACTCCCAGATTTTCGGCGCGTTGGCCTCGTTGATCAGCAGCTCGATGCCGAAAAAGCGGCGCAGCTCCAGGTGCGACCAGTGGTGCAGCGGGTTGCGCACCAGCGTGGGCACGACACGGCAGTAGGCCAAAAACTTGTCGTAGTCAGAGGTGGATTTCCCGGTGATGAGGTCCTCGTTGACCCCGGCCGAACGCATCGCGCGCCACTTGTAATGGTCGCCGGCGAGCCAGATCTGGCTGAGGTTTTCAAAGCGCCGGTTGGCCGCGATTTGGTCGGGCGGCAGGTGGCAGTGGTAGTCGTAGATCGGCTGCGGCTTGGCGTAAGTGTGGTAGAGCAGGCGCGCCCAGTCGGTGGTGAGCAGGAAATCCTCGTGCAAAAAGGCGGGGGCGGATGGCATAAAAATCGGGAGGGGTTAAAAAAGGGGAGCGGTGAAGTGCGGACAGGGGCGACACGCGGGAGACTGCGGCTGATTAAAAACCGATCCGCCGGAGCCACCGAAAGGAGCGTGGGACCGAGCGAAAACCTTGCCTTGGGTAGCGCGACCGTGTCTACCTGCAAACAATTTCATTCCCGACGCAGTGCCCCCCTCCCGCATTACCCTCAAGCAAGTCGCTGCCGAAGCCGGCGTGCATGTATCCACGGCCTGGCGCGCGCTCAAAAACGACACCTACGTCGAGCCAGCCAAACGCGCCCGCATCCGGGAAATCTCCGAGCGCCTGGGATACGTGCCCGACCCGATGCTCACGGCCCTCAGCCACTATCGGCGCCAACAGAGCACCCCGGCCTACCGCTCGACCTTTGCCTGGGTACACAGCTTCTCGACGCGCCACGGCTGGCAGGAGGAGGAAAACGTCCGCGCCTACCACGACGGGGCCGCCCAGTTCGCCTCCTCGATGGGCTACAAACTGGAGGAATTTTGGCTGACCGAGCCGGGGCTCAGCGCGAAACGCGCGCGGGAGGTGCTGCTGGCCCGCAACATTCGTGGACTACTCTTCGCTCCCCAGCCCCGGGCGCGCACCGAGATCACCTTGTCGATGGAGGCGTTTGCCGGCGTGAGCATCGGCTACTCGCTGCTGACGCCGCGGCTGCACATCGCCGCTAACCACCAGCACAGCTCCACCCTCACCTGCCTGCGGGAACTCTGCCGACTCGGCCACCACCGCATCGGCATGGTCAGCGCCTCCGACACCCTCAGCCGGGTCGAGCACAACTTCGAGACGCCCTACTACTTGCTCAAAGACGCGCAGGCCAAAAACCGTCCCATTCCCCTCTTCACCATCGAGGGTCTGGACGAGGCGGGAAACGTGCAGCCGTGGCGGGCGCGCTTCCTCGCCTGGTTCCGCCGCCACCGGCCCACCGCGATCGTCTCGACCATTTCCGAGGTTAAAACCTGGCTCGAGGAAGCGGGCTACACCATCCCGGCCGACGTCAGCATCGCGACCCTATCGCGAATTTTCGACCCGCAGTGGACGGGTATTGATCAACAGGAAAAAGAAATCGGGGCGCGCGCGGTCGAGCTGCTGATCAGCCTGTTTCAGACCGGCGAGCGGGGCGTACCGACCACCCCGCTGCGCCTGTTGGTCGAGGGACGCTGGGCGGACGGTGGCACCGTCAAAAAAATAGGCCCGGCGAACACCGAGCTGCTGGTCCGTCTCGCCTGAGCGGCCCTGCCGAACGGAGAACGAGTAGGAGTAGTCCCGGTGTAGACCCGACCGGTGACTGGGTTTTTCAGAACGCCAGACCACCGGTCTGGCCTACACCAACGCTGCCCCCGAGCCCGGCACAGCCCATCCCTTCACGGCGCTCACCCCAAATACAAGGGGGCGTAACGCTCGTGCAAATACCGTAACAGGTACTTCGGCGTGAGCTCTTCGCCGGTCACGCGGCGAACCAACTCCAGCGCCTCGTAACGGCGTCCCTGTTCGTGGATTTGCGTGCGCAGCCAGCCGAGCAGGCGGGAGAAATCGCCGGCGGCGAAATCCGAGTCCAACTCGGGATACTGGCTGCGAACCGTGAACCAAAGCTGGGCGGCAATCATGTTACCAAGGCAGTAACTCGGGAAATACCCAAAGGCCCCGCCCGACCAATGTACGTCTTGCAAAACCCCGGTGCGGTCGCTGGTCGGAGTGAGCCCGAGCAACTCCTGCGAGAGCGCGTTCCACGTCGCGGGCAACTCGGCCACCGCCAACTCGCCGGCGAAGAGCCGCCGCTCCACCTCAAAGCGCAGCAGGATGTGCAGGTTGTAATGCACCTCGTCGGAATCGACCCGGATGAGGGTCGGGGCGACCTCATTGACCGCCAAATAGAGCTCGTCGGAGGATACGCCGGCCAGTTGCGCGGGGAACTTTTCGCGGAAACGCGGCTCGAAAAACCGCCAGAAGGCGCGGCTGCGCGAGACCTGGTTTTCCCACAGGCGACTCTGCGATTCGTGCACGCCCATGCCGGCGTTTTGCCCGAGCGGCGTGCCCTGCGCGGCCAGCGGCAGGCCCTGCTCGTAGAGGCCGTGACCGGTTTCGTGAATCGAGGAAAACAGCGAGTCGAGCGGGTTGTCGGCATCGAAGCGTGTGGTCATGCGGATGTCGGCACCCGCGCCCTCGCAGAACGGGTGCAGGGAAACGTCGATGCGGCCGCGGCGGTAGTTAAAGCCGAGTTTTTCGGTGACCTCCCGCAAGAAGTCGCGCTGGGCCTCGACCGGGAATTTCTGCAAAACACCAGCGGGCGGGCGCGCCGGTGAAGCAGCGATGGAACGCACCAGGGGGACGAGGCCGGCTTTTAACTCGTCGAAGAGCGCGGTGAGTTTCGCGGCGGTCAGGCCGGGGTCGTGTTTATCGATCGCGTAGTCGTAGGGCCGATCGCCCCAGCCGAGAAAGGCAGCCTCCTGGCGGGCGAGATCGAGGTGCTTTTGCAGAAACGGGGCGAAGGCGGAAAAGTCATCCGCTTGTTTGGCAGCGGCCCAGGCGTGGTAGGCGGCGCTGGCGTGGCGGGCCTTCTCGGCCACGAACGACGCCGGCAGTTTCACCACCCGCTCGTAGTCGCGCCGCGCCTCCCGCACCACCACGGCCTGATCGACGGCGGCGACCGAATCGAGTTCGCGGAGGAGTTCACCGATGGCGGGGTCGGCGGCGGCGGCGTGCTGGAGTTCGGCCAGCAGGGCAAGTTGCTCGGCGCGCTGGTCGGCGCTGTCGGGCGGTAAATTGACCTGTTCGTCCCAGCCGAGCAGGCCGGCCACCGTGCCCAAATAATGGGCGCGTTTGAGGTGGGCGACGAGGCGTTCGTAGGCAGTGGATTGCATCGCGCCATGCAAGCACAGCGTGGGTTCAACGCGAAGCGAAGAATCGCAACCCACCCTGCCGTCCACCACGCAGACCTTACGTCTTCTGACCGTTGTTGCACACGTAGTGCGCCAACGAGCGGTTCATGTTGTAGGCCTTCAGCGAGGCGTCGGCGGCAACGTTGTTGCTCTCCACCAGGAAACGCGGGGAACGCTGCAA
>CAMBUJ010000244.1 GCA_945871005.1 Opitutus sp. GAS368 | reverse complement strand
GGGTCGGCCGCCACCGCGACCAGTTCGACGGGAATGCCATCGGGATCGACGAAGGCGATCAGGTCTTCGCCCAAGCGGTTGCCCTTGGTAACAACCACGCCGTGGCGCCCCAAGCGCTCCTGCCAAAAGCCGAGCGAGTCGGGCGGCGCGGAAAAGACCAGCGTGGTCGACTGGCCGGCGCCGACCCGGCCGCGGGCACTGTAGCCGGGCCAGTAGAAAAACGTCACGATCGTTCCCGGCGTGCCGGTTTCGTCACCGTAGTAAAGGTGGTAGGCGCTGGGATCGTCGAAATTGACCGTGCGCTTCACCAGCCGCAACCCGAGCAGGCCGGCATAAAAATCGACGTTGGTCTGCGGATCGCTGGCGATCGCCGTGAGGTGATGGAGGCCGGTGGGAAACATGGGCTGCGGGACGAAAGGCAGAATGAGGAAGGCGGAAGGTCAGGGCCGGGGCAGCGGAACGAGAAAGAGAACGATTAAGAGAACGAGAACGAGGCGGCGGGCACGGGAGTGCTTCGTGGTTCTGCCGGCGAGGGCAGGGATTGAATCGTTCTCGTTCTCTTACTCGTTCTCGTTCGTCCGGTTTCAGCGGTCAGCGGATAAGGGGCTGGTCGGCTCGGTCGCCTCAGTTGCGCGGGGCGGCGCCGGCAAGTGCCAAGGAGAGCTCGATGGTTTCCGCGACCTTGTCGGTGGCCTGACCAGCCATGATGTTGAACTCACTGCGGTTAATCTCGAAACGGGTGCGCACCACCAGCAGGTCGCCCTTGATCTTCGGGTCGTTGACGCGCGCACCGAGTTTGTCGGCCAGGTAGGTGAAGCTGACCGGCACGGTCAACTCCTTGGTGATGCCCTTGACCGTGAGCTTGCCGGTCAGGTCGGCGAGGATCTGGGCGCCCTGGGTGCGGACGTTGGCCAGCTGGGTCGCCTCGAAAACGATGGTGGGGAACTGGGCGACATCGAGCCATTTGGCCCCGTGGAGGTGCTCCTGCATGACCGGGTTACCGGTGGTGAGCGACTTGGTTTCGAGCACGATGCGCCCGGTGGTGGCGGCGGGGGCCGCCGGATCAAAACTGACGGTCCCGCTCACTCCGTTGGCGGTGCCGGAGATGGCTTCGAGCGGGGCGTCGAGTTTGAACTGGATGGCATTCACGCCCTTGGGGTCTTTGAAATCAAAGGCCGTGGGGGCGGCGTACGAGACAGCGGCAAAGCAGGCGAACGCGGCGAGCGCGGCAGGAAGACGAACAGCGGAGGCAAGGGAGATGTAAGAAGACATGACCCCGACCATAACCCAGCGCGGCCGCGCCCGCTAGAGCCAGGAACGGATTGCCTCCATGCGTTTTCCGCATACCCGTGGGGGCCACATGAACCTCACCCTCCTGCGCTCGTTTTTCGCCATCGTTGAACACGGCACCCTCAGCCAGGCGGCCGCACGCCTGCACCTGTCCCAATCCACCCTCAGCCGGCAGTTGCAGGCACTCGAGCACGAGGTGGGAGGCCCGCTGCTCGAACGCGGCTCGGGAGGGGTGGCGCTGAGCGCCGCCGGGCACGCCCTGGCTGAGGGCATGCAGCCGGTGCTGGCCTCGTTTGATCGTGTGCTCGACGAGGTGCGCGGGCGCGCGCGGGGTCAAAGCGCGGAACTGCGCATCGGTTATCTGCTCTCGGCGGCCTCGGATTATCTCAACCCGGCGCTGGTCGCGCTGCGCAAGGCCCACCCCGAGGTGAAAGTGCGCATGCTCGATCTCTCGCCCGGCGAGCAGATCGCGGCCCTGCGCAAGGGGGAGATTGACGTGGGGTTGATTGGCCAGGAAAGCGGGCTGCACTCCACTGAGTTTTATGTGCGCACGCTGGCGGTTTTGCCGGTGGTGGTGGCCCTGCCCGCCGACCACCCGCTGGCCGCAGCGGCAAGCGTGAAACTGGGGGAGTTGCGCCAGGCGGTGTTTGTCGGCGCGCACGACCGCGACCTGCCCGGCCACAACCCGTGGGTCGAGCGCTTGTGTAAACGCGCCGGGTTTCGGGCCCGCTTCGTCCAGGATGCTGACAGCCTGACCCACGCGCTGGCCACGGTGGTGACCGAAGACGCGGTGCTCCTTCTGCCCGATTATGCGGCCAAACACCCCGTGCCCGGGGTGGTCTTTCGTCCGCTCAGCGACTCCGGCGCGAAGTGGCAACTGATGGCGGCGTGGCTGCGCGGGAAAACCTCCGCGCCGCTCAAGGTGTTGCTGGCGGCCCTGCCCGTTGCCAAACGCGGCGGCTAAGCCGTCCCGCGCCGCATGGTGCGCGCTCCGGAACTCCGTAACGTAGCGGGAGCGCGCAGCGCTTTCGTGGCTCGCCGCTCCCCCGCCCCAAACCTCGAAACGACTCCGTCGCCCCGCTACGCCTCGGAGCCCACGCCGCGCTGCGCTGCGGCCGAACCGCTCCATTAACGGTAGAGCATCTCCGCAGATGACTTCTTGTTCATGATCACGTCGTAGGTGCGCTCGAGCTCCTCGCACAGTTGCTGCCGGGCCATCGGCGACATTTCCGTGGTGCGGGCGATGCGGGCAACCTCATCGGCGAAACGCGTGAACACCGCCAAGGGAACCGTGGGATGAATCGTGTTAACCTGATCGCCAACCATGTCACCCAACGCATTGAGGGTTTTGGAAAAGTTTTTAAGCATTTGGGGATAGACTCGGGGTTAATTGTTCCTGCGGCGTCCGCCGGAAGCGAAGGCCGTGGTGACTGGTGCTGATGGGCATTATTAAAATTGCTTCCCGCTTGTCAGCACGGCTCCTGCCAAGTCCGCCGACGCTCTTTCAAGCCTCATTTGAACAGCCGCTTACACCTTTAAAAAAAACCAGGCTTAACAGTTTTTTTACACTCAAGGGGATTGCCCCCGATCCGAGGCAAAAATTACCGCCCAGCGGTCACGACCTCCGCTTCGCCTGTGCTGGCGTTCAATAATGCGGCGGCCGCTCCGACTCCGGCCCGGCGCCGTCCGGCCCGCTGGGAGCGGAATCGGAGCGCTGCTTAAGCCGCGTGAGCTCGACCTTAAGCCGGTCGATCTGCCCGGCCATTTCCAGCATGGCCTTGTCTTGCTCGGTGATGTGGCGCTGCAGCCAGGCCAGGCGTTCCTCGAGACGATCAATCCGTTCGTTTGACACAGGTGTGGTTTTTTTTGGCCGCCGCGTCCGCCCGCAGTTTGTCCATCTCGGGAACCACTACGCGTTGGTAGCAATCCGGGCAGACCGAATGGCTGAAATCCGTGCCGGTGCGCTCGTTGATGTAGCTCTCGATTTGCTGCCAGTAATTTTGGTCGTCACGGACCTTTTTGCAGTAGCCGCAGATCGGGAGAAATGCCTCGAGTTGGCGCACCTCGGTGGCGTAGCGCAGGATCCGCTCGGCCACCCGTAACCGCATCCAGATATCTTGGAGGTTGAGTGGCTTGGTCAGAAAGTCGTCCACCCCCGCCTCGATTGCTTCGCGCTGGTTGTCCACATCGGGATCGCGGCTCGTCAGCAGGATAAAATAAACGTAATCGGCCTCCACGCGGTTGCGCAGGGCCCGGCACAGCTCCAAGCCGTCGAGTTCCGGCATCATCCAGTCGCTCACGACTAGGCGCACGGGTTCCTGGGCCAGAAGCACCAAGGCCTCGGCGCCGTTCTTGGCCTCGACCACCTCGTGCCCGAGTTTGAGCAACGCTTGGCGGAGCACCGCCCGGGCGACGGCATCATCTTCGACGGTGAGGATTTTCAAGGGGAGGAAAAGTCGGGGGAGGAAAGGGTAAGCGCCAGCAACGCCAACGGCGTGCGATTACTGGAAGCCCGCCCCCCCTGGGCTGTCGAGCGAACAATCCGGGGTGCAGGTGGGGTGGTTTAAAATAAACGGGAACGCGGCGCTCCGCCCTCGTTCTCGTTCTCGTTCTCTTACTCTTACTCGTTCTCTTTCCGAATCCGGTTCCGTTCCCGTTTCCACTCCCCCGAGCCGAGCTGGAGCTCGGCGCTCCACCGGGCCGTCCCATCCCTCGTCTCGTGATTGGTGATCGACCCGGCCGTGCCGCCATCCTTGCTAGTGAACCCTTGCCCGTCCCTCGCCTCCAATTTGTAGCATGAAAGTCGTCCTCGCCGAAAAGCCCTCGGTCGCCCGCGACATCGCCAAACACCTCGGCGCCACCACCCGGGCCAACGGCTGGCTCGAGGGCAACGGCTGGGCGGTCACCTGGGCCTTCGGCCACCTCGTCGAATTACAGGAGCCCGAGGACTACAATCCGGCGTGGAAACCCTGGCGGTTGGCCCACCTGCCGATCATTCCCGAAAAGTTCCTCCTGCGCCCACGCGGCGATGCCGGGGCCATGCAGCAGCTCGACACGGTTAAAAAACTCTTCACCGACGCCGCCGAAATCGTCTGCGCCACCGACGCCGGCCGGGAGGGCGAACTGATTTTCCGCTACATTCTCGAATGGGCCGGCTGCACCGAAAAGCCCGTGCGCCGCCT
>CAMBUJ010000243.1 GCA_945871005.1 Opitutus sp. GAS368 | reverse complement strand
GCGCCCACCCCTCGAAAAAGCGCTGGTCCGACTTCGGCGCCGTTATCACCGGGCCGGCCGCCGCCCTGCTCAACGAGGTCTTCCTCGCCGACTGGGCGTTTGCCAGCCGCCAGTCGTTCAAAACCCTGCACGCCGAAATCGACCCCGCTGCGGTGCGCCACGAGGGCAACAGCGCCCTGCATGTGGTCGCCAGCGGCCCCGATGTTCACGGCGACCCGCTTTACGAGGGGTTGCTCTCGATGATTCAGGAGGCCGAACAAAGCATCTGGATAATCACCCCGTATTTCATTCCCGATGAGGTCCTCCTGCGCTCGCTCATCGTCAAGGCGCGGGCCGGCAAGGACGTCACCCTCATCGTTCCCGCCAAGTCGAATCACCCGATCACCGATTACGCCCGCCGCCACTACCTGCGCCAGTTGCGCAAAGCCGGCGCGCGCATTCTTCTCCACCACAACGGCCATATGCTCCACTCCAAGGCCGTCCTGGTGGACGACCGGATCGGTCTGCTCGGCTCGGCGAACTTCGACCTGCGCAGTCTGTTCGTGAATTTCGAGATCAGCGTTTTTCTCTATTCTCACGCCGATGTGCAGGCGATGCGGGTTTGGGCCAATAAACTCTTGCCCGACTGCAAAGAACCGAAGCCGGAAACGGCGGTGGGCAACCGGCTGTGGGGCAACTTGGCCGAGGATATCAGCCGCCTACTCGCCCCGCTGCTCTGAGATTGGCTCCGAAGCGTAGCGGGACGACGGAGTCGTTTCCTCCCCGTGGACGCCGCGCCCAAGCCTCGAAATCGCTCCGCGATCCCGCTACGTTCCGGAAGCGTGTCCGAGTTGCGGGACGACGGAGTCGTTTCGTCCCCGTGGACGCCGCGCCTAAGCCTCGAAATCGCTCCGCGATCCCGCTACGTTCCGGAGGCGTGTCCGAGTTGCGGAGCGGCGGGGTCGTTTCGAGACGGGGTTGACTGGCGCGCTCCTTTTTTGCGCCCCTTATTTTTCCGGGGTTTTCGCCACCGGCGCAGGTGGCGGCGGGGCGGTCAAGGCCGCGTACTCCGCCCCCCAGCGCTGCTCCTGCCGGGCATCCGGCGCCGCGCGGGCCGCAGCCTGCGCCAGCGGCAGCCACTGAACCCGCAGCTCCTTCGACGTCGCGCGCTCACCCAGTACCCGCAGCCACACCCCCAGCGCCGCCTTGGCGTCGCCCAGCCCGACTAACTTCTGGGCGATCATCACCGCCAGCGGGGCTTCGGTCGCCGTGAAACTCCGGAGTTTGGTCACTCCTTCGAGCGTAGTGCGGATCCCCGCCTCGTCCCCGGCGGCGCGCTGCAAATCGGCAATCGCCAGGGCGACAGCGAGGTTAAAACCCTGTTGTTGCGCACCGAGCCCGGCCCAAATCGCCGCCTCGCGTTGTCCGGCTGCATCGAGGGCGCGCATCTGCCGCAGGACCACGTAGGGGCGTTGCTCCGGTCGCAGCCGGTCGCGCCGGGCCCACTGTTGGTCGAAGGGGATTTTGAAGGGGCGGTAAAGCGGGTCGCCCACCGCCATCGCCTGCCAGCTGTAAACCGGCACCGCGTACGCGGCCGCATCCCCCAGCGTGTCGCCCCGCGCCAGGGCTTTGAGGACGAGCTGGGGCTGGTGAGTGAGTTCCAGATAAGGCTCGGTCACGTTGCCAAAGGTTGCCGTAACCCCGCGCGCCACCAGCGGCCCCACCCAGCCTAGAGTGGTCGAGCGCAGCGTATCGGCTGAATAACTATGAATGTGCAGGGCCACCGCTCCTGGGGGAAACTTAAATCCAGGCTGCGCAAACGGCCCGTTGAGCGCGCCCGCATACCAACCGAAATAAAGCGCCGGGGCGTCGCAGCGTGCCCAGCCCGGCATCGAGCCGCCCCCACGGTCCACATCGCCGTCAAACCCGAGCGCCGCCAGTTGCTTGGCCGCCGCCTCCAACCAGCGGTCGCCCGCGGCGTGCGGCCCACCGATATCCACATAACTGCGCCCAATCAGCCCGGCACTCTCCGCCTCAAGCGCCTGGTCAACTAAGTGGCGGGCGTCGGCAAACGTCGGTCCATCCAGCCGGCTGACTTTAATAATCTGGTTTAACTGCAAAGCCGCCGGGTGCTCGTTGTTAAACAGGGGGTTAGGGACAAACGCGATCAGCGGCGGGTTGCTGAGGGCGGCCAGGGCGAATTCGCCGTCGACCGAGGCCGCGTTGGTCTTGAAGGCGGGATTGGTCGCCGCCGGGACGACCTCGGCGGGCTGGAGCGGGTCATGGACCACCTTGAGCGGAACGCCTCGGCAAACCACCAGGTAGGAAATCTTATGTCCGGCGATCACGTATTTCTTCCGGCCGACCCCATCGCTCAGATTCATACCAATCGCATCGATCCACTGGCGCCGGACCAACTCGGCCTGCAGCGGATTAAACACCGTATCGACAAACTGGCGCCAGGTGACGGCTTCGCTGGTCGGCATTTTCAGGGCGATGATATTGGCGGCCGGGATGGCTCGTTTCGCCGCGTAGTACTCGGCCAGTTTGACCGACTCGGGATCGTCGGCATTGGCGACGATCACAACCCGCAAGGCGAGGTCGTCGGCGCGGGCAAAGAGCACGGCCAACATGAAAATTAAACCAAGCTGGAACGGGCGGACCATGGGCTTGACCCTGCCAGTCCGAAGCCGCGGGCCAATCCTAGATTCAGGCGAATGCGGCGGCCGGGCCAAGGCATGTCGGGTTTCGGTTGCCGGAGTTGTAACGGACCGCGGAGCTCCAGCTCGGCATCGAGGTGGGATCCCGACCATGGTCCCCGAGCCGAGCTGGAGCTCCGCGGTCCGTTGAATGTTGGATGTTGCGGGCCCTCCCCGCGCTCACGCGCGGAGCCACCCGAAACCGCAAGGAGTTGCCCAAAGTCCGCGCCCGCACCCCGCCCGACCGCGGGCACGGAAGCTGCATTGCCTTGCGACCGACCTGACGCCACCGTCCCCGTTTTCATGACCGTTTTCGATTTCCTCCGCCCGCGTACCTACACGCACAGCCTGCGCCCGATCGGCCTTTGGCTGCTGCTGGTCGCGCCGGTCGGCGTCTTGTGCGGATCGGCCAGCGCGTTTTTTCTCTGGGCACTCGATCAGGTCACCCAGGTGCGTTTTGACCACCCTTGGCTGCTGTTTTTGCTCCCGCTTGCCGGCGTCGCCCTAGCCTGGGTTTACCACCACCACGCCAAGGTTGCCGCCCGCGGCACTAATCTGATCATCGACGAAATCCACGCGCCCGGAGGCGGGGTGCCCGCGCGCCTCACCCCGCTCATCCTGGGCGCCACCCTCGTCACCCACCTGGTTGGCGGCTCGGCCGGTCGCGAGGGCACGGCGGTGCAAATGGGCGGAGGCCTCGCCAGCGCGTTTTCCCGGCTCTGCCGCATTCCGGCTGAACACCACCGGCTGCTGCTGATGGCCGGAGTGGCGGCCGGGTTTGGCTCGGTCTTCGGCACGCCGCTGGCCGGAGCGGTGTTTGCGCTGGAGGTCCTCACCCTCGGCCGGGTCCAGTATACGATGCTCATTCCCTGCCTGCTGGCGGCGCTCATTGGCGACCTGACCTGCACCGCCTGGGGCATTGTACACACCCCGCTATTTATCGCCGGACCGTTGGCGGCGGGCCCCTTCACCCTGGGGCACCTTGACCTGCTGGTCTTGGTCAAAGTCGCTCTAGCCGGCGCGTGTTTCGGGTTTTGCGCGCGCCTCTTCACCGCCACCAGCCACGGTGTACAGGCGGGGCTGACCCGCTGGGTGCCCACCTACTGGTTGCGCCCGGCGCTCGGCGGGGCGGCGGTCATCGCCCTCTCGTGCGCGCTCGGAACCCAGGAATACCTCGGTCTGGGTACGTGGAGCCCCAACGCTGGCGACGTGACCACGATTTCGGTTTTCCAAATCAGCGGGGCCGACACCTGGAGCTGGTTTTGGAAGCTGGCGTTTACCGCCATTACCCTGGGAGCCGGTTTCAAGGGCGGTGAAGTCACCCCGTTGTTTTTTATCGGCGGGGCGCTGGGTAACACCCTGGCTGGACTGCTTGGATTGCCGGTCGATCTGGTGGCCGGGCTGGGCTTTGTCGCGGTGTTTGCCGGAGCCAGCAACACCCCGCTGGCCTGTACTCTGATGGGCATCGAGCTGTTCGGGGCGCAACACGCCGTGCTGTTGGCGTTGGCCTGCTGGATGAGTTACCACTTCAGCGGTCACACCGGCATCTACAGCGCCCAACGCCCTGGGGAACGTAAACACGCCGACTGAGCAATTGGGCTGGGTCCGAGGCGTAGCGGGATCGCGGAGTAATTACGATTCCGCGATCCTCAAAACGACTCCGTCGTCCCGCTACGTTCCCGAGCCTGAGCCCCGGGTTCCGGGGCGTAGCGGGAGCGCGGAGCGATTTCGATTCCGCGATATTCGAAACGACTCCGTCGTCCCGCTACGTTTCGGAGCCTGATACCCGGGCTCCGAGGCGTAGCGGGAGCGCGGAGCGATTTCGATTCTGCGATATT
>CAMBUJ010000242.1 GCA_945871005.1 Opitutus sp. GAS368 | reverse complement strand
CGGAGCGCTTTCGCCGTGCGTACCGCACGCTTTGGTTTTCGGTGTCGAAACGACTCCGTCGTCTCGCTACGCCCCGGAGCGCGGGGGCTGGTTCGGGGACGTAGCGGGAGCGCGGAGCGCTTTCGACGTGCGTACCGCACGCTTTGGTTTTCGGAGTCGAAACGACTCCGTCGTCTCGCTACGCCCCGGAGCGCGGGGGTGGTTCGGGAACGCCGCGGAGCGCGGTTGCGCCCGCCAGCCGTGAGGCGATCTGCGAATCCCGAATTTCGATCTCAAATTTCAGATTTCAAATCTCAGATTCTCCCCACCCCCGCCTCCGCCGCCCTACACGCCCCAGCGCTTCAAGGCTTTGCGCAACTGTTCGCGGGCCCGATGCAAGCGCGTTTCCACCGCCTTGGCGGTGGCTCCGACGATGGCGCCGATTTCCGCGTGCGATTTATGTTCGTATTCGAATAGCAGCACCGCCTCGAGCAACCCCTCGGGTAACTCGGCGATTGCCGCCCGCACCGCCTGCGCCCGCTCCGCGCCTACCGCCGACTCCCGCGGGTCGCCCTCACCAGCCGCCTCCGGCGCCTCCTCCAGCGCCACCACCGGCCGCCGCCCCCGCCGCCGCGCGTGATCGCGCGCCAAGTTTAGCCCGATCTGAAACATCCAGGTCGAAAAGCGGGCGCCTTCCCGGTAGTTGGCCCGATGCCGGTAAATCCGCACGAAGGTCTCCTGGGCCAGATCAAGGGCATCGGCCTCGTTCTGCACATACCGGTATAAAAAGGAGCGCAGCGGCACCTGCCAGCGCTCCATCAAGCGGTCGAGGGCGTCGTCGCGGCCCGCGCGCAAGGCGGTGGCGAGCTCCTCGTCGGTGGGCTCAATCCTGGCGGCCGGCGTGATCATTTTAACCCAAAGGGCCCGTCGTGGTTGGACCGCGACAGCTTGGGCAACACCAAGGCCAGAAAGCGCGCCCCCTCGGCTGGGGCCATCACCGCCGCCACGCGTTCCAGGTGGGCCCGGGTGGCCTCCCGGCAGATCGTCTCCACGCGCTTCAACTCAGCCTGCGCCGCGTTGGTCTCGGCCAGGGTTGCGCCTGCTTTGAGCGCGGCCAAACCGGACCGGGCCTGGTGGATTTGTTGGCAGTGGTCACGGCACACCGGCTGGTAGCCGTCGTGGAGGATTTTAATCGCCGCGGTTTGGTCGGCGGAGAGGTGAAACTCGCTTTGGATCCACGCCAACTGGTCCTCCTTGTGGGTGGCAGGGCAGGAAGCCGCCCAGCGGGTGATTCCATATGCTCCGAATGCCCCCAGCCCGACGCAAAGGACAAAGATAAAAACCCGCTTCATGCCGTTAGGATTGGGCGTGGTGATGGCCGGGGTCGAAGGCCATTTGCACTGGATCGATGCTTTGCACGTAGGCAGAGGCATGGCGATCGGCGGACTGCGCCCGGTTCACGGCGAGCGCGGAGGCGGTGCCGGCGGCGATCGACAGCAGCACGGTGACGCAGGCGGCTAGAGGCAGGGCCGCAGCAAACCAACGGGAGCGGTCGGGAACGGCTTGGGCCCGAATGCGCGCCCACACTGCCGCGTCAAAGTCGGGCGCCGGGGCCGGCGTATGCCGCCAAGTCGCGAGCAGGGGTTTGAGGGGATCGGGCTGATTCATGGCAATTGATACGCTCCAACTCCGCCCGCCCCTGAAAAAACCTCAAATCCCAAGTAGGGCAGGGGGTGGCCGTGGCGGTTACCCGTGGGGCAGTGACATTCAAAAAATCGGATCTAACTAAGGCCGTTTACCCACTGATGAACGCTAATGGGCGCTAAACCAACCGAGGTTCGTCATTAGCGTAACTTGACTTACATTAGCGGTTAAAATCCGGCTCCGCGTCCGACAAGTTTGATGTTTCTGCCTGCGGGATTGGGGATGTGCAGCGGTTCCCTCCCCCGGCTCATTCGCCGCCAAACACGGCCTTGGCGTAGTTCTCGGCGCTAAACGGCTGCAAATCCTCCGGCTGCTCGCCCAGCCCCAAAAAATAGATCGGCAGCTTTAACTCGCGCCAGATCCCCACAATCGCCCCGCCGCGACTGGTGCCGTCGAGCTTGGTCACAATCAGCCCGGTCAGCCCAAAGCTCTTGTGGAAAATCTTGGCCTGCTCGATCGAGTTGGTCCCGAGCGAACCGTCCACCACCAGCCAGGAATGATGCGGGGCAGTGGGGTCGTTTTTTTGCAACACGCGGCGGATTTTCGCCAGCTCGTCCATCAGGTGGCTCTTGGTGTGCAGGCGACCGGCGGTGTCGACGATCAGGTAATCGCAACCGCGCGCCTTGGCGGCTTTGTAGGCGTCGAAGGCCACCGCCGCCGCATCCGCACCCGTATGGCTGGCGATGATGGGTAACTCCAGGCGCGTGGCCCAGGCCTTGAGTTGCTCCACGGCGGCGGCGCGGAAGGTGTCGCACGCGGCCAACATCACCGACTTGCCATCCTGTTTGAGCAACCAGGCGAGCTTGGCCGACGAGGTGGTTTTGCCCGAGCCGTTGACCCCGATCATCACGATCACGGTGGGCGCGGCAGCGGCCGGCTTGAGCTCGCCCTCGCTGCCGGCGAGCACGCGCCGCAGCACTGCCGCGCCGATCGCCGCCGCCTCCTGCCCGCGCAAAGCCGGGTCCTTTTTGTAGGCGGCTTTGATCTCGGTCAGCACCTCGTCGGTGGTGGCCACGCCGAAATCGGCGGTGTAGAGCGCTTCTTCGAGCGTCTCCAGCGAGGACGCATCAATGGTGCGTCCGCCAAACACCCCGCGCGTGGTCTCGGCAATCGCCGCGACCGTCTTGGCCAGGCCGTCTTTGAATTTTTTAAAAAGTCCAAACATGGGTTAAAGCCACTGCGTTGGCGGTGAGCACGCGGCGGGGCGGCGGTTACGCTTACTCGGGCTTTTCGACCTTGCGGGAATCGCGGCCGAGCTGGTCCTTGAGGCGATCGAGGATGCCGTTGATGAAGCGCTTGGCGTCGGCGTTGGAGAACAGTTTGGACAGGTCGATCGCCTCGTTGATGGAGACGACAGGCGGGATGTCCTTGCGGTAAACCATCTCGAAGATGGCCAGGCGCATGATCGCCAGGTCGATTTTGGCGATGCGGTCAAAGTCCCAGTTGTGGGCCAGGGCGCGGATACGCTCGTCGATGTCCGCAGCGTTGGTGACCACGCCGTGGATCAGCTCCTCGCCGAACGCGTAGTGCTCGCGCGGCTTTTCCTGGGTTTGCAGGAAGGTGCAGATGTCGTCGGAGAGGTTGGTGGGCTTGTTGATGCTCCAGGCGAAAAGGTACTGGAGGGCGGCCACCCGGCCGTCGCGACGCTGGGCAAAAAGGGCTTTGTTACTGCTCATTTGGAAAGGGATTTGTTGAGTTCGGCCATGGCGAGGGCGGCGCGGGCGAACTCGGCGCCGCGGTTGATTTTACCCAGGCAACGGTCGTCGGCCTGCTTCTGGGTTTCGGCGGTGACCACGCCGTTGATGATCGGGGTGAACGAGTCGAGCGAGACGCGCTGCAGGCCCTGCTGGGATGACTCGGCCACGAGTTGATAATGAATGGTGTCGCCGCGGATGATCACCCCGAGGGCGACGAGCACATCGAGTTTCTTGGCGGCGAGCAGGAGCTGGGCGGCGCTGGGAAGCTCGTTGGCGCCGGGCACGCGGATAACCGTGATCTTCTTGGGCTTCACGCCTGCCTTGAGCAGGTGGGCCTGGACCTGGTCAACCAGGGCGTCGACGAGGGTCGGATTGTAGCGCGAGGCCACGATACCGATGGAAAAAGCGGCGCCGTTAACGGGCTGAAGCGAAGGAGCGTCGAGACTCATGTGAAAGAAGGGAAAGGGAAGGTGTGCGAAGCCCGCCGCCCTGCGGCAACCTATTTTCCACCTCGCGGCAAAAGAGGCGCGGGCACCCGCCGCGGCGTTAAGCGATTAGGCCTGAAGCCATGCCACCCACCACGAATAAAGGGGAATGCCCACCGCGAGGTTGAACGGGAAGGTCACGCCGAGGGCGGTTGCCACCGACATGCCGGTGTTGGCCTCGGGGATCGCCACGCGGATCGCCGCCGGGGCCGCGATGTAGGATGCGCTCGCCGCCAAGGTCGCCAAGATCACCGCGCCACCCGCCGACAGCCCGCAGGCCAGGCCCAACCACCCACCCACCAGGCCGAACACCACCGGGGCCAAGAGACCGAACCCGAGCAGGAACTTACCCGCCTTGCGAATCTCCGGCAGGCGCAACGCGGCCACCAAGCCCATCTCCAAAATAAAGAACGACAGCACCGGTTTGAAGGCGTCCACAAACAGCAGTTTATAGGGGGCAAAGCGCTCCGGGCCGGACAGAAAGCCCACCGCCATGCCTGCCACCAGAAGGAAGACCGAGCGGTTAAGCATAATCTCATGCAACAGCTCGCCATAACGGGGGCGCTTGGCCGCTTTGAGTCCGTAGAGGAAAATAGCCACCAGGATCGCCGGTACTTCCAGCAGTACCAGGAGCACGGGCATGAAGCCCTCGTGTTCCTGTTGGCTGCGCCGGAGCATTTCCAGGGCGGCCGCGAAGGT
>CAMBUJ010000241.1 GCA_945871005.1 Opitutus sp. GAS368 | reverse complement strand
GTGGAAAACGGGCAGGTGGTGGCGGAGGGCTTTCACGCCCATGACGGCGGCCCCCACGCCGAGCGCGTGGCGCTGGCTGCGTTGGGCCGTCCACCGGCTCCAAATGCAACCCTGTATGTGACGCTCGAGCCGTGTTCGACCCACGGGCGAACCGGAGCGTGTTGCGATGCGATTCGGCAGGCGGGGATTCGCCGCGTGGTGGCCGGGGCGACTGATCCCAATCCGGCGCATGCCGGGCAGGGCTTCGAGTTACTCCGCTCAAGCGGAGTCGAGGTGGTGGCGGGGGTTTTGGCGACTGAGTGCGCCGACCTGAATCTGATTTTTAACCACTGGATTACCACCGGCGGTCCGCTGCTGGCGGCGAAGGTGGCCAGCACCCTCGACGGCAAGATTGCCTGCCGCACGGGTGAATCGAAGTGGATCACCGGCGAGACGGCGCGGGCCGATGTCCACCACTGGCGGAGGTATTTCCCCGGCATCGCCGCCGGCGCCATGACTATTTTGAAGGACAACCCGCGCCTGACGGCCCGCGCTCGGGACGGCACCACCTGGTGCCCGTTGCGCTTCGTCTTCGACGGGCTGTTGCGTACGGTCACTCACACCCACTTGCCCCACGTTTATACCGACGAATACCGCGATCGCACGATTGTCGTCACCACCCCGCATGGCGGCATGGGCTACGTGCGCAAACTCCGCGACCTGGGCGTACAGGTCTGGGTGATGCCAACCGCCACCCAGAGAGTGAATTTCGCTGATTTTCGCCGCCGCTGTAGTGAGGAAAAGGTGACGGGGGTTTACTTCGAAGGAGGCGCCCAATTGATCAGTGAACTGTTGCGGTCGCGCCAGCTCGATTACCTCTTCGCCTATCGGGCACCGGTGCTCTTCGCCGATGAAAAAGCCAAGGGCATGTTCACGGGGTTACGCCCCGATGCGGTGTCCCAGGCGGTCCGGCTGGCCGAGGTGCGCCAGGCGACGTTTGGCGACGACTCGCTGATGCGCGGACGGGTGACTTACCCCGAAAAGCTCGTGCTGGATGAAGTCACCCTCGGCGGCCGCTAACAGCGTTCAGGACGCGACGGCCGGGGTGTAACCAAACAGGCGCCGTTCCTTGATCGCGTCGGCCACCGGACGCGGAACCATGGCTTCCCAATTGGAGTCACCGCTGCTGATGCGCTGGAGGACATCGCGGGAGTAAATGCCCATGATTTTTGACGAAAAACCCTTAATACTCTCGATGTAGTGGTTCTCCATCAAGTGCGCATAGAGGTGGCGAAGATGCGGATCAACGGGGAGGTTTTCCGCGGTGATTAACTCGTTGCCGGCAACCGCTGGCGAGGCGGTGATAGCGCTGAACCCACTGATTGATTCAGCGGGAAGATGGGATTCATAGTCATGCGCCTTCATCGGATAGATATAGAGCTTCACCCCGTTTTTGAAGAGGCGACCAAAGCTTTCCAGAATGCCGCCGGGGAGTTGCTCGTAATACTTCTCGTTGAAAATCGACCGCAGCGAGCTGACGCCCAGCGCCACCCCGATCATCTCCTGGGTGTACCGCCGGAAGTAGGCGATGAGCCGGTAATACTCTGAGTAGTCGGAGATGAGTACGTTGAAGCCAATCGCGCCGAGCAAATCGACCCGCGACAGGAAGTCGGTGGAGTCCAGTTCGCCCGAGGCGAGCAGGTTGTTCATGGTGATCTCCATGAGCAGCACGAGTTCTTGATTCTGGACCCTGGGTTCCTGCATGAACTGGGCACAGGCGCAGGCGAGCATATCGGCGTTGACCAGCGTGACCGGGCGAAAGCTCCCGCGCTCAACGAGCACCGCTTTTTTGTAGAGAAACTCAGAGGGCTGGAGAACCCGGCCGCCGTTGCCAAACATGACTGCGTTGGTGAGTTTATGGCGCACCAAATGCAGCGACATGAGCCGATTATCAATGGCCTCAAAGGCGGGGCCGGTCATCCGCAGCATGTCCACCTCGATGCGTTCGGGGCCGACGGCATCGAGCAGCGATTTGATCAGGGATTCCGGTTGGTCGCGGAGGTAGAAGGCTCCGTAGATCAGATTGGTGCCAACGATGCCCAGGGCCTGCTGCTGGAGTAGGTTGTCCTTATCCCACATGCGCACATGGATCATGATGTCGCTGGGCGGACCATGGGGTTCGGTCTGGAAGCGGATACCCAGCCAGCCATGGCACTCGTTGGTGCCCTTAAAATTGCGGGCGGCGACAGTGTCGGCGAAAACGAAAAAGGTGCTGGTGTCGCCGCGTTTTTCTCCGAGCCGCTCGTTGAGCAGTTTGTACTCGTGATTGAGCATCAGCTCGAGGCGCTCGTGGGAGACATAGCGCGGGGCCTTGCCGTAGATCATGTCGCTAAAGGTCATGTCGTAGGCCGACATAGATTTGGCGATGGTACCGGCCGCCCCGCCGGCCTGGAAAAACACCCGCGCCACCTCCTGGCCGGCGCCGATTTCAGCAAACGTGCCGTACTTGAGTTCGTCCAGATTGATCCGGAGCGCCTTGCGATTGGGGGTCAACTGGTCGGTTTGATCGGACATCGTAAAAGCAAGTTAAGGGGAACGCTGAAAACGGCTAGGGAAAGATTGGAGTGATCATGAACAAGGCTGAGGTCGATTGGCTAGGCCCATTCTTGCCCCATTAGTGATTTCAATCCGTCCGCCTGCCAGTGGCCGCAGGTCACGCCTGGAGTAAGGAGCCATAGGCCAAACGGTGAAGGTTGACCGTAGGCCTCCCTAGGCGATAGCAAAACCCGTGAAGACCATGACGAATCAACTGCCCCCCTGCCCGCACCTCCCGTCAACGCGAGCGCACATGGACTGGCGCCAGTTGGCCAGCCACGGTGAGCAACGCGACGCCGCCTTTTACCTCAGCGCGCTCGAATACGGCCATTACCTCTGGCAAGGCGGCTATGCCGCGCGCGCCATCCTCTGCCTGGACCGGGCGATGGGCGCCGAGATCACGGCGCACGATGAGGTGGCTCGGTCCTGGCCCATTCCCTACGCGGCGATGGCCTGGTTTCTCACTCACACCCCCGAGGACGTCTTCATCGGTAACCCCCGCGTCCATTTTCAACACTACGCCGATCGACTCAAAGCCCCGCGCCGCGAGCAACGCCGCTGGCGGGCCTGGGCCTGCTGGGCGATCACACGCCGCCTGCACCCGCAACTCGGTGCGGACCCCAAACATCAGGTAATCGAACCCACCGAAACGCAGATCGCCGCAGCCCTCGCCGAGCATGGCCACCCCGAGGAAAACACCCGCTGGCTCATCGTTTTAAACAACTGTTTCCCGGTCCGCCCGCAGTCCTGAAAAAACCCTAAAAAAAACCGAATGGGCGCTTGACAGTGGCGGAGTGGATTCTACCGTCTGCCCTCTTTCCTATTTCCGGGGTGATAGCTCAGCTGGTTAGAGCGTCTGCCTGTCACGCAGAAGGTCGCGGGTTCGAGTCCCGTTCATCCCGCCAGTTTTAAACCCTCATCTCTTACGAGATGAGGGTTTTTTATGCCCATTTCCTGAAAGTGGGGGTTAAAAACCGGCGCCAACGCTCAGGTTGAGTCGGCACTCGACCTAATCCCGGGACTAGCTCAAGTCAAACGGCCCGCAAGTGCTGACCCCAACCAGCGCCCAAGTGGCCAAAAGCTATGACTACGACGGCAGTAACACCCTAGATCCCAATAAGGATATAAACCTGCGGGCTAAAGCACCGCGCTACCTCGGAGCTCTGAGGTACTGCAAAATCAACGGAATGCATCGGTCTTTTTAGCCGCGAAAGTTCGCAGAGAGCGCATAGAAAAACAGGGTTTGTTCTTTGCGCTCCTTGCGTTCTTTCGCGGCTAAACTGCCTTGGTTTTATCCGACACTTTTAACATTACGCCTACTACAGCGAACTCGCCCGCTCGCTGCCGATCACCACGCCGCGTTGCTCACAAAACCGCCTGGTCTCCAAAGTGATTTCCTCGCACAAGGGATGGATTTCCAGCTGAGCGACCCCCGCTTCGAAAAAAACCGCTTCCGCGATCGGCCCCGCGTCACGGGTCCCGCCGAACCCGAAATCCGTGCCGTCCACCACCGTCGCGGTGAGGTGCAGCAACGCACACCAGCGCCGCACCTGCGGATCGGTCGGGGTTTCCCCATCATACTGATGCCTTATCACCTGCACGAGGAGGGGATTCATGCCCCAGACCGCGAGCACGGCGCTCCCAAGTTCGGTGTGGGTGTAACCAAAGGTCTCGCGCTCCCAGTTCTCGACCGCCTGACGCTCAGGCAAATCGCCCGCACCGCTGGGGACATCCACCCGCGTCGGCGTTTTCATGGCCTGGGCTAGGCGCAAAGAAGGGGTGAAGTGACGCTCTGGGCGGTGGCCGAGGAGATGAGCCGGGACACCTCACGCAGCCCGACCAGTCGGAGCGCGCCCTCGACGCTGTCACACAGCTTATTGATATTAAACAAGAAATACGAGTTCGCCAACCGGACCATGCGGGCGGCGAGCGCGGCGTCACAACCGATGATGTCGGCAATTTCCAGGAGGGTGGTACGCGGATTACTGATCGCGTGGTTCAGCATCCGGAGAATCTGCCCGGAGGCATGC
>CAMBUJ010000240.1 GCA_945871005.1 Opitutus sp. GAS368 | reverse complement strand
GCGACCGCGCCGGTCAGCACGGTGAAGCCGATGGCCAGACCGTAGAAGGAGTTGCCCGAGGTGCCCTTGGCGGTGGCGGCGTTGAGGACCACCCAGGCCAGCGCGAAGGTGAAGAGGAACTCGACGACCAACGAGGGGACGAGCTCATGCGAGCCGGCGCCGAGAGCGGGCTGGCCCTTGAGCGCGACGACGATGAAACCCGCGGCCACGCCGGCGGCCAACTGGGCCAGCCAGTAGGGGATAACGTCCTTGGTGTCGCATTTTCCGCGCAGCCAAACCGCGAGGGTCACGGCCGGATTGAAGTGACCGCCAGAAACATGGCCGCCGGCGAAAATCATAACCATCAGGGCCGAGCCGATAGCCAACGGGGCCAGCGCGCTGCCGCTGTGCACGGCCATGCCGACGGTGAACACGAGGAAGAAGGTGCCGATGAACTCGACAATGTATTTTTTCATAAGGGAAGGTAGCTGAGTGGGGGATTGGCCAGTGTTTGGCAACGCTCCACTCCGCTTTGTGACAAGTCGGTGACGGAGTGGTTCAGCCCTTGACCTATATTCCGCGGCCGGAATGTAGTCTGGCCGTGAAACTCGTGGAGATTTACCAATGCCTGTGTGACGAGACGCGGTTGCGTCTGCTCCACTTGCTGCTGCACGGGCCACTCTGCGTCTGTCATTTCCAGAAGGTACTGGGCGAGCCTCAGGTGAAAATTTCCAAACACCTCAGCTACCTCAAGGCCCGTGGACTGGTCACCTCCAAGCGACAGGGCAACTGGATGATCTATGCACTACCGGCTGAACGGGTGCGTTCGCCGGAACTGCAGGCCAATCTCGATTGCCTGCGGGCGTGCGCTTCCGCCAACGCGGGGTTCACCCGTGATCTCGCGCGGTTGCATAAACTCGACCTGTCGTGCGCCCCGCAAGCGGCCGTTTGCGCCCCGGCCAAACAGTGCTGCGGCTGAATGCCGACTCATTTTCCATGAAAAAACTACGCATTGCCATCAATGGATTTGGCCGCATCGGCCGCCTTACGTTTCGGGCCGCCGCCCTCTGGCCGGAATTCGACTGGGTGTTGGTCAACGATCCCAAAGCGGATGCGGAAACCTGCGCCCACCTGCTCAACTTCGACTCTGTGCAGGGGCGCTGGTCGCAGGAAGCGACCGCCGAGCCGGACGGAACGGCGTTTCGAGTCGGCGCCCAGCGCATCGCGGTGAGCGGGTTCTCCAAACCGGGCGAGGTGGATTGGGCCGCTCACGGTGTCGATGTGGTGCTGGAATGCTCGGGGAAGTTCCGCACGGCGGAGGCGCTGGCACCCTATTTTGAACGCGGGGTGAAGAAGGTGATCGTGGCTGCTCCCGTTAAAGACGGTGGTGCGCTCAACATCGTCATGGGCGTCAACGACAGCCTCTATAATTCCGCTCAACACCACCTGCTCACGGCGGCATCATGCACCACTAACTGCTTGGCTCCGGTGGTAAAAGTCATCCACGAGTCGCTGGGAATCGAGCACGGCGCGATCACCACCGTGCACGACGCGACCAACACCCAGACGATCATCGACGCCCCGCACAAGGACCTGCGCCGCGCCCGCGCCGCCGGGCTTTCGCTCATCCCCACGACTACCGGGTCCGCGACGGCGATTGCGCTGATTTATCCCGAGCTGGCGGGCAAGTTGAACGGCCATGCGGTGCGCGTGCCGTTGCTCACTGGTTCGCTCACGGATTGTGTGTTTCAGGTGAAGCGCGACACGACCGTGGAGGAGGTAAACGCCTTGCTGAAGGCCGCCAGCGAGACCACGCCGTTGCAGGGGATTCTCGGGTTCGAGGAACGCCCGCTGGTGTCGATTGATTACAAGGGCAATCCGGCCTCGAGCACGATCGATGCGTTGTCCACAATGGTGGTGAACAAACGCATGGTTAAGCTCTACGCCTGGTATGACAACGAGTGGGGCTACTCCAACCGCATGGCGGAACTGGCGCGCAAGGTGGCGCTGAGTTTCTAACCGCGGAAGTAGGGCCTCAAAAAGGCGCAGAAGACGCAAAAATGAAGCAGCCGGAAAGTGGGTCATTTGCGTGCCAGTGCGGCTGATCTGAACTGAATGAACTTAAGAAACTACATTCTCGTTACCGGGGCGTACTGGGGCTTCACGCTCACGGACGGGGCGCTGCGGATGCTGGTGCTGCTGCACTTCTTCAACCTCGGCTACTCGCCGGTGACGCTGGCCTTCCTGTTTCTGCTTTATGAGTTTTTTGGGATCGTGACCAACCTGCTGGGCGGCTGGATTGCGTCGCGACTGGGCTTAAAGGTCACCCTGGTGGCGGGGCTCGCGTTGCAGGTCGCCGCCCTGGGGTTGCTGGCGTTGCTTAACCCGGCGTGGTCGGAGCTGACTTCGGTCGCGTGGGTGATGGCGTCGCAGGCGCTGTCCGGTATCGCCAAGGATCTCACCAAGATGAGCTCCAAGAGCGCGATCAAGGTGATGGTGCCCGCGGATGCAAAAGGGACTTTGTTCAAGTGGGTGGCAGTGCTCACCGGGTCGAAAAACGCGCTGAAAGGCGTCGGGTTTTTCATCGGCAGTTTTCTGTTGGGGACGGCGGGTTTTGCAGGGGCGTTATGGATCATGGCGGGCCTGTTGGCCGTGGTGTGGCTGGGTTCGTGGTGGTCGCTGCCGCCGGGAATGGGCAAGGCGAAGAACAAGGTGGGATTTCGGGATCTGTTTTCGAAAAGCAGGGAGATCAACGTGCTGTGTGTGGCGCGGTTTTTCCTCTTCGGTGCGCGCGACATTTGGTTCGTGGTCGGGGTGCCGGTGTTTTTGCGCGGCGTGCTCGGGTGGAGCTTTGAACAGGTCGGTGCGTTCATGGCGTTTTGGGTGATCGGCTATGGGATGGTGCAGGGGGCGGCCCCGGCGATCTTGCGTGGGCGCGCTCCGGCGGGAGGGACGGCGGTGGGCATCGCGTTTGCGCTGGCCGCGGTGGCGGCGGCGATTCCGCTCGGGCTGGCAGCGGGGCTGCCGGCGGGGGTGGTGATCGTCGGGGGGCTGTCCCTGTTCGGGGCGGTCTTTGCGCTCAACTCGGCGGTACACTCGTACCTGATTTTGGATTATACTGATGGCGACAAGGTCGCGCTTAACGTGGGGTTTTACTACATGGCCAACGCGGGTGGGCGGCTGGTGGGCTGCCTTTTGTCGGGCGTACTCTACCAGGTTGCCGGGCTGGCGGGGTGTCTTTGGGGCGCTTTTGGCTTCGCGGTGGCGGCAGCGCTGGCGGCGTTGAAGTTGCCCCGGGAAGCGTTGCATGCCGAGAAGCTGGCGTCGGCCCGAGTGGGGGCCGACAGCGGGGATTAAGACGTTTTATTGGGGTACTTATCCTGCCTTTACCGATTCGAGATTCTCCCGCATCCGCATGGGGTTCGGGCTGTTCGTTCTAGGTTTATTCGGGCTACCTTTGGGCTATGAGTGACCTGACTAAAAAACTCTCGTTTCTGGATCGCTGGTTAACGGCGTGGATTTTTGCCGCGATGGCCCTGGGCGTGGCCCTCGGCCGCTTCGCCCCCGCGATGGCGGAAACGCTTACCAGCTGGAGTGTCGGCACCACCTCGGTGCCAATCGCGATTGGCCTGATCCTGATGATGTACCCGCCGCTGGCCAAGGTGCGCTACGAGGAGCTTCCGGATGTGTTTCGCGACAAAAAAGTCCTCGGCCTCTCCCTGGTGCAAAACTGGTTGGTCGGGCCGGTGCTGATGTTCGCCTTGGCGGTGGTTTTCTTGCGCGACCAGCCGGAGTATTTCGCCGGGCTCGTGCTGGTGGGTATCGCCCGCTGCATCGCCATGGTGATCGTTTGGAACGACCTGGCGGGCGGCAGCCGCGAGTATTGCGCCGGGCTGGTGGCGGCCAACGCGCTGTTTCAGGTGTTCGCCTTTGCCCCGCTCGCCTGGCTGTTTTTGAAAGTCCTGCCGCCGCTCGTCGGCGTGGATTTGGGCGTGCTTGATCTGTCGGCTATCACCATCGGCAGCATTGCCCAGAGTGTGTTTATTTACCTGGGGATTCCCTTCCTAGCCGGTTGGGTGACGCGCTTCACGCTGCGACGCGGGGGTGCGGAGCGGCAGGCCTGGTTCGACCAAAAGTTTTTGCCGGCGATCAGCCCAGTGACGCTCGCCGCGCTGCTGTTCACCATTGTGGTGATGTTCAGTTTGCAAGGAGAGCAAGTGCTGGCGCGGCCGCTCGACGTGTTGCACATTGCGGTGCCGCTGGTGGTGTATTTTGCGATCATGTTCACGGTCACGTTTTGGGGGAGCGTGAAGGCAGGGGCGGACTATCCAAAGGCGGCCACGCTCGGCTTCACGGCGGCAGGCAACAACTTCGAGTTGGCCATTGCGGTGGCGGTGGGCGTGTTCGGGCTGACCTCCGGGGCGGCCTTCGCGGCGGTGGTCGGACCGCTGGTTGAAGTGCCGGCGTTGATCGCTCTGGTGACGGTGGCGCTGCGCTGGAAAAAGCGGGTTTCAGGCCGACCCTGACCGGCCCTGGGCTTGCGCTGGTGAGGCTCTCGCGAAAGATCCTCGGCACACATGCACCTCGACATCCCCCAGGGCGAATTCGCCGGCTTCATCTTCGACCTCGATGGCACCCTCATCGACACCATGCCG
>CAMBUJ010000239.1 GCA_945871005.1 Opitutus sp. GAS368 | reverse complement strand
AACCTAGTGATTCTTGAACTACTAGGGTACAATCCATAAGACTGTACCCATATTTGGAATAATATAATTTTTGATTGGGGGTCCCAATCAATCGCACAAAGTAAATTTCAAAGAGCTCCTATAATTAAATAGGATTTATCCCTCTACTCATCTCTTTGCTTATATACTGCTTCAGTCTTCTTCAGTTACCTGCCTCAAACTTCATCAGTATTTAGCAAAAAAACCTTCAAGGAACTTCCCTCCGACTCGCTTCGCTTGCTGCGTTGCTCGTCGACGGGAGGGCAGAAAATGCAAATCACTCGCCCGCCTTCAAGAACTTTCTTCAGGGAAATCCAAAGTTAACGCTAAGTCATTGGAACAAAGTGACTTAAAATCACACAAAGTTCGCCCGGCGCGCTGATTCACTTCCGGAAAAACCCCGAAACCGGACCAATTTAGGCTAAGTATCAGCCTAAAAACTACGCTTTTACCTAGGTGAAATCATGGTTTATTACCCCAGTTCCATTTCGACCAATTTCCCGCCTCCAATTGAAGCGGCCTCTTTTGCCTCTATTCCGGGTCTCGTGCGCCGGTGGATTATTTACCCCTGTTGCCCCCCCCTGCAGCCCTCCTGCAACGAGAAGGAGCGTCAAGCAGCGCCGAATTAACACCCTGGTTCCGGTCCTTACCCTGACTTGAATCGCCGATTCAGTGGCACCACCGGCGCAATTTTAGCCTGATCCCTCACGAATGAAGCCTGGCGCCCATTTGAGAATCACGGGAATCGAGGTTATTTGAGACCACCCCGCCCCCCGTTTTCTTAAAATTAAACGATTCCCATGAAAAAAATCTCCCTACTCATTGGGCTGCTTGTTGCTACCCTTATTCCCGCCCTATCTGCATTAGCCCAGACAAAGACTGAAACGACCGTCAGTGCTGAAGCCGCTTATGACCTAGCCCTACTTTCCTCGGTCAGTAGCCTGGCTGACGCCTATCTATTGCAGACCCGACTCACGCTCGAAACCTTGTCCCGAACCGAAGAGGTGAAATCAGCCCAATGGGCTCGCATGGAACGACTGGTGAGTACCTCCGTTCCACCGATGCTGCCCCAGGTGCTCTGGTTTGTTCAACCTGACGGGACCTATTACACTTCGGCCGAAGGGCTGGCAGGCCAAAATCTGAGTGATCGAGCCTACTTTAACACGCTGATAACCGGAGGTTTGGTCTGCGGCGATTTGGTCCTGAGCAAATCCACTGGTAAAAAATCAGTCATCATCGCGGTCCCCGTGCACCGTGACGGTCGAGTGGTGGGCGGAATGGGAGCGTCGATTTTCGTGGATGATCTGAGCCAATTACTTAACGCACGTTTGAATTTACCGGCCGGGTCCTTGTTCTACGCGCTGGCGCCAGATGGGTTAACCGCGTTCCATATCAATCCGGAGCTCGATTTAGTGGATCCACGACAACTTCAAGTCCCTTCCTTGAGCGCCGCCGTAGGGACTCTGCTGAGTCGACCGGCGGGTGTTGTTACCTACGAATTCAAAGGCGCACCCCGCCGCGTTTATTTTAATACCTCCCCTTTAACGGGCTGGCGCGTGGCCTTTGGCCGCGTTCTTCCCAAAGCCCAGTAACCGAGTAATAACGCCCTCCTCCCCCATCTCCAAATTAGGGGTTACCCGCGCAACGCTTCGCACAGGGCGGCAAACTTCAGCTCGGTTTCGGCAAACTCCCGCTCCGCGTCAGACCCAGCGACGATGCCAGCCCCGGCGTAAACCCGCGCCGTCTCGCCCTCAATCAGCGCCGAGCGGATGCCCACCAGAAATTCGCCGCCGCCCCGGGCGTTAACCCAGCCGATCGCCCCAGCGTACAGCCCGCGGGTAAACCCTTCCAGCTCGCGGATGCGCGCCACCGCCGAAGCCCGCGGCGTGCCGCCCACCGCCGGCGTCGGGTGCAACTGCGCCAGCGCCCCCAACAAGGTCACCCCCGCAGGCAACGCGGCGCTCACTGGGGTGTGCAAATGCTGTACGTTAGCCAGTTTCCGCAGGGCCGGCTCAGCCGGGAACGCCAGCTCCAGGCCGAGCGGCTCGAGTCGGCGGCGGATTGAGTCGAGGACGTGCTGGTGTTCGCGCCGGTCTTTTTCGCTGGAAAGCAGGGCCGCGCCGAAGCCGGCGTCTTCACTGGCGCTTTGTCCACGCGGGGCTGAACCGGCCAGCGCCTCGGTTTCGAGCACGCCCTTGCTCACCCGCACCAGCCGCTCGGGACTCGCGCCGATGAAGCTATGGCCGCAACCGTTGGCCACCGAGAAACTGTAGCAGCCAGGGAAGCGCTCGCGCAGACCGTTGAGCAGACGCAACGGGTGCAGCGGGGCGTCGGCGTGCATGTCCTGGGCGCGGGCGAGCACGATTTTATTAACCGACCCGCTGGCGATCGCCGCCAATCCGCCAGCGACCGCCGCCCGGTAATCGCCGACCTCGGTGGTCGCAAAGGTCGCCGGGCGATCGCGCCGTTCGCTCGGCGTGGCCTGGGCATCACGCCCCGAAATGGGACCGCCGGGGGCCGCGCCGCGACCGTAGTCCAAATGCGTGAACTTCGCGTGCGCCCGCCAAACCCGCTCGGCCAGCGTCGCCAAATCGGCGTCGGGGGCGACCAACAGGTTGGCCACCGCCGTGGTCACCTCGCCAGCCCGCGCCACCTGCCAGCGGGGCACAAACACCCGCGCCGCCGGGAAGGCTTCGCCCGCCTCCACCTCGTCGAGGAACGTAAATGCGTTGAAAAAATGCGGGCCGCCAAACGGCGCGTCCACGTCGCCCACCGCGATCGTGCGCGCCAACACATCGTCCATAAACGCCTGCACCGAGGCGAAGCGCCCCGGCCCGCTGGCTTCGTGAATCAAGACCGCCTCGGCCCCGGCAATCGCGGTCTGGATCGCCGGGCGTTCGGCGTAAAAGTGCAGTTCGCCCGGCTCAAAAATCGACTCGAGTACCGCCAGCGGATCGAGTGCGCCAACCTTGACGGTGATGCTTACCAACCGATCCCGCCCGTCGGTGCGCGCCGCCGCCCGGCACTCGCGCAAAAACGCGACCAGCGCCTCAGGCGAGGCGTTTTCGGCAGGGTTAATCGGCAGGATGGTCATCGGGACCGTAATCGTTCTCGTTCCTCTTTATCTTAATCGTTCTCTGCCGCGTTCGCTCCGGTCGAACCCGATCTGGCCCTAGGCCCGGCCATCCCAGCCAACTGACCAAAGAGAAAGATTAAGAGGAACGAGAACGAGTTTTCCGCAAAACCCCTTACTTC
Source organism: Opitutus sp. GAS368 (assembly GCA_945871005.1). Taxonomy (GTDB): domain Bacteria; phylum Verrucomicrobiota; class Verrucomicrobiia; order Opitutales; family Opitutaceae; genus Rariglobus. The sequence goes on along the minus strand of CAMBUJ010000239.1, from coordinate 1,373 downwards.
GCCGCCTCCGGCTGCGGACGCGGGAACAGGATCGCCGTCTCGGCGACCTTGGAACCAGTCAGGCGGTTACCCCAAACCAGTTCGTCCTGCCAGACCGCGCCCATCGCGTAACCGAGCACGCCGTGAATTTTCGTAGCGGTATCGGGCATGACTGCGGGCAACAGCGACACACCCAGACGGAGCGCCTCGGCGATGGTGGCGAGTGAGGTTTTTAAGAGCGCCTGATCCTTCGGGTCGGCCGACTTGCCCAACTTCCACGGGGCGCGGGTCTCGATGTAGGCGTTGGTCGCGGTGATGAACGCAAAGGTGCGCTCCAGCGCGATGTGGAATTGGAACCCCTCGTGCAGGGCGAGCACCTCGTCGCGGGTCTTGGTCCAGAGCGCCTGCAGGTCCAGCTCGGGCTGCTCGGCAACCTCGGCGGCGGGCACCACCCCGGCGGCAAACCGGTTGGTCATGTTGAGCGCGCGGTTGACCAGGTTACCCAAATTGTTGGCCAGCTCGGCGTTGTAGCGGGCGAGGAACTGGGCGAGCGAGAAATCGCTGTCCTGTCCTACGCTCATCTCGCGCACTAGGAAGTAGCGCAGGGCGTCGACCCCGTATTTGTCGGCGAACTCGGCGGCGTCGACGAAGTTGCCCGTGCTCTTCGACATTTTGCTGCCGTTGATCGACCACCAGCCGTGGGCGAGCAGCGACTTAGGCGGGGCGATCCCGGCGGCCTTGAGCATGATCGGCCAGTAAACGGCGTGGGGCGGCACGAGGATGTCCTTGCCGATCACGTGAAAATCGGCCGGCCAGAACTCGGGCTTGTCGATGACCGCGGTGTAGTAGTTAACCAGCGCGTCGAACCACACGTAGGTCACAAAGTTGTCGTCGAAGGGCAGCGTGATTCCCCACTCAAGGCGCTCCTTGGGGCGCGAAATGCACAGGTCGTTGAGCGGCTCGGCGAGGAACTCCAAAACCTGCTTCTGGCGGTAGCGCGGGAAAACGAAGTCCTCGTTGGTTTTGAGGTGGTCGACCAGCCAGTCCTGATACTGGCGGAGTTTGAAAAAGTAGTTCGATTCGGTGATCTCGGTGACCTCGCCGAAAATCTCCGGCCAGTTGCCGTCGGGGTTGCGGTCCTTGTCCTGGAGGAACTGCTCCTGGCGGGTGGAGTAAAACCCCTTGTACTCGGCCTTATAGATCAGGCCCTGGTCGAAGAGCTGCTGGAGCAGTTGGCAGACAACCTTCTTGTGGCGCTCCTCGGTGGTGCGGATGAAGTCGTTGTTGGAGATGTTAAGCTTCTTGCAGAGGGCGCGGAACTCCTCGGAGACCTCGTCGCAAAACTGCTGGGGCGGGATGCCGCGGTTTTTGGCGCTCTGCTGGACCTTCTGGCC
>CAMBUJ010000238.1 GCA_945871005.1 Opitutus sp. GAS368 | reverse complement strand
CGCAGCGCCTCGTAACAGGCGATGCCCGCTGCGGTACTCAGATTGAGCGAGCGCAACTCGTGATTGGCGTGCGGAATGGTTACCCGCCGGTCGGCCCCGAATTCGGCGTGCAACCACTCCGGCGCCCCGTGGCCCTCGTTGCCAAACACCAGCCCGTCGCCATCGACATAGCCCGCGCTCCAGTAGCTGGTCGCCGTCTTGGTCGTGAACAACCACAGGCGTTTCGGCCCCGCCTCGCTGCACTTAAACGCGGCCCAATCGGCGTGATGGTGCACGTCGAGCGAATGCCAATAATCCATGCCCGCGCGCTTGAGGTGCTTATCGGTGATCTCGTAGCCGAGTGGGTGGATCAAATGCAGTCGCGTACAGGTCAGCGCGCACAACCGCCCGATGTTGCCCGTGTTTTGGGGAATCTCCGGCTGAAAGAGGACGATGTGCAACATAACGAAAACCGGGGCCACCCAAGTGAACGCAGCCGCTCACTCCACCACCAACCCAGTGTTGTCCGACGCCAGCACCCGGGCCGTGCTTGTCAGACCCGCGGCGGTAAAAGCCGCCTGCATCGACGCGGCGACTGCGGGTGCCACCGCCAACGGGGCCACACACAGCACGGTCGAACCGCTGCCGCTTAACCAACCGGTGTATGCGCCCGCGGCGACGCCGGCCTCGATCGCGGCGCGCCCGCCGGGAATGCGGGGCAAGCGGTAAGGCTCGTGCATGAAATCGCTCACCGCATGCCGCAAGCGCTCGTAGTCGCCGGAGACCAGCGCGGCGACCAGGTAGCTCGAGCTGTTGATGCTCTTGACCGCGTCAAAATAGGAAAGGGTCGCCGGCAGAACCCCGCGCGACTCCTTGGTGAGCATTTCCACGTCGGGGGAGGTAGCCACGAAGGCCAGGTGCGCGGGCAACTCCACCCGCACCGTGTCGACGTAAACACCGGTGGCGGCGGCGCAGCGCGCCACGCAAAACCCGCCGAGAATACCGGCGGCGGCGTTGTCAGGGTGCCCCTCAATCGCGGTGGCGATGCCCACCAACTGGTGGCGCGAGAGCAGCTCACCGGCCAAGGCGTTGAGGCCGCCCAGCACCCCGCCGATCACGGTCACACTCGAGCCCAGACCGCGCGCCGGCGGAACGTCACCGCTAATCTGATACGAAAACCCAAACGGAGCCACTCCGGCCGCCTTAAAAAACGCCGCCGCGGTGGTCTCGACCATTGCCTGGCCTCGGCCATCGCCCGGGCCAACCGGCAGGGCACCCACGGCGTCGACACGGGTGAGCGTGACCCGATTATGGATCTGCAAAGCCAGGCCGAGGGTGTCGAAACCGGCGCCACAATTGGAGGTACTGCCCGGGACGCGGACGGACACGGCGTTACGGGGCTGGCTCATGTGCGGCGAACGGGTTTCATGACTTTTTCAACTTCCATCATCGCGGCTTTTTCCCGCAGGTCCTGGCGTTTGTCGTGGGTCTGTTTACCCAGGCAGAGGGCCACCTCCACCTTGACCAGCGCCTCTTTAAAATACATGCGCAGCGGCACCAGGGTGCGCCCGCCCACCTGCATCGCTTGGGCGATCTTGCGCACCTGATGGCGGTGCAGGAGCAGCTTGCGGGTGCGCCGTGCGGCGTGGTTGTTGATATTGCCGTAGGCGTATTCGTCGATGTGGGCGTTGAACAGCCACAGTTCGCCTTTTTCAAACTTACCGAAGGCGTCGCCAATCTGAGCCCGACCGGCCCGGATGGCCTTCACCTCGGTGCCATGCAGCACCAAGCCCGCCTCGAAGCGCTCCTCCACGTGAAAATCACGCAGCGCCTTGGCGTTGCGGACCTCCGTGAAGCGGGGTGCGTCTTTTTTCTTGGCGGACATGGCAAATGGACGTGGAGCCCTTGGTTTTAAGCTATAAAAAAGTCATTCCGCGCTAAGTCGGAATCAAGCGCGGGGTTCACATTTGAACGGGGCGCTGAGCGACTTGGCACGGAATGACCCGTGGTGAGCGGAGCGGCCCCGCTGGACTGCACGTTATTCGGCGGCCACTTCGAAGGTGATCTTGCCCTCGATGATCTCGCGCAGGGCGATGTCTTCGGGCGAGAGTTTCTCGAGCGACTCCACCAGCGCCCGTTGGCCCCGGCGCAATTGTTTCACGCGTCGCGAAACCACATTGATCAGGATATTGGCGTCAGGGATAACTTTGTGGGCTTCTTTAAGGTAGTCGTCTCTCATGGTCAGGCGGGTTCGATATCGGAAAAAAAGTGATAGCACAGCCCGCACTAGGGCCGGTCAAGGGTTTATTTCCCAGCCCGCCCCAATCGCGAAGGTTAAGCCAGGCGCCCTACCGCGCATCAGGTTCCTCAACACATCGGAGTCCAGCTTACCCCTACCCCATTTGGAGATCATTGGGGTTTTTGCAGGGAAGCGGAGGCGTCGCTTTGGCAGGCCAGGAGCCTCGAACTCCAGCTCGGCCTGATTGGGCTTACGCCCAATCCGCACCTCGGGCTTGCGCCCCGACCCCGGCGCGCTTGCCTTGATCCCATGCGCATCGCCTGGACCACCCTGCCGGACCGTGAGGCGGCTGAACAACTCGCCGCCGCTGCCGTGGCGGCTCGCCTGGCGGCCTGCGCCCAAGTCGAAGGCCCCCTTGTCTCCCATTATTTCTGGGACGGCGCCCAAGAAAAATCCGAGGAGTACCGCGTCACCTTCAAGGGCCTGCCGGCCCAAATCGCCAGCCTAGAGCCCTGGGTCCACGCCCGGCATCCCTACCACGTTCCAGAGTGGATTGTGATAAAGACTGAACATGTTTCGGAAAAATACTTGTCATGGGTACGCTCGCGCCTTAACCCCTAACCCTTTCACACGTCCAAATCCTCTTTTCTAAATCACCATGTCACAGCACAAAAGTCTCCAAGGCGCCTCCGGCATCGTCGTTAAGCGCAACGTCCTCAAGCGCTTCGAGCGCGTAGCCGTCCTCAAAAAGCGCGGTCAATGGAAGGAAGGCGACCGCGTCGCCGGCCTGCGTAAGACCAAGCCCGACGTCTAATCCAACGTCTCAGCATTTGCTGTAACCAGCAGGCAGTTCGCAAGACTGCCTGCTTTTTTGTGCGCCAATGGCACGCTCCGCCGTAAGGCCTGCGCCCACCGCGCCGCGCGCCAACTGAGCGTCTCCGCCCCCGTGGGCATAAAACCACCCGCCTCGCACCGACCGCCTTCGTCCCATGTTCGACCTGCTCAAAAAACTCATCGACTTCGTCCTGCACATCGACGCCCACCTCGCCGAAATCATCAACACGTATGGTCTGTGGACCTACGCCGTGCTGTTTATGATCATCTTTGCGGAAACCGGTCTGGTCATCCTCCCGCTCCTCCCCGGCGACTCGTTGCTATTCGCCGCCGGCGCGCTGGCCGCCCTGCCGGAATCAGGGCTCAATGTCCACCTGATGGCCGGGCTGTTGTTCATCGCTGCCGTGTTGGGCGACACGTTAAACTACTGGATCGGCAGCAAGCTGGGGCCGGCGGTGTTTCGGCGCGAAGACTCGATCTGGCTGCGCAAAAAACACCTCGAACGGGCCCATGCTTTTTTCGAAAAGTACGGCGGTCGCGCCATCATCCTGGCCCGCTTTGTCCCAATCGTGCGCACCTTTGTCCCTTTTGTTGCGGGTGTCGGCTCGATGACCTACCGGCGCTTTCTGGCCTTTAACATCATCGGCGGGTTCATCTGGATTTATGCGTTCGTTTACCTCGGTTTCTTTTTCGGCAACCTGCCGGTGGTGAAGAAAAACTTCGGCCTGGTGATTCTCGCGATCATTGTCGTTTCGATCTTACCGATTGCGATCGAGGCTGCCCGCGCCTGGCGAACCCAACGCGCCCAGCGGCTGCAGGCTTAATTCCGCCCCCCAGCGCCGCGCGGCGCTTTGCTTAACGTACATACCCAAGGCGGAACCACGCTGCAATTATCCGGTCGGCAGCGGTGAACCTTCGTTCACCCATGAAAAAACTCATCACGCCCGCCGCGCTCGGCGCTCTCGCCCTCCTTGCTTACTCGGTTACGACCGCGTCGGCTCAAGAAACCAAAGCGGAAAAGCCTGTACCGCCCAAGGTGCTTAAAAAATACGACCTCAATAAAGACGGTAAACTCGATGAAACCGAGAACACCGCCTGGCTCGCCGATAAAAAGGCCGCCTCCGCCAAAAAAACCAAAAGTCCCGCAGGCGACGACCTGAAGCCCTCATCTGTTAAGTAACCGTATCCCGCAGCGGGAAAGCGCGCGACCCACAACGGGGCGCCTCTTTCCCGCTGCTAATTACGCCCGCTGCTTCAACCAGCGGCGGCCGGCGGGCTCAGTGAGCCGCCCCGGCCACTTCCTTAAACCCAGCCGGCAGGGTGAATAACGCCCCGGCAACCGGCCCCACCGTGATTCGCGTGGCCGCCAAGGCCACCTTCGCATCCGGAGTGACCGCATCGATTTTCAAGGGGAAGCCCTCAATCTGCCCCAAGAAATCCACTCCGCCGACCTGCGCCCAGTTCAGGCGCTTCAGCGCGGCGCTGTCCAACCCGCTGATCGCGGTGGTCGCCCAGACCGTGAAGCGCGACTTGGCGCCACCATCATCGGCATCAACCAGAAAGCGGCGGCAAACATAGCCGAGGATCGTGGCTGTTTCGGGCGTCCGCGT
>CAMBUJ010000237.1 GCA_945871005.1 Opitutus sp. GAS368 | reverse complement strand
GACCACGACCACTACACCGTTGAGACCGGCCTGGCCCCCCTCGCCGACATCGCCAACGGCGTGAAGAAACTCCCCCGCGAGTGGATCAGCGAAGACGGCATCAGCATGAACCAACAGTTCCTGCGTTACGCGCTGCCCCTGATCCAAGGTGAGACGGTGGTTCCCTACGACAACGGCCTGCCTGCCTTCGTGCGACTCGACAAAAACCGTATCGACAAGCAGCTCGGCGCCTACGCGCTCTAAGTCGCCTATCGGCAAACAGCCGGTTTTCGCTAGGCAAACCCAACGCCACGCCGGTTCTCTCACGGGAACCGGCGTTTTGCTGCCCGCTCAACTCCTCTCATTCATAACCCAACCGGGTTTAACCGCGAAGGGCGCGAAATTACGCGAAGGCCGGGCACTCAGGATCCAGACCGTTAACTGAAACCAGCGTAGATTCAGCTTACCAACTCAGAACCTTCGCGCCCCTTCGGGCACCTCGTGGTGGCCAATTCACTAGTGAGTAGTGGGTAGCTTGATGCCCGTTATCCCGAAGTCTCAGTTCCCACTCCTTTTCTTCTGTGTCCACGTGTTTTCCGTGGGCACCGGTCCGTTTTCGTGTTTTTTCGTGTGTTTCGTGGGCAACTCATCCGTAGTCAGTCGCTCACCGCTCCTAACTCCTAGCTCTCAGCTCTCAGCTCCAAGCTCCTAGCTCCCAGCTCCCAGCTCCTAGCTCCCAGCTCCCAGCTCATCGCTCCCGCTCCGACCCTCCACTCAATCCATGCGCTGGCTCATCCTCACTTCCTCGACCGGGACCGGCCACAACATGCGGGCCGATTCCTTGCGGCAGTGGGCCACGCACATTTACGGCGACACGGTTGAGGTTCGCATCCACCCGGTGCTGGAAAACACCCACCGGCTCTACAAGTTCGGGGTCGAACTCTATAACGTGATCCAGCGCCACGCCCCCCGGCTGCATCACCTTTATTTCAACTACCTGGAGCTCGCCGGCATGCACCGCCGCGGCTCCAAAATCATGGGTCGCGACACTTTTAGCCAACTCATCCGCGACTGGCGCCCCGACCGGATCATCAGTGTCCACGCCCACACCAACCACGGCTTTTTCGACCTCGCCCGCCTCGCCCGCCCCGAAGCCCCGCCGCGTTGCCTAACCTATTGCGGCGAACTGTTTGGCGGCTACGGCTTCAGCCGCCACTGGGCCAACCCCCGCGCCGACGGCTTCATCGGCGCCTCGCCCGAAGTCTGCGCGGCGGCCCGCGCCGTCGGCACCCCGGATCACCGCGTTCTCTTCGGCGGTTTTCTCCTCCGCCCGCCCTTTTACGTGGCCGACGCCGAGCTCGAGGCGGCCGCCGACGCCAAAGCAGCCAAGCTGAGCCTGGATCGCGGTGCCTTCACGGTGATTCTCAGCAGCGGGCTGGCCGGGGCCAACAACCACCTCGCAATCCTGCGCACCCTCGCCGCCAGCGGCCAAAAACTCCAGGTGATCGCCCTGTGTTCGCGCAACCAAACCGTGCGCCGGGAGATCGAAGCGTTCGCCGCCGCCCACCCCGCGCTCACCGTGCGCGCGCTCGATCACACCGAGAAAATCCCCGCCCTATTGCGCCTGGCCAGCGTGGTCGTGGCCCGTCCCGGCACGGGGGCGACCAGCGAGGCGATCCTGCTCGGCACCCCGTTGATCCACAATGGCATCGGCGGCGTCATGCCCCAGGAGCTGATCACGGTGCAATATTGCCGCGAGCACGCCTGTGCGCGTTTCGGCGCCACCCCCCGGGAAATCGCCCGCGAGATCCTCGAGTTGCACGCCCACCCGGAAAAACTCGCGCTGTTAAAAACCAACCTCCGCTCGGCCCGCCCCCCCGGCCACCCCGAGCAGATCGTGCGTTGGATCGCCCAGCCCGCATGAGCCGACTTTGCGAAAAAGTAGCGCAGACTTCCAGTCTGCTCCCCACGGGTACTCCCGACTTCATCCCAGCCCGAGACATGGATCGTTCTCGTTCTCTTAATCGTTCTCTTTCGTCAGGGGTTCGGATGCTGACGCTCGTTCAGCTTGCCCCCGGGCAGACTGGAAGTCTGCGCTACTTCTCGGCCACCCCCGGCTTCATTTCCTCCGGATGCCGGCCTCGTTCTCGTTCTCGTTCTCTTACTCGTTCTCGTTCGTCAGCGGTTCGGATGCTTACGCTCGATCGGCAGCCAGCCACCCTCCTCGCCGCATGAGTGACTCCGCCCTCCTCGCCGCGCTTTATTTGGAGGCCGTCCTGCCAGTCCTGCCCCACCTAGCCGCCCACGATGGGCCCCTGGCCGCCGCCCTCGCCGGCCCCGACCTCGCCGTGTCCCTGCTCGCCCCCGGCGGGCTGCGCACCCGCCTCGCGCTCACAGACGGCGCGGCCACCGTCACCCACCTTCCGCGCCCCGGCGACCTCCGCCTCTGGTTTCCCACGGCCGCCCAAGTGGTGCGCGCTTTCGACGGCCAAAAGCGCCCCGCCCTTGCGCTGCCCGTCGGCGGCTTTTTTAAGCTCCTCCGCGCCCGCCGCTTGGTCGCGGCCGGGGCCCGGCTGGAAACCCTGCTCAACACCCGCGCCGAGCCCCACCTCGCGCTGCACGCCTGGGGCAACCTGTTGGTCGGCATCGCCGCCGGCGCGGTCTGGCTGCGCCGCCACCCCGACGGCCCCGCATTGCACCGACGCCTCGGCGGCGGCCTTGGAGTACTCAACTGCCCCGCTTTTCCGGCGCCGATCTGGTTCGACGCCGCGACGCTGAGCTGGGGGGTGGGACCGCCGCCCGGCCCGGTGCGGGTGGCAATCACCTTTGCCCGAATGGAAGTGGTGCTAGCGGAGCTCGACCAACGCCTCGACGCCCCGGCCGCGCTCGGCCTGGGCGACCTCCGTATTGAAGGCTATCTACCTCTGGCCGAGCAACTCGGCATCGTCATGCTCCAAGCCGGCAAACTCCTAAAACCGGTTAACCACTAATGATCACTAAAAATCACTAATCCCGATCCATACTGAACGTCTTTATTAGTGCACATGAGTGTTTATTAGTGGTTAAAAAATCCGGCTCCGCTCCCTTGAATTTCACCCAATCCCACGCCCTGTTCCGCCGCGCCGCCGCCGTTATACCCGGCGGCATCTACGGCCACACGGCGCCCGCCGCCACCGTGCCGGGTGCCGTGCCGTATTTCGCGGCTGAGGGCTTTGGCTGCCGCTACCGCGACGTCGACGGCAACACCTTTATCGACCTGATGGGCGGCTACGGCCCGATCGTGCTCGGCTACCACCACCCCGAAGTCGAAGCCGCCGCCGACGCCGCCCGCGCCCGCGGTGCCGCCTTTAACCACCCGACCGCCCTGCTCGTGGAACTGGCCGAGGCGTTAACCGCCCGCATCGACTTCGCCGACTGGGCGGTGTTTGGCAAAAACGGCGCCGACCTCACCAACTGGGCAATCATGGTCGCGCGCGAAGTCACCGGGCGCCCGAAAATCCTCAAAATCGCCGGCGCCTACCACGGCACCCAAGCCTGGTGCACCCCCGGCCACGGCGGACTCCTCCCCGAAGACCGCGCCCACATCCACGAGTTCGCCTTCAACGACGTGGCTGGGCTCGAAGCCCTGTTTGCCCGCCACCGCGGCGCGGTCGCCGGGCTGATCCTCACCCCCTTCCACCACCCGGCCTACGACGACTCGGTGTTGCCCACCCCCGAATTCGTGGCCGCCGCCAACCGCCTCTGTCGCGAGCACGGCGCGCTGCTAATTCTGGACGATGTGCGCTGCGGCTTCCGCCTCTCGACCGACGGCTCGCACACCGTTTATGGCTACACCCCCGATCTGGCGGTTTACTGCAAAGCCCTGGCCAACGGCCACCCGCTCTCCGCCTGTGTGGGGCGCGCCGAGCACCAAGCGGCCGCCAGCCGGGTATTTTTAACCGGCAGCTACTGGAACGACCCCGCGCCGATGGCGGCCGCCCTAGCCACCCTCACGATCATCGCCCGCGACAACATCCCCCAAAAACTCGCCGCCACCGGCCAACGATTAGTCGACGGGTGGCTCGCCCTGGGAAAAAAACACGGAATCCCACTGATCGCGAGTGGCCCGCCGGCCATGCCCTACGTGCGGGTGGCGGACGACCCCTCGTTGCTGCGAACCCAGCACCTGTGTGCGGCGGCGGTGGCCGAAGGGGTGTTTATTCACCCGCATCACAACGGGTTCATCAGCGCGGCGATGACCGCGGCCGACGTGGACGAAACCCTAGAACGCCTCGACCGCGCCTTGGCCAAACTCGCAGCCGGCGGGCAAGTAGCGCAGACTTCCAGTCTGCCCGGGTCGCCCAGCGACGCAGGCGCGAAGCAGACTGGAAGTCTGCGCTACCTTCGGAAACCCCCCGTCCCGCTGCCCTGCGCATGATCCCGCCCGCCGCCCCCCTTGCCGACGCCCCTCAGCGTAGCGGGACGGCGGAGCCGTTTCGTTCCCCCTCCGCGATCCCCCCTGCCGAACGTAGCGGGACGACGGAGTCGTTTCGACGCCCCCTCCCCGCCCCAACCCCCGCGCCCGCTCCCGCCCGCTCCTGGTTTTGGCCCCTCCTCGGCCTCGGCCTGCTCGTGCGCCTGGTCGCCTGGGTCTGGAACGACCGGCTCTTTGGTGATGTTAACCTCTACGCGCTGGTCGCCCGCCAGTGGAGTGAAACCGGGCGCCTCGATTACCCCGGCAA
>CAMBUJ010000236.1 GCA_945871005.1 Opitutus sp. GAS368 | reverse complement strand
GTTTCCCTCCACGGTAATGGCGCTTCGGCCGGGGGCGGGGGGCGGAGGTCCTTGGTTTCTAGCATGGCTCGTTGTGCTTAGTCCGGCGGTGGGTCCACTTGTTGCCGATTAACTGAGCGCCGATTATGGGACGTATCAGGATATTGGCATACGTTGATATTAAAGTTGCCAGAGGGTTGTGCCGATGCCTCGCTCTCCATCTCTATTCTTATGGCTAACTCATTCGTGTTTTCCTCCGAGTCCGTAGGCGAGGGGCATCCTGACAAGGTTGCCGACCTCATTTCCGACAGCATCCTCGATGCTTGTCTTGCCATCGACAAAAACTCCCGCGTTGCCTGCGAAACGTTCGTTAAATCGAACGTCGTCGTGGTCGGTGGCGAGATCACCATTCCCTCGCTGCAGGACAAGAAGACCGGCAAAACCAAGCCGATCGACGAGGTCATCAACGTCGGCAAGGTCATCCGTGATGCCATCCGCCACATCGGCTACACCAACGACGACGACGTGTTTCACGCCGACACCGTTTTCATCAACAACTACCTGACCGCCCAGTCCGCCGACATCGCCCAGGGCGTGGACGCCAAAAAGGCCGACGGCAAGAAGACCGCCGAGCAAGGCGCCGGCGACCAAGGTCTCATGTTCGGCTTCGCTGCCGACGAGACCGAGGAGCTGATGCCCGCCCCGATCATTTTCGCCCACCGTCTCGGTCGTGAGCTCACCGCCATCCGCAAGAGCGGCAAGGTCAAGTGGCTCCGCCCCGACGCCAAGTCCCAGGTCTCCGTCCGCTACGTGGACGGCGTCGCCACCGAGATTGTCAACGTGGTTATCTCCACCCAGCACACCGCTGACGTTTCCCACGCCGAGATCGAGGCGTTCCTCATCAAGAACGTCATCAAAAAGGTACTACCGGCCAAGTTGCTCACCAAGAATACCGAGTTCCTCATCAACCCGACCGGCAAATTCGTCATCGGTGGTCCTCAGGGCGATTCCGGTCTGACCGGCCGCAAGATCATCGTCGATTCCTACGGTGGTTGGGGTCGCCACGGTGGCGGCGCCTTCTCGGGCAAAGATCCGTCCAAGGTCGATCGCTCAGCCGCCTACATGGGGCGCTGGGTCGCCAAGAACATCGTGGCCGCCAAGCTCGCCAAGCAGGTCGAGGTTCAGTTCGCCTACGCCATCGGCCACCCGAACCCGGTGAGCGTTTATGTGAACACCTTCGGCACCGGCACCATCTCCGACGAGAAGATCACCGCCGCCATCCAAAAGGTGTTCAGCTTCAAACCGGCCGAGATCGTCAAACAGCTCGACCTCCTGCGTCCGATCTACCGCGAGACGACCAACTACGGCCACTTCGGCAAAGCTGATTTGCCCTGGGAGCAGACCACCAAGGTCGCCGCTCTCCTCGCCGCCGTGAAGGCCGCCAAGTAAGGACTCCTTCGATTCCTTCCACGCCCCCAAAAGCTCTGCGCAACACGCATCTTTTCGGGGCGTTTCACTTCCCGCTCACACTTCTTTTATTTATCTCATGTCATCTGTTTCCCTCCTGAAAAACGTTCCTAAAGGCCAAGACTTCATCGTGCGCGACATCGGTCTCGCCGAGTGGGGCCGCAAGGAACTTAACGTCGCCGAGCACGAGATGCCCGGCCTGGTTTCCCTTCGCAAAAAGTTCGGCGCCAAAAAGCCCCTCAAAGGCGTGCGCATCACCGGCTCGTTGCACATGACGATCCAGACCGCCGTCCTCATCGAGACCCTCGTCTCGCTCGGCGCTGACGTTCGCTGGGCCTCCTGCAACATCTTCTCGACCCAGGACCACGCTGCCGCCGCCATCGCCAAGGCCGGCGTGCCCGTCTTCGCCTGGAAGGGCGAGACCCTCGAAGAATACTGGGATCTTACCTGGAAGGCCGTCAGCTTCCCTGGCAACAAGGGCCCGCAGCTCGTCGTCGATGACGGCGGCGATGTTACCCTCCTCCTCCACAAGGGCTACGAAATGGAGCAGGGCAGCGATTGGCACACCACAGCCTCCGGCTCGCACGAGGAGCAGGTCATCAAAGACCTCCTCAAGAAAATAGGCAAAGCCCAGAAGGGCATCTTCACCGCCATGGTGAAGGAGTGGCGCGGCGTCTCCGAGGAGACCACCACTGGCGTACACCGCCTCTACCAGCTCCACGAGAAGGGCAAGCTGCTCGTCCCGTCGATTAACGTCAACGACTCGGTCACCAAGTCGAAGTTCGACAACCTGTACGGCTGTCGCGAGTCGCTGGCCGACGGCCTCAAGCGCGCCACCGACGTGATGATCGCTGGCAAGGTCGCCTGCGTGTGCGGCTACGGCGACGTGGGCAAAGGCTCCGCGTTTTCCCTCAAGGGCTTTGGCGCCCGCGTCATCGTCACCGAGGTTGACCCGATCAACGCCCTTCAGGCCGCCATGGAAGGCTTCGAGGTTAACACCGTCGAAAGCACCCTGGGCGTGGCCGACATCTACGTGACCACCACCGGTAACAAGGACGTGATCACCCTGGAGCACATGCAGAAGATGAAGGATCAGGCGATCGTTTGTAACATCGGCCACTTCGACAACGAGATCCAGGTTGACCGCCTCTACAAGGCCAAGGGCGTCAAGCGCGTCACCATCAAGCCCCAGTACGACCAGTTCACCTTCGCCAAGGGCCCGACCATTTACCTGCTGGCCGAAGGCCGTCTGGTGAACCTCGGCTGCGCCACCGGCCACCCCTCGTTCGTGATGTCCAACAGCTTCACCAACCAGACGCTCGCCCAGCTCGATCTCTGGAAAAACAAGGACACCTACGCGGTCGGCGTGTATCGCCTGCCCAAGCACCTCGACGAAGAGGTCGCCCGCCTCCACCTGGAGAAGATCGGCGCCAAGCTGACCACCCTGACCAAGAGCCAGGCCGAATACCTCGGCGTGTCCCCGAACGGCCCCTACAAGCCCGAGCACTACCGTTACTAAGCGACCGTCGCTTTCCCGTAGCGCCCTCCCTCCCAAGGCCGCCGGCAATCGCCGGCGGCCTTTTTGTTGCCCGCAGCGCAAGCGCTGGCGACCTGTCCGACCCGTCGGCCAATCGGCAATTCCCACTAACTCACCCAAGAAACTTATTTTATCCCTTGATGGTGGTCGTTTCACTCGGCAAGTTTTCCCTTTCAACATGACCAACGATTCTGCTGCTCCCAAGCCCCTCGCCGCCAACGAAGGTATCAAGACCGCCTCACGTCACCTGCGCGGTAACCTCGCCGCCGAGTTTGCCGACACCTCCACCGCAGTCGTATCCACCGATAGCGAACAGCTCATCAAGTTCCACGGCACCTACCAGCAGGACGACCGCGACCAGCGCCTCGCCCTCAAAAAGGCCGGCAAGGACAAGGCCCACTCCTTCATGCTTCGCGTGCGTCTGGCCGGTGGAAAAACCACCCCGCAGCAGTGGATCGTCCTCGACCAACTCGCCAACGATTTCGCTCTGCCGTCGCTGCGCATCACCACCCGCCAAACCTTCCAGTTTCACGGCGTGCTCAAGGCCAAGATGAAGCCCCTCATCCAGGGCATGCACAAGGTGCTGCTCGATTCCATCGCCGCTTGCGGCGACGTGAACCGCAACGTCATGGCCCCGGTCAATCCCGAGCAGTCCCCGGTGATCGAGCAGGTTTATCAGGACGCCGCCAACTGGAGCACTTACGCCCTGCCCAAGACCCGCGCCTACCACGAAATCTGGCTCGACGAGGAGCTCGTCGCCGGTGGTGAGCCCGAGGTCGAGACCATGTACGGCAGCACCTACCTGCCGCGTAAATTCAAGACCGCATTCGCTGTCCCTCCGTCCAACGACGTCGACATTTACTCCCAGGATCTCGGCTTCATCGCCGTCCTCGAGAACGGCAAGCTGCTCGGTTACAACGTGACCGTCGGTGGCGGTCTCGGCATGAGCCATGGCAACGCGGAAACGTTCCCCCGCGTCGCCGACACCCTCGGCTTCATCACCCGCGACCTGGTTAACAAAGTCGGCGAGGCCGTCCTCACCACCCAGCGCGACAACGGTGACCGCACCAACCGCAAACACGCCCGCCTCAAGTACACCATCGAGGACAAGGGCATCGCCTGGTTCAAAGCCGAGGTCGAAAAGCGCAGCGGCGTTACCTTCGCGCCGTCCAAGACCGCCGTCTTCACCACGATTCAAGACCAGCACGGTTGGCACCTCAACGCCGACGGTAGCTGGTTCTACGGTCTGCACATTCTCTCCGGTCGCATCGTCGACCGCGCCGGCTGGCCGATGAAAACCGCGCTGCGCGAAATCGCCGCGATTCACACCGGCGACTTCCGCCTAACGCCCTCGCAGAACGTGACCATTTCGGGCGTCAGCGCCGCGCAAAAGCCCGTGATCGAGGGCATTCTTAAAAAGCACGGCTTGGACAACGAAAACGCCCGCTCCGGCCTGCGTCTCAACGCGCTGTCCTGCGTGGCGCTTCCCACTTGCGGTCTGGCCCTCGCCGAGAGTGAGCGCGCATTGCCCGACATCCTCGAAAAGTTTGAAAACGTCCTCGATCAAGCCGGCTTGCGTGAAAACGCCATCAGCCTGCGCGTGACCGGCTGCCCCAACGGTTGCGCCCGTCCTTACCTCGCCGAGATCGGGTTTGTCGGCAAGGCGCCCAACAAGTACGCGCTGTATTTGGGCGCCTCCTACAACGGCACCCGTCTCAACCGCCTGTTCTCGCCGAGCATCACCATCGACGACGCCGT
>CAMBUJ010000235.1 GCA_945871005.1 Opitutus sp. GAS368 | reverse complement strand
CGACGACCTCCGCCGACTTCGGCCGCATCGCGATCTTCAACAAGAGCAACGGCGCGATCCTCAAGACGCTCGATGTCGGGTATCATCCTGACTCCGTGACCATCACCCCCGATGGAACCAAGCTGCTCATCGCCAACGAAGGTGAATTTGTTAGCACCTCCGCTGAAGCGAGTTTCGCCCGTCCCGGCTCGGTCAGCGTCGTCAATCTCGCCGGGGTTAACTCGTCCAACTACGTCAGTACCCTTGGCGCGCTCACCAACGCCGCGGTCAACACCTACGACTTCAGCACCGGCAATTTAGGTGCGGGCGTCACCTTGGACGGCCTGCGCAACAACCGCCTCGACACGCTCACCGTGAAGACGGCCAACGCGGCCGAAGTGGAGCCCGAGTACATTACCGCCAGCAACACCACGGCCTACGTGACCCTGCAAGAGGCCAACGCCATCGCCACCCTCGACTTGGCCTCCGGTAAATACACCAAGATCAGCGTGCTCGGCACCATCACCCAGACCATCGACGCCTCGGACCAAGACGGCTCGCCCAAAGCCATTGCACGGAACGACACGGTCGCCGGTATGCCGATGCCCGACACCATCACCAAATTTGAGCGCAACGGCACCACCTTCCTCGTCACCGCCAACGAGGGCGACGCTCGCGGCGACGACGGCGATACCTTCCGAGGAGCCGACCAGAATAAAGCAGGCACCAATAACCCGAATATAGATTCTGCCGTTGATCCCCTGGTCACCAACACCGGGATCGGCCGACTTAACCGACTCAAGGACCGCGGGGACACCGATTTGGATGGGGATATCGACACGCCCACCATGCTGGGTACACGCAGCTTTTCCATCTGGAATGCCGAGACCGGTACCAACGTCTTCGATTCCGACGACATGATCGAGAAGTATGTGGCCGACAACAACCCGGCCTCCTTCAACATGAACAACGGTGATCCAACCAAGTTCGATGAACGCTCCGACGATAAAGGCCCTGAGCCCGAGGCCCTGGCCTTCGGTAGTTTCGATGGTAAGGACTTCGTTTTTGTGGGTAATGAGCGTGAGAACGGCATCTTCCAATTCGACATCACCGATCTGAACAACGTCTTCGTTGCGGGTTATTTTAACCCGATCACGGGTCTGACCGATGGAGCCAGCGGTGGCGTCTATATCTCGCCTGAATCGATGCTCTTCCTGGCTGCTGGAGCGGACGGCAATACGACCGGAAAAAACCTGTTGCTGGTTGGTTTTGAAGGTACGGGTGGCAACGGATCGATTGGAGTTTTTGAGGTGACTGGGACCTCTGCCATTCCCGAGCCCTCGACCTATGCAGCCCTCGCCGGCGCGGGAGTGCTTGGTTTGGCGCTGTACCGTCGGCGCCGCGAGAGTCGTTAAGGGATCCAATCCGACGCGACCGGCTTCATCCGCCTCAACGGCCTGCGCCTGCGCGCCCGCAGCCTTGCCCAAGGCGGCCCGAAGGTCTGAGCGAGCGGCGACAGCTGAGCCGATCGACTACGAAAAAGAGCGCCCCTCCGAGGGGCGCTCTTTTTTTTGGGGCCGCTCTGGAATTTAAAATCTCAGATCTCAAATCTCAGATTTTAGATCCCTGCCCAGCTCACTTGATCTGCGAGTGCAGGTGAACCGGCGAGGCCTTCTTGGCCAGACGGAGATTCAACATTTCCACCCCGAAGGCGAAGGCCATGGAGAAGTAAATGTAGCCCTTGGGAATGTGCTGGCCGAGCGCCTCTCCCACCAAGGTGACGCCGATCAAAATCAGGAAGGACAGCGCAAGCATCTTCACAGTCGGGTGGCGGTTAACGAAATCGCTGATCGCCCCGGCGAACGCCAGCATCACGCCCAGGGCAATAATCACTGCGGTGATCATCACCCCGAGATTATCCGCCATGCCCACGGCGGTGATGACCGAGTCGAGGGAGAAGACGATGTCGAGTAGCAGGATTTGCACGATCACGCGGGCAAATTGGGCGCCTTGTCCCACCGGATTGGCATGCCCTTCGGCGCCTTCCAGCTTTTCGTGCACCTCAACCACGCTCTTACCAATCAGGAATAAACCACCAACCAGCAGGATGAGATCCTTACCCGAAATCCCCTGATTTAAAATCGGCAGGGTAAACAGGTCGGTGGTCAGTTTCATCAGCCAGGTGATGCTGCACAGCAGCAGAATGCGGGTGATTAACGCCAGCGACAGGCCGAGCTTGCGGGCCCGCTCCTGTTGGTGGTGCGGCAATTTGCCGGCCAGAATCGAGATGAAGATAACGTTGTCGATGCCCAGCACGATTTCGAGAGCGGTGAGCGTGAGCAGGGAAACCCAAATTTGCGGATCAAGTAGCCATTCCATAGTGGCCCGAGCAAGTCGCCCGCGCGCCCCCTCGTCAAGAGGGTGGCGGGACGCCCCCGTCACCCCGTTCCTACACCCCGATCCACATCAGCCCGAGCTGTAGCCAAAGCGGGATCAGGAAAACGCCCAGCACCGTCGTGCCGATTATGATCTGCGCGGCGGTGAGCGGGCGGCCGCCATAATGCTGCGCGATCACCAGTGGCATAACCCCCGCCGGCATCGCCGCCTGCACGATCATGACCCGCTTCAAATCATCCGGTAGCGGCAGGAACTTGGCCATTAAGAGAAACAAAACCGGCAGCACCCCCAGCCGGAGCACGCTCGACGCCAAGGTCACGCGCAGGTCGAACAACTCCCGCGGTCGGCTCAGGTACGCCATCAGTGCGGCGCCGATCAGCATCAGCCCGATCGGTACCGAGCAGGCAGCGCTCAGGTGGATCACCTGAGTGACCACCGTCGGCATCAGCCGGCCAAGGTCGAGGGTGTTGGCCAAGACCGCCGCCACCAAGGCGAGCACCGGCGCGTTGATCAACTTGCGCCAGCCCTCCCGCAGAGAAAGCCCCGAGAGCATCAGGATGCCCACCGTCCAAATCGCGGCCTCACAGCCGACGTTGTGCACCAGCAGCACCCCGACGCTACTCTCCTGCTTGAACAGCGCCGCCATCAGCGGAATCGCCACATAGCCGTAATTATAAATGCCGGTGGAGAAAGCGAAGGTGCGCAGGCCCTCGCCCACCGTCAGCCCGAGCGCCTTGCCCACGTAGTAGGCGAGGTAGATACCGATCGCGATCGTGCCAAAGCCGATCAGCGGGGCGAACAACAGGTTGCCCGGCTGGCGCAGCGCGGCGTTGCCCAACACGTTTTCAAAAATCAGGCAGGGGTAGAGAAACCCCATGACCAGCTTGAGTAGGCTGGCGTCGGCCTCGGGCGCGAGCCAGCGCAGGCGCCGCATCACCGCCCCGATCGCGATCAACGCAAAGACAGGCAGGATCAGCAGCAGCAGTTGCCAATAGGTGGGCATCGCGGGGCCTTAATTCGGAGCCCCGGCCGCCATCGCCTGACCGGCCAACCAGCCGGTGGTCCACGCAGCCTGAAAGTTAAACCCACCGGTGACCCCGTCGATGTCGAGCACCTCGCCGGCGAAATGCAGCCCAGGGCACTCGCGGCTTTCCATCGTCTTGAAATCCACTTCGCGCAACCGCACCCCACCACAGGTCACGAACTCGTCTTTGTTCAGGCTCTTGCCCTCCACCGTGAACTCGGCCGCGGCCACTTGACCGGCGAGCGCGAGCAAGGAGGCGTTCGACACCGAGGTCCAGACCGTCTCCGGCTTGAGCCCGGCGGCGATGATCAGCCGCTCCCACAAGCGCGCGGGCAGCGCGAAGGGATTCCAGGTGGCGATCTGCTTTTTGAGGTTGGCCAGCCGGGCGGCCACGAGCGTTTCCAGAGTCTGCGGCACGGTGCGCCCCTCGGCCCAGGAGACGACCAACGTAAACTTGTAGCCGCGCTCGGCCAACTCGCGCGCGCCCCACGCCGAGAGTTTGAGGATGGCCGGCCCGCTCATGCCCCAGTGAGTGATGAGCAGCCCGCCGGAATCCTTGAGCCGGGTGCCGCTCACCGACGTGGCGGCGGCGGGTACACTGAGCCCCTCCAAGCCCCGGATACGCGCATCGTCGATATGAAAGGTGAACAGCGAGGGCACCGGGGTCTCGATGGTGTGGCCGAGCTCGGCGGCGATGAGCTGGCCGGCGGAGCCCTTGGTGCCGCCGGTGGCGATGAGCACGCGGTCGAACTCGCCCACCGAATTGTCGGTAAATTCCACGCGGAAAACTTTCCCCGCAGAGGTCCCCGCCGCAGCGCCTTCGGCACCTTCGGCGGATTCCACCCGCTCGATCCGGCGCACGCCCATCGTGGTAAACACCTTCACCCCGGCCTGATCGGCGGTGCGGCGCAGGCAATCCACGATCGTGCCCGAGTCGTCGGTCACCGGAAACATGCGCCCGTCGGACTCGGTTTTGAGTTCGACGCCGCGCTTGGAGAACCAGGCGATGGTTTCGCGCGGGCCAAAGTGGGTGAACGGCCCGAGTAGTTCGCGTCCACCGCGCGGATACCGCTTCACCAGTGCGCGCGGTTCGGGGCAGGCGTGGGTAACGTTGCAGCGACCGCCCCCGGAGATGCGCACCTTGGCCAGCGGGTGAGCGGTCGCCTCGTAAAGTACGACGCGCACGGCCGGGTTTGCCTCGGCGCAGGCAATTGCAGCGAAAAAGCCTGCGGCGCCGCCGCCGATCACGATTACCCGAGTAGAAGTCAAAACCATGGGGCGCAGCGTGGGCGGGCCGCGCCGGTTGTCGAAAACGAAAAAGCCGCCGGGCCACAAAGGCCTCGGCGGC
>CAMBUJ010000234.1 GCA_945871005.1 Opitutus sp. GAS368 | reverse complement strand
CCCAAAACATTGCCGGCGGTGCCGGACGTCCTGTCCCCGAGAACCGCGCTCCTCCGAACCTACCCGCTCTTAGCTCTCAGCTCCTAGCTCCAAGCTCCGAACTTGTATTTCCGCCCCTCCCCCCACGGTTGTCCAACCCCCTCCCCTCTGATCGGGACCAGCTTCGCAGATTCCCTTCGAGCAACCTCCCTGTCATGTCACGTTTACCGCTCTGCGCTCCCTCCTCCCTCCGCGATTATCTCCCCCGGCTTCTGGCCCATGGGGCTTGTCTGATCCTTCCCGGGCCCACGATGCCCGTTCCCATTCCCCTCAACGAATGCGTCGTTCTTAACCAGAACCGCTTCCTCTGGGCCACCTGCCACACCCCCTACGGCCCCGCACGTCCCTGCGTTGGCCAACTGGAGTTTTCCGGCTGGCGCCACGCCGAAGTCCCCGGTCTCGGCTGCACCCTCCACGACGAGGCCGGTGAACTCCTTGCCTCCCTCGTCCCGAATTCCCAGCTGGCGCTAGCCGAGGGCCGCGCCACCCGGTTGCGCGCCGAACAAGCCCGCCATCAGCGCCGCGCCGCCACCGATCCCGCCTACGCCCACCGCTGGGCCCAGCGCTTCAAGGAAGCCAGCCAACAGCCCCCTGCACGGTTGTAATTCACCCGATCCTCCCGCCGCTTGTTTCCTCGCCTCCTTCATCCGCCTAAAGTCACCCTCCGCACCCATGTCCGCCCCTCGCCGCAAAGCCGCGCCCGCCGCCAAACCCACCAAGCCTTCCCCCGTAGCCCGCCCCAAGGGCAACGGCAACCGGCCGGCGGTCGTGCGCATGAAGCGGATCTTCGACCAGCTCAAGGCGGAGCGTTTTCCCAACTGCCAGAAACTCGCCGAGGATTTGGAAGTGTCCGCCAAGACGATTCAGCGGGATATCGAGGTCATGACCGACCAGCTCGGCCTGCCGATCGACTACGACGCGCAGGAACACGGCTATTATTTCACTGAAGCGGTGCATGAGTTCCCCACCGTCCAGGTCACCCAGGGCGAACTGCTCGCCCTCCTCGTCGCCCAGAAATCCATCGAGCAATACCGGGGCACGCCCTACCACGCCCAATTGGAGACCGCCTTTGCCAAACTGCTCGCCCCGCTCGACGGCATGACCGGCTACGCTCCAAGCGACCAGGTGGTGTCGTTTAAGGTTTCGGCACCGGCGGTGCATGAACTCGACGTGTTCGACCGCCTCGGCCGGGCCATCAGCGACCAAGTGGAAACCACCTTCGATTACCGCAAGCCCGGCGCGACCGCCCCGGCCCCGCGCCGGGTCCAGCCGCTTCACCTCACCCACCGCGAGGGCCGCTGGTATCTGATCGGCCACGACCTCGACCGTGGTGCCATGCGCACCTTCGCCCTTGGCCGGGTCGATGAGGTGGAGTTATCCGCCCGCTGGTTCGAACGGCCAAAGGACTTTTCGGTGGACCGCTACTTCGCCGCCGCTCTCGGCGTGCGCAACGGCACCGGCGACCACCGGGTGCGCATCCGCTTTTCCGCCCTCGCCGCCGACCACGTGCGTGACCGCTTCTGGCACGAGTCCCAGGAAATCCGCGACCTGCCGGACGGCCGCCTCGAACTCAGCCTCCAGCTCGCCGACCTACTCGAAGCCGAGCGCCTGATCCTGCAATGGGGAGGCCAAGCCGAGGCTCTCGAGCCGACTGAACTGCGCTCCCGCCTCGCCGCCGCCGGCAAGGCCATTGCCCGGACGCATGGGTGATTTCGTTGTGGCCGGGCTCGTCCGGCCGACCGGCCAACTCACAATCTAATTTGTTAATAATATTAGCTCGTTTTTTTAACAGATTAGCAGCTAGATAGGCCCATGAGCACGCGGGAAAAAATCGCCTACCGTATCCGCCGAAAAGCGCCGGGGTGGGTCTTCACGCCCTCCGACTTCTTGGACCTCGGAACGCCGCAGGCGGTGGGGATGTCACTGCTCCGTTTAGCCAAAGAGGGTATGATCCGTCGCCTCGACCGCGGCCTTTACGACGCGCCCAAAAGCCACCCAGTGCTCGGCCTGTTGCATGCTCGGCCCGAAGCCATTCTTGCCGCCATTACCCGACGCGACGGCACTGAATTCCAGGAGCACGAGGCTTACGCGGCCAATCGCCTGCACCTCACGGAACAGGTGCCGGCCCGCCACGTTTACCTGACGACCGGTCGCAGCCGAATCATCAAGGCCGGCCCGCTCACCCTTGAACTCCGGCACCGATCCCCACGCAAACTGGGCGCCCCTGCCGACATGAGTGCACGGGTATTTGGCGCCTTGCGTAACATCGGCGAGGCCAACTTGACCCCGGAGCGACTGGCCCCGCTGATCACCCTCCTCTCACCGACCGACCGACGCAGGCTCCTTGTAGACCTGACCAAAGCCCCGGTCTGGATGCACCCGCACCTGCGGCTCATTGCCAACTCGAAGCTCGCGACACCATGACCTCCTTCGCCCACGCGGCATCCGAATCGCGCGCGGAGTTAAACGCCTTAACGCTTTAATCGCGCTGTTTACACGGAGGCCGCCAGCGCCGCCTCGCCGCCGCCGGGACGGCCATCGCCAAGGCGCATGGGTGAACCCTGACGAAGACGCCCTCCGGGAGCGCAACCGAATTAACCCTTTACCGTCCTTGCATTGACGGGAAAAAAACTACTTAATTCCGTCAAAACTTAATGGCCAGACACTCGCAATCCATTGATTCCGATATCCGTAGCCGCATCGTCGGCCATGGCAGGGGGTGGGTATTTACGCCCAAGCACTTCCAGAACCTCGGTAGCAGCAGCGCCATCGACTCGACGCTGCGGCGGCTCAGGGCCGAGGGGGGCATCCGTCAATTGGCCCGGGGGCTTTATGATTACCCCGCCCAAGATCCCCAACTCGGCCTCCTGACGCCAACGGCTGACGCCATCGCACGGGCGCTGGTGGTGCGCGACGCCATCCGCCTACAGCCCTCGGGCGCCTATGCAGCCAACCAACTGGGACTCTCCGAGCAGGTGCCCTCACGCATCGTATTTCTCACCGACGGCCCCGCCCGCAAGGTGAAGATCGGTAAAAGAGAAATCATTCTCCAGCATACCATCCCGCGCAACATGGCCACCGCCGGCCGGAAAAGCGGCACCCTCATCCAGGCCTTGCGTTATCTCGGTCAGGTCCAGATCGATGAGCGGGTGCTGGGCATCCTGCGGCGCCATGTCACCGAAGGCGACCGTGCTGCTTTGCGTAAGGACCTGCTCCATGCGCCCGCCTGGATTGCCGACCTATTACTCCCGCTGACCGAGACGTCCTCCCCCACATGAACACATTCCTTCAACTTCCCGCCCCACGCCGCCGCGCCGCTTTTCAGCAGGTGGATGAGGCGATCGGCCTCCAGGCGCTCAGCGTGGAAAAGGACTTCTGGGTGTGCTGGACCCTGCGCGAACTTTTTGCCCTGCCAGGCCTCGGTGAACACCTCACCTTCAAGGGCGGCACTTCACTGTCCAAAGCATGGAAGCTCATCGCGCGGTTTTCCGAGGACATCGATCTGGTCGTGGACAAAGAATCGCTGGGTTTTGGTGGAGAGGCTGCACCGGATAGCGCCCCCAGCAACAAACAGCGCCGCGCCCGACTCGACGCGCTCATGGCTGCAAGTCGGGACTGGGTGCAAGGCCGCCTGCAACCGGCGTTGGCCGATCGAATCACCGCAACGCTCGGCAACACGGGATGGCTCCTGGAGGTTGATCCCGATATGGCCGACGGACAGTGCCTTCTGTTTCACTACCCCTCTGTTTTCCCAGAGGGGACTGCGGGCTATGTGGCACCGGTGGTGAAGATCGAACTGGGCGCCCGCTCAGACGATTGGCCGCACGTGATAAAATCGATTCAGCCCTATGTATTGGAACAGTTTCCAGTGCTCGACGGGGACGCAGCCTGCACCGTGCGTGTGCTCGCCGCCGAACGGACTTTCTGGGAAAAAGCCTGTCTGCTGCACGAGGAAACCTTTCGCCCGGTCGACAAGCCCCGGAAGCTCCGGATGGCCCGCCATTACTACGACCTTTGGTGCCTGCTACAAGCGGGGGTCGGGGAGCGCGCCCTGGCGGACACCGCTCTATTCCAGCGAGTGGCCGCCCACCGAGAAACGTTCTTTCGCTATTCTTGGGTGGACTACACCACGCACCGACCAGGCACCTTCCGCCTCGCTCCGCCCGAAGCTCAACTGGCCGACTGGAGGAATGATTATCAAAAAATGCTCGGTCCAATGTTTTTCGGTGACGTGCCCACCTTCGACGAAATGATCAGCGCCGCTGAGGCTTTCGCCCGTCGCTTCAACTCCACTGCGGCATAACTAAGGTCTCCGCTCGCTGCCTAATCAGCTGCCGCCAGCGCCGCCACCACCGTCTGCCGGTGCACCGCCACCACCGCCTCCTGCGGATGACCTTCGCCGACATACCCGCCGGCCAGGACAAACGCGATGGGAACGCGGTTCTTTTTAGCCCAGCTAAAAACCAATTCTTCGCAGCGGCCCAGTAACTCGCTGTTCATAGCCGCCAGGCCGCCGCCGGGGTCGTTCTCGTGGCAATCCACTCCCGCGTTGTAGAGGCACAGGTCAATCGGTCCGGTGGCGAGCACCTCGCCCTCCCGTGTGCCACCGCCCGTGCCGTAGCCTCGATCACCGAAAAAACCTGGGTTAAACCTTCGGTGAATACTTCGGTGAAAACTTCGGAGAAAATCATGGCTCTGGTTGCCGCCTATCCCGCCATTACCATCGC
>CAMBUJ010000233.1 GCA_945871005.1 Opitutus sp. GAS368 | reverse complement strand
GAACGGGCCGATTTGGTCGAGTGAGGATGCGAAGGCGATCAACCCGAAGCGCGAAACCAGCCCGTAGGTCGGTTTGAGTCCGACCACCCCGCACAATGCGGCCGGCTGGCGGATCGAGCCGCCGGTGTCGGAGCCGAGGGTGGCAATGGCTTCGCCAGCGGCGAGAGCGGCCGCGCTGCCGCCGGAGGAACCGCCGGGCACGCAGTCGAGGTTGTAGGGGTTGCGCGTGGTGTGGAAAGCGGAGTTCTCCGTGGAGGAGCCCATCGCGAATTCGTCGAGGTTGAGACGACCCCAGATCACCGCGCCGGCCTTTTTGAGTTTTTGGGTGACGGTCGCATCGTAGGGCGAGACGAAGTTCGCCAGCATCTTCGAGGAGGCGGTGAGCGGCTGGCCGGTGACGGCGATCACGTCCTTGATGCCGATGGGAATGCCGTCGAGCGGGCCGAGCGCCTGGCCGGCGGCGCGGCGGGCATCGGAGGCGGCGGCCTGGGCAAGCGCGTCAGCGGCGTCGTAGGAGTTAAACGCTTTGACGCGCTCCTCGACGGCCTCGGTCCGCGCGATGACCGCTTGGACCAGCTCGACCGAGGTGAGTGTCTTCGCTTCGAGCAAAGCGGCGAGTTCTGCGATGGAGTGGAAATAGAGTGGCGCGGCGATCACGGTAAAAGGGTGGTTATGGGTTTTGGTGCGGATTTTGCACCACCGTTTTTGCGCAATTCGCAGGGGGTGGCGGCGGGCGGTTTCAGGAGGCGAACAAGCGCCGCGCGCTCTCGGTGATCAGGGTTACGGCCGGATGGGTCAGCCGCCGCTCTGCCGTGATCGCGTAGACGTTGTCCACGCAGAGCGGGGTCGAGCCGATCGGCACCAGGCCGTAGCGAGTCTTCGCCTCTTCCACCACCACGGTGGGAATGGCTACAAAGCCGCGCCCTTCGGCTGCGACGACCTTCATGAGCGCGCCGTCGTCGAAGTCGGCAACCACTCGGGGCTGCACGTGAATGGAGCGAAACCATTTTTCTAGGGAGCGGCGCAGGGCGGTGGATTCAGCTGGCAGCAATCCTGCCGCCCCGTGCAGCGATTGGGGGAAGCGCACCTTGAGTTTGGCGGCCAATTTCGGGGCCGCGCAAAAGCTCACTGAAAACTCTCCAAGGTGATGGTTGAAGACTTTTCCGGTATTCACCCCGGAGGCCGGTTCGTCGGCCAGTACGATGTCGAGCCGGTGCGCCGCCAGATGCCCGATTAAGTCCGCCGTCTTCCCCTCGCGACAGATCAGGTGCACCGGCCTGGCCATGGCGAAGACCGGCTTGAGGATTTCGTGGGTGATCAACTTGGGCAGCGCGTCGGCCACGCCCACATGCAGGCGCAGCGTTTGCGCCGATGGGCCCTGCTTGATCGCGTTGGTCAGCTCCCGGCCTAGATTGAAAATTTCATCCGCGTAGCGCAGGGCGGTCTGGCCGGCATCGGTGAGCACGTTGGCCCTGCCCTGACGCCGGAACAGCTTCTCGCCCAAAACCTGCTCCAGCTCGCTGATCTGCGCCGAGATCGAGGGCTGGGAGACGTTTAATTTTTCGGCTGCCTGGCGCAGCCCGCCCTCCTTGGCCACGGTCCAGAAATAACGCAGGTGATGGTAGTTGAGCCAATCCATGGGGTTGATGCTTAGGTTAAAGCTAACTGCTGCATAACAACCCAGTATTAGTCGAACCCTGATTTTCCGGGTATGGTGGTTGGCGTAGGCCGTTTCGTCGAGTTCGACCCTTTGGCCAACGGGGCGAAACGGACCACACCCTCACTCCCCTAAAAACCATGAAGCTCACTATCAATCACCGTAACCTTCCGCTCGGCAGCTCGCTCGATTCTTTGGTGGAAAATCGTCTCGTTGCCCTCTCCGAACGGTTGGAGATCGACGACGCTACGGTCGTGATCGAACGCCGTGCCGAGGCCTCGCCGCCTTATCGCGTGCATCTGCATATCTCCGTCCCCGGCCCCGACCTGCACACCGAGCAGGTGGACAATACCCCCGTCCAGGCGCTGGCCCGGGCACTGAAGGATATTGAACTCAAAATTCGTGCCCGCGCGCGCATCCGCCAGGCCCGGCTGAAGGCCCGCCGTTCCGCCGCTTCCCGAATTGGCGTTGCTCGCGCCCGCTAACCCGATCCTTTTTCCGCTGATCCATGACTGCTTATTCCCTGTTTCCTTTCGCCGACTACTGGTGGTTTTATGGCCTGTTCACCCTCGGGGTACTGGGCCTGCTCGCCCTCGATCTCGGGGTGTTTCACCGCGAGGCCCACGAGGTCAAAGTCAAGGAGGCGACCTTTTGGAGTGTGGCCTGGATCAGTTTGGCGATGCTTTTTTGCTGGGGTCTCTGGCAGTATTCCCATTGGAAGTTCCCCCAGGATCCGCGCTTGCTCGCCGCGGGCATGACGGCGGCGGCGGCCGCCCAGTTGGCTGACCAGACTGCTCTGGAGTTCCTCACCGGCTTCGTGATCGAGAAGGCCCTTTCGGTGGATAATATTTTTATCTTCGTCTTGGTGTTTTCCTTTTTTTCGATCCCGGCCAAGTACCAGCATCGCGTCCTGTTTTTCGGCATCCTCGGAGCTCTGTTCTTTCGTATCATCTTCATTTCGATCGGTTCGGCTCTCATGCAGTGGCATTGGGTGATCTGGTTGTTTGGTGGTTTCCTCGTACTCACCGGCATCAAGATCCTGTTCGCCCCGGAAAAGCCGATTGATCCGGAGAAAAATCCCGTGATCCGCCTGCTGCGCCGGGTGATCCCCGTGACCCCGCAGCTCGAGGGCGACAAGTTCTTTGTTCGCAAGTCCGGCATTCTGCACGCCACCCCGCTGCTGGTCGTCCTGGTTTTCATCGAAATCAGCGACATCATCTTCGCCGTGGATTCTGTACCGGCGATTTTTGCCGTCACCAAGGAGCCGCTGATTGTTTTCACTTCCAACGTATTCGCGATCCTCGGTCTGCGCGCCCTGTTCTTCCTGCTGGCCGGCGTGATGCATAAGTTCTGGGCGCTCAAATACGGCCTGGGTGTCATTCTGATCTTCGTGGGGCTGAAGATGGTCTGGCTCAACGACGCCTTCGGCGGAAAATTCCCGATCGTCTGGTCGCTGGGCATCATCGCGGGCATCCTGCTGACTTCGGTCGCCTACTCGCTCACGTTCAGGAAGAGCCCCGACCCAATCCCGGCCCCGGTGCAGGTCTAATGGCCAGCGCTTGCAGGGCTTGCGGATTTAATCCGGCAGGCCCTGCGGCCCCGGCGGGGGCTGACGAACCCGACCGCCGATCGGGCCTAAAGCCCCAAACCCGACCGCCGGTCTGGGCTACACCGATCTGCCTCACCGAACCCCTCTTTGGTTAACCCTGATAGAAACCTCGCTTCCTACCCCTATGAAAAGCCGCAAACAGCTCCTTTCGAAAGATCTTCTCCATTACCTGCGCGCTTTACCCGAAGGCGCCGCGCCCACCACTACTGTCTACGTCGCCAAGGGCGCCGAGTTGGTCACGGCTGAAGAGATGACCACCCTGCGCGCCCTCCTGCCGGAGATTCGCAAAAAACTTTATCGGCTGACCGCGCCCGAAGCCTTTGTGCAGCGCGTGGAGTTGTTGGCCGTCTATTTTGAGGAGATGCTCGGCGCTCCCGCCTCCGCCTGGCCGGCGCGCCAGCAAACCGCCTTCGCGCTGCTTTATTTCCTAAAGGGCTATGATCGTATCCCCGACTCAATTCCTGAAATCGGCTACGTGGATGATGCCGCTGTGGTTAACCAGGTGATCGAGAACCATAGGGAGGCCCTGCTCACGCATTGGACTCACCGCAACTGGGGCTGGCCGGCGGGCATTTAGGTGGCTCAGCCGGGTTACCCCTATGCGGGCCCGGCGCTTACTCGACGACCTTGGGCACCACGATCATGTGGTCGCGTTGAGCGGGGGCGTTGCGCAGCGCGTCCTCGACTGAGAGGCCGGGTTGTGCCACGTCGTCGGCCCAGACGTTGTAAACCGGGAAGGCGTGGGCGGTCGGTTCGACCCCGGTCACGTCGACCTGGCTAAGTTTTTCGATGTTAGCCAGCACGTCGCCGAGCTGGGCGGCGAACTTGACCTTCTCCTCGGGCGTGAGTGCGAGGCGGGCCAGTTGCGCGATGCGGTCAATGTTGAGTTCAGCGGGAGCGGACATGGGGGATGGGCTTAAAAGTAGTGAGTAGCGGGTAGCGAGTAGAAAGGCAGGGGGCAACGAACGGCGCGAAAAGCAGGGGGGGGCGGGCAGGAGTGCGAGTGGGTTGGGCCTACTCGCTACTCACTACCCGCTACGCGCTACTTTCGGATCTGGTACGACGTGGTCTTGAGCAGCTCCTCTTGGATTTTGGCGAAGACGCCGTTGACCTCGTCGTCGGTCAGGGTGCGTTCGGCGGCGCGGAAAACCAGCGAGTAGGCTAGGCTCTTGGTGCCTTCGGGCAGGCCTTTGCCTTGGTAAACGTCGAACACGCTGACCGCTTCCAATGCGAAGGCCGTGCCCACGGCTGCGCGCGTCACCTTGACGAGGGCCTTTTGCACTTCGGCCGAGGGCGTAGCCTCGGGCACCACCAGAGCGAGGTCGCGCAGCGCGGCTGGTTGCAGGCTGAAGGGCTTAAAGCTGCGGCGCTCGGCCTCGCCGGTGACCTTCTCGGAAACCATCGCGAAAAAGCCGGCGTAGACCTTGCCGGTCAGACCGAGGGCTTTGAGGTGGGCGAGGCTCACCAGACCGTACGTGGCCGTCCATCCGTGTTTGATGTC
>CAMBUJ010000232.1 GCA_945871005.1 Opitutus sp. GAS368 | reverse complement strand
CCGCGCATCGCCGCCGCCGGTGCTTTTTGCCGCTACGCGCTCACCACCGGACTGGTGTTGGTTTTGATCAGCGTGCTGCTGATTTTGGGCCAGGGCCTGCGAGTGCGCTGGGTCACCCAGTTCCGCGGCCAAACCGATGAGGAACTGCTGGTGACCATCATCGGCTACCGCGACACGAAGACGCGCAGTTTCGGCTGGCAAATCGGCCTGCTCGGGGCCGGCCTGGCCGCTTACGTCGCCGGAGTAATCGGATACTTCCTGATTGGCGCGCCCTGAGCGGGTTTATACCGACAGGCTGCTAGCCGCGCTAGTCGATCTCCGCCGTCGTCACCGCGCGATACTCGCCCGACGCGAGCGGCCCGAGCGTCAAGCGCCCGAACTGTAACCGGTGCAAGCCCAGCACCGTCACCCCCACCGCTGCGAACATCCGCCGCACCTGGTGATATTTACCCTCGGTCAACACCAACTCAGCCGTGCGCCGGTCGGAGGAGTTTAGTCGCAACTCGGCCGGGGCGCAGGGGACGGTTTCCCCGTCCATCAGCAGCGTGCCGGCGGCAAAAAGCGGGATCAACTCGGGCGACAGGTCGGCGTCCACCGTGGCGCGGTAGAGCTTGGGCACTTTGTGCTTGGGCGAGGTGTACTGGTGCACCAACTCGGTGCGGTCGGTGAGCAGGATCAGCCCACTGGTATCCTTGTCGAGGCGACCGATGCTGGTCACCTGGGGATTACGCGCCCGCCAGCGTTCCGGCAGCAGGTCGTACACCCGCGGCCCTTCGCGTTCGTCGTGGGAGCAAACCAGCCCGAGGGGCTTGTTCAGCACCAGCAGCAAGCCCTCGGGGTGATCGAGCGGCTCCCCGTCAACGAGGACGTCGGCGGCCAGGACCTTGCCGGCGGGATCACGCACGGCGACACCGCGCACAGTGACGGCGTGTTTTTTCAAAAAGTCGCGGGCCTCACGGCGCGAGCAGTAGCCGAGATTGGCGAGGAGTTGGTCGAGTCGGCGCATGGGGAAAACGCAAAAAAGGGGACTGAGTGTGCCTCAGCCCCCGAGTGCGCCGCGATTACTTCTTCAGCGCGGTGGCGATGCGAGCTAGGGCCTTCTCGACGTTTTCGCGGCTGTTGAAGGCGCTGATGCGCACGTGGCCTTCGCCGCACTTGCCGAAGCCGGCTCCCGGCGTGCAGACGACCTGGGCCTCGTTGAGCAGTTTATCGAAAAACGCCCAGGAGTCCGTGCCGGTGTTAATCCAGATATAGGGCGCGTTGTCGCCGCCGATGCAGCTGAACCCGAGATCGGTCATCGCCTTGCGGATGAGCGCGGCGTTGGCCAGGTAGAAGTCGGTCATCGCCTTCACTTCGGCCTGACCTTCGGGGGTGAAGATGGCGGCGGCGGCCTTCTGCACGGGATAGGAAACGCCGTTGAACTTGGTGGTGTGGCGGCGATTCCAGAGGGCGTGAACGGCGTGGGCGTTACCCGCGAGGTCGTAGGCCATGAGCTTCTTGGGCACCACGGTGTAGGCGCAGCGCGTACCGGTGAAGCCGGCGGTCTTGGAGAAGCTGCGGAACTCGATGGCCACCTCGTCGGCCCCGGGGATTTCGTAGATGGAGTGCGGGATTTGCGGGTCGCGGATGTAGGCCTCGTAGGCGCTATCGAAGAGGATCAGCGCCTTGTGCGCCTTGGCGTAGGCAACCCAGGCTTCGAGCTGGGCACGCGTGGCGACCGCACCGGTCGGGTTGTTGGGGAAACACAGGTAAATCAGATCCGTGGCCACAGCGGGGATCGCGGGCACGTAGCCATTCGCCGAGGTGGAATCGAGGTAGGTGATGCCGGCGTAGCGGCCGTCGAGGTTGGTGCCGGTGCGGCCCGCCATGACGTTGGTGTCAACGTAAACCGGATACACCGGATCGGGAATGGCCAGCTTGAGGCCCTCGGTAGCGAAGATCTCCTGGATGTTGCCACAGTCGCACTTCGAGCCGTCGGAGACAAAAATCTCGTCGGCGACGATCGGGCAGCCGCGGGCGGTGTAATCGTGAGTGGCAATGGCCTCGCGCAGGAACGCGTAGCCCTGCTCCGGGCCGTAGCCCTTGAAGGTGGCGCGCTGGGCCATCTCGTCGACGCCGGCATGGAAGGCCTTGAGCACGGACGGGGCCAGCGGCTCGGTGACGTCGCCGATGCCGAGGCGGATGATCGGCTTGTCCGGGTTGGCGGTGGTGTAGGCCGTCACGCGCTTGGCGATGTCGGAAAACAGGTAGGACGCTTTCAGTTTCAGGTAGTTCTCGTTGATGCGGATCATGGTGAGCGGGTTTAAAAAATGCGTAGGAGTGGGCGAAAAACTTGAATAAGCGCGGCGCCGAAGCTTTGTTCAAGCCTCGCGTTGTTCCGCGCGCCCACCCGTTTCATGCAAACAATCACGTCCGTTTCCGAGATGCAGTTGCTGGCCGAGAGCCTGCGCGCCCAAGGCCAGCGCATCGCCCTCGTGCCGACGATGGGCGCGTTGCACCCCGGCCACCTCAGCCTGGTCACGATCGCCAAAGGGCTCGCCCAAGTGGTGGTGGTTACGATTTTCGTTAATCCGACCCAGTTCGGCCCGAGCGAGGATTTCTCCAAATACCCGAAGCAACTGGAGGCCGATCTGGCCGCCTGCGAGGCGGCCGGCGTGGATTACGTGTTCGTTCCGGAAGCGGCCGATATTTACCCAAAAAACTACTCGACCTACGTTGTAGAGGAACACATCGCCAAGCCGCTCGAAGGCGCCTCGCGCCCGTCGCACTTCCGCGGCGTCACCACGGTGGTGGCCAAGCTCTTTAACATCGTGCGCCCGCACTGCGCGATTTTCGGGCAAAAGGACGCCCAGCAAGTCGCGGTGATCAGCAAGATGGTCGCCGACCTGAATTTTAACATCGAAGTGGTGGTCGCCCCGACCCTGCGCGAAGTGGACGGACTGGCGCTGAGTTCGCGTAACCGTTATCTGACGACGACCCAGCGCGTGGAGGCGCTCGTACTTAGCCGCGCCCTGCGCAAAGCCACCGAGATGGTCGCCGCTGGCGAGCGTCGGGTCGATCGCCTCATCGCCGAGGCCACCCACCTCATCGGCCAGCAGCGCCGGGTGCGCATCATTTATGTTTCCATCGTCAACCGCCTCACCATGGAAGCGGTCAAGGGCGAGATCACCCTAGGCTCGGCTGTGATGACCATCGCCGTCTGGGTCGACGAGGTGCGCTTGATTGATAACGAAATCCTGTGAGCACCGGACCCTCTTTTGATGTCCTGGTGATCGGCAGCGGTATCGCCGGGCTGACCTTCGCGCTGAAGGCCGCCCGCCTGGGCCGCTCGGTGGCGATTCTCACCAAGAAGAACCAGGCTGAATCGAACACCAACTATGCCCAAGGCGGCATCGCGGTGGTCACGGCCAAGACCGACGACATCGACAAACACGTGCAGGACACCCTGGTCGCCGGCGACGGGTTGTGCGACGAAGAGGTCGTGCGCGAGATCGTGCGCGACGGCCCGGCCCGGGTGCAGGAACTGGTCGACCTCGGTCTGGAGTTTTCGCGGGACGCCTCGGGCGGTTACGACCTCGGGCGCGAAGGTGGCCACACCGAGCGGCGCGTGCTCCACGTTAAGGACATGACCGGCAAGGCGATTGAGAGCGCGCTGATCAAGGCCCTCTCGCAGGAGCCGCGCATCGCGATGTACGAGCACATGTTCGCCATCGACGTGATCACGCGCCGCAAGCTCGCCCCCAAGACCCCGCGCCGCGCCGACCGCGTGCTCGGCGTCTACGCCCTCGATGTGCGCGACGGCCATGTGCTCACCTTCGAGGCGCCCGTGGTGATGTTGTCCACCGGCGGCGCGGGCCAGGCCTACCTTTATACGACCAATCCGGATATCGCTACCGGCGACGGCATCGCCATGGCCTACCGGGCCGGCATCGAGGTGCGCAACATGGAGTTTATCCAGTTCCACCCGACTGCGCTCTATTCGACGAGCGGGCTGCGCTTCCTCATCAGCGAGGCGGTGCGCGGCGAAGGCGCGATCCTGCGCAACGCCGCCGGAGAGGCGTTCATGAAGGACTACCACCCGATGGGCGATCTGGCCCCGCGCGACATCGTTGCGCGCGCCATCGACGCCGAGATGAAAAAAAGCGGTGCGCCCCATGTCTGGCTCGACATCACCCACCGCAACGAAGCGTTCCTGCGCACCCGTTTCCCGCTCATTTACAAAACCTGCAAGGACATCGGCATCAACATTGCCAAGGGCATGATCCCGGTGGTGCCGGCCGCTCACTACACCTGCGGCGGGGTCGCCACCAACCTCTCGGCCGAGACCTCTCTGCCCGGCCTCTACGCCTGCGGCGAAGTGGCCTGCACCGGACTGCACGGGGCCAACCGCCTCGCATCCAACTCGCTGCTCGAAGCCGTGGTCATGGCCCACCGCGGCGCGACCTCGGTCGACCGCTATCTCAAAAAAGCCCTGCGCTTGCCCATCCCGGCGATCCCCGATTGGGTCGACTTGGGTGGCGGCGACGTCGATGAACGCGTGGTGGTTTCCCACAACTGGGACGAGCTGCGCCGGACGCTGTGGGACTATGTGAGCATCATGCGCACGACGCGCCGGCTGGAGCGCGCGCGCACCCGGATCGCGAACCTCTCCCGTGAAATCCACGAGTATTACTGGAACTTCGCCGTCGATTCCCGGCTGCTGGAACTGCGCAACCTAACGCAAGTCGCCGAGATGATTGTCGCCTGTGCGTTGCAGCGCAAAGAAAGCCGCGGGCTGCACGCCATCGCCGATTACCCCAAGACCAAAAAAATCGCCCGCGACTCCCGCGTGCG
>CAMBUJ010000231.1 GCA_945871005.1 Opitutus sp. GAS368 | reverse complement strand
TCGATGCCGCGAATACCGATGCGCTGCATATAGCCATCCACAACCCGGCCATTGGCGTCTTTTACACTGACCTGAAGTTGATGCAAGTAAGGCGACTCAGGGCTCCACAATTTGGGGGCGACTAAATTCATCTGCGCCACCACGGTAGCTGCCCCACCTTTGAGTACGGCGGCCGGGGCCGAGACCTTTTTCACAACCACTCCGGCTTTATCGATTAAGGTATAATCCACCGTACCGGCAAAATCAGTGGTTTGATCATTGCGCAGGTGCAGGCGCAGGTTCACCTCGGCGCCCTGCTCGTTGACTTTATCATAGGAAACCAAAATGCCGCCGCCGGCGACCTGGTTTTCATAATTGGGATCGGTGATAAAAACCGTGTTATGGGCGACCAACCAGCAGTCGCGGTAAATCCCGCCAAAATACGTAAAATCCAAACCGGCTTGGGGCTTTCCGGGCGGATACAGCGGGTCGTCGCTATTATCGGCGCGCACTGCGATCACGTTCTCTTGGCCCCACTTTAAATGGGTGGAAATGTCGGCAATGACCGGCAGGTAACCGCCAAAATGTTCGGTCACCTGGGTGCCGTTCACCCACACCTTGCACTTGCCCATGATCGCCTCGAAATGAAGAAAGAGTTTTTTTCCCTTGAGAGCGGGATCGGGCGTGAAGTGTTTACGATACCAGGCCGGACCTTGGTAATTAACCCCGCCACTGGCATCAATCGGCAGGTATTCGAGCCCGTGGGGCAGGCTGACCACGCCCCACTTGCTATCGTCAAAAGCTGCGGTCTCGGCTTGGGGCGCATCGACTTTCAAAAACCGCCAGGCCACGTTCATCGAATAGACCTCACGCCCGGTGCCCTCGAGTTGATAAAACCCGGCGGTGGAAAACCGAGGCTGGTGGGCGGACGTCGGAGCGGCTGCTACCGGCTTGGCGACCTCGGTCGCCCCGGCTGCGTTAATCGTAAAACCAAGAGCGAATAAAGAAAGGCTGAGTGAGGTGATTTTCATAAATGACAAGAACCGTTAAGTATTATTACCGGCTGAGTTTTTCCCATTCAGCTTTCACCTGATTCACCCAAGCGGGGAGTTGACCGTAGCGTTGTTCCAATTGTGCCTCGTAAAGCGACGCGGGGAGAACGGGTTGGCCGTTACTTTCCTGATGCCGCACTGAATCCGCCTTAATCGTCGTTTTCGCTCCGCGGAATCCGACCACCACGGGATCGACGATCGTCACGCTATCGACATAAATATATCGCCCCTTTTTAACGGTCGCCATTTTCCAGAAATCGTAATCCGTCACGGCTTCCCCCGTCTGATTGAAATTCCAAATCACCATGCCGCCCATGTGATTGGGCAAGTCGGTATAATTGCCGCCATGGCAGGAAATATCGTCGGATTCGTATAAATCCGAAAGGGTATTGCGCGGGAAAGTGCCGTGAAAGTCGATGCCGCGCACCTTGGATTTGAACCGCCAGGTCACGTTATTATGGGCCAAGTGCGATGTCCCCACGCCATGGGCACCCTCAATCCCGCCGCGGTCCTCGTTGGCGACATTACAACCCACCAGATTATGACTGCCAAAGGTCATATTAAAACAAGTATGGCCGCGGTTACCCGCCATCGCGGAGAGGAGGATCGAGCAGTTCATGGTGCCCTCCAGGGCTGCGCCGCCATTCACATCAGTAAACACACAGCGGCGCACCCAGGAATCGACCGTGCCCACCATCTTCACTCCCTGCCAACCACAATCATGGATATAGTCTTTGTGATGCACGAACACGTCTTGGAAATTGCCCTTAAAATGAATATCCTCAAAGCCGCATTCGCGCAGGGATGGGACCACCGAGACTCGCCATTGATCCTTAAGGCTCATAGCCAGAGTGCTGGGGGTGGCCAGCTCTAGGGTGCCAGGCTGCGCCTGATTGGCTTTCGCTCCGGCGGCGGGCTTCACCGCCAGCACGCGGGTCATTTCCTGAAACGTGACGCCTTTATTAACTAACCGCGCCCAGCTCGGGTGCGTAGCCTTGCCGTGTAAGCACTCGGACACCAGCTCAGGGCGGTTACTCTCGGCATAGGCGATCACCAAATCGCCCGCCGTAAAACCGCGCACGTCGGCAACCTCCAGCGTCTGTGCGCCGCGAGCGACCGCCCCGGCCAGCGGGGAGGTGGTTTTGAACGACCGAGCCGACAAATTACTGGTAAAATAATCGGTATCTTTATGTTTAAAGGTAAACATCGGCTTATTGCCCCACTTGATCGTCGGGTCGTTTTTAAGCATGTGGTTGACCATAAACACCACCGTGCCCCCCGGGCCGGTCCCACTGCCCTTGAGCACGATGTGGGAGCCATTGATTTCGATCCCGCGGGTATTAACCGGATCGGTATTCACCCAGAATTCGCCGGAAGGGAAAAAAACCACCCCGCCGCCGGCGGTTTCGGCTGCCCGGATGGCGCGTTCAATCGCCTCCTGGTCTGATTTCTCGTCGTTGGCGACCGCGCCATAGTCGGCAATATTAAAGGTTTTTACGTTCGTGAAGCGGTCAGGGATACCGGTCTGGCCGCCCCGATAGCCTGCGAGCGAAAAATCCGGCAACACCTGAGCTTTATCGGCGGCGGCGAGATAACGCGTCCAAATCTCCGCCGTGGGGGCCGACGTGGCCGAGTTTGCGAGCTGGGCGGCCACGGGGGCGGCGCCGGCAGACGACCACAGTAGCGGAAGCAAGATCAGGTGGGGTAGTTTCATAACTAATTAGGCAAACTGTGAGATGCGGGGGATAGCCGAGCGGATGGTGGGCGAAACCAGGGCAATGATTAACAGTTATCGGCTGTTAACGCGGGGATCGTAGGGGCTCCATTCAGTTTCTGGAAAAAAATGGCCGATTCAGACCCGCGATCATGCCTTGCGAACGAAACGAAGAAAGGGCTTTTCCACTCTAACAGTGGAGCCACGCCGGATTATTCCCTTGGGGATGAGAGTAACCCTAAACACGACAACCAGTCGGATCCAACCCATGCTGTTTAACCACAAAAGGTAGCAGGTGGCGCAGTTCACACGACCTGCGCAACCCAAGCAGACCGGAAGTCTGCGCTACTTTTCTCCCCGTTATTCCCCTGTTTTGGCCGCTTAGGCCGCCAGTTCGTGACAGTAATGGGTCAGTTGGCGATCGGTCAGGTCAGGGGTGCGCTGCAAAACGAAGCGGGCCATCGGGCGCCAAAGCAGCGCCCGCAACGGCTCCAGTAGCCGGCGGGGAACGTCCGGATCGCTCAGGTTGTGTAAAATCAAAAAGGTCTCGCGGCTGGCTGGCAGCCCCAGCCATTCCAGCACGGCATAAATGCCGCCCCGCTCATGGATCGCGACCAGCTCGGCCCAATGCGGGCAGTCCATCCCTCGCAGGCTGGCATGCGCCGCCAAAAAAGGTACAAGCGCAGGAGTCTCATCCAGATCGGACAATAACTGGGGGCCACGCGCCAGCATCAGCAAAGCGGCCAGGCGGCCGTAGTGAAAACGTTGCAAAAACGCGCGCTCGGCAGCGGGCACAAATTCGAGGTAACGCCGCCACGCCGCCGCGTCCACCTCGAGCATTCCGGAAGCCAGGGCATCCTCCCCCACTTCGGCCCGCCCCCAGTGATCGAAGTCAATGCGTTCCATCTCTACGTCCGGCCAAGCAGTAGCGCGATAAGCCACGCCCAAGTGCGACCAATGAAGCTCAACCAGCGCCGGCGACTGACGGGGTTTTCCGCGTGTATTCATAGGTTGATAACAAACTGTGGGTTATGAAATCCGCCCGTGTTCACCAGATTTCCACTACAGATTATGAGTGGTATTAACGGCTCAGTTTCGGCCGACTTTAGCATTTAATTTTACAGCCCAAAGATCACACGCCCACCACCGTTAACTTAAATCCAGTCTACGGATACACTGGATCCGCTTACACCGGCTCCGTTAAGCGTTCACCCGCTTGAGACTTCCCCGTTGTGCTGATGAGAAGGGTCGGGGCAACACGCGGCATCCCCCCACGCCTGCACAGGGCCGGTGTGAAGCCAAAAATATTTTCCGCTAGGACTCCCGACGCGCAAAACCTGGGCAGGAAAGGGCAAACGAGCGCATGCCCCCGCCCCCGCCGCGGCCCCCTTATCGGTTCGGCCACCCCCGAGCGCTAAATCGCCCTAGTTAACCGCCTAGCCTTTAGCGTATTAGCCGGGCGGCCAACTGAGCTGCCGCTGGGCCAGTAGGTGGACGTGCAGGTGGGGTACCGTTTCGCAAGCGTCCGGCCCGTGGTTAATGACCAAGCGGAAGCCGCGGGCCAGATTCAGTTTTTTGGCCACCAATCCGGCCGTTAGTAGGAGGTGGCCGAGGACGGCTTCGTCGCCCGGGGCGGCATCGCCGACCCGCGGTATCACCGTTTTGGGGATGATCAACAGGTGGACCGGCGCCTGCGGATCAATGTCATGGATCACGATGCAGCGCTCGTCCTCATGTTCGATCCGGGCGGGGATCTCGCGCGCAATGATGCGCTCAAACAGGGTTTTCTTCATGGGCGGAGGTCTAGCGCCGGATCGGCGGAAGACACGGCTTAAAATTCGCCGCTCCCCCACCCCCGGCGCGCCCACCCGCACTTCTCGCTCAGGCTAGGCAGGCGTCGAGGGCCGCACGCATCGCCACCTCGTCGAGCCCAATGCCGATAAAAACCAGCTCTTGGCGGCGATCGCCGTGCGGCTCAACCCAGACGGCGCGGATCGACTCAGGGCGTTCCTCCAGGCGGGCCTTACCGTTTTCGATCAGGGCCGCCCACCAGTAATTTAGGGTGTCAAAGCGCACCACGCCGCCCGCCACCGAAACAAAGCC